>NZ_JAGXJM010000035.1:0-134920 GCF_019091445.1 Streptomyces sp. GbtcB7
CCCGACGGCGGACCCGCGGCCGGCCCGCGCCCGAGCTTCACCAGCCCGGACTTCACCAGCCCGGACTTCGGGGGGCCGGCCGAAAGCACCCCGTCCACGGGGCCCGAGCAATCCGACTGACCAACGCCGGACTCGGGTGACCGACGCACGCCAGTTGCAATGGGCCGGGCGTAGGTTTTCGGCCATGCATGGGACCTCCTGGACGAGGTCTCCTCGCGGACGCCTGATGGTGTGCCCGAGTTGTACTCAATTCTAGGGATTGACCCTGTGCATGGTGGTGCGCTTGCCTCGAAGAAAGCCCTCGGCGCGGGGCCGGGGGAGATGCGTCAACGGGGAAACACAGGGGGAATCGTGTTCAGAACCATGCGTGGGGTGTCCGTCGCGGCGCTCGCGGGGGCGATGGTCGCGCTGTCGGCGACATCGGCGACATCGGCCACGTCGGCGCCGAAGCCGGAGACCGAGCGGATCACATTGTCGGCGACGGGGGAGCAGGGCAACGACGACTCGTACGGACCGCAATTCAGCGCCGACGGCCGCTTCGCGGTCTTCACGGCGTACGCGTCCAACCTGGTGCCCGGCGACACCAACGGCTTCGGTGACGTCTTCGTGCGTGATCTGCGCAAGGGGACAGTCGAGCGGGTCAGCGTCAGTTCGGACGGCGCACAGGCCGACAGCGAGTCGTCAGCGCAGGCCGTCAGTGCCGACGGGCGGTACATCCTGTTCCGCTCCAACGCCAGGAACCTGGTCCGCTGGGACAATCCGCCCACGAACGCCGCGGCCGACGACATCTACCTGCACGACCGGCGCACCGGCACCACGGAGCGGATCAGCGTCGCCCTCGACGGAGGTTCCGCCTTCGCGGCCGGCGCCACCATGTCGGCGGATGCCCGCTACATCGCCTTCAACGCCAAGGCCGACCGGATGGAGGCCGACCCCGGCGACCTCTTCGGAGTCGTGTACGTCCTCGACCGCCGCACCGGCGTCGTGGAGCGGATCACCAACCGGGACCGCCCGGACAACCCCGCGCTCCTGCAGGGTCTGAGCGCCGACGGCCGCTACGTGGCGTACACGCAGCTGGTGCCGCGCAGCTCGTACGGGCGCACGTGGGTGCACGACCGCCGCACCGGCACCGAGGAACAGGTCAACGTCAAGCCGGACGGCACCCCGGCACAGCGGTACGCGATGCCCGCCTCGCTTTCCGCGGACGGCCGGACCATCGCATTCGACTACTGGGGTGATGAGGAACTGGTCCCGGGTGAAACCGCCAGTGCCGCCTCCACTGTCTACGTCCGCGACCTGCGCAAGGACGTCACCCGGCGCGTCAACGCCGGTCCCGCCGACGAGAACCGGGTGCGCGAGCCCCGGCTCAGCCCGGACGGCCGGTACCTGACTTATCAGGCGGATCCCCGTCTGGCGGACGGACGGCTCGGGCCGGCCAACGTCTACCTCCGCGACCTGCGCACCGGCACCACCCGTCTGGTGAGCGAGTCCGTCACCGGTGAGCCCGTCACGGACGTCTCCGTGGCGGTGTACTCGGTGAGCGCCGGGGCCCGGCGCATCGGCCTGGGCAGCGAATCAGCCCAGCTCGCCCTCGACGACACCAACGGTCACTACGACGGCTTCGTGCGTCGCCTCCGCTGAACTCCCCGGTCCTCCAAGGGACTTGCGGGGAACAGCTAGTAGCTCGCACGGAGCAAAAGGCTTGTGCACGGCCAACATGGCACTCGCACGGAACAACAGGGGCCTTCCATGCATTTCGCACGCCGCACCACTCTGAGCGCCGCCGTGGCGGCCACGCTCGCCGGCACCGCGTTGCCGGCCGCCGCCCAGCACTCCTCGCCCGGCCCCGCCCGGGCCAGCGTCGCCACCGACGGGCGGCAGGCCGACGGCGCCTCCGCCGAACCCGCGCTCAGCGCGAACGGTCGCTACATCGCCTTCGTCTCGGCCGCCGCCAACTTGGTCCGAGGGGATACGAACGGCGTCGCCGACGTCTTCGTGCACGACCTGCGCACCGGCCGCACCCAGCGCGTCGCCGAGGGCCCGGCGACGGGCGTGGCGCTCAGCGGCGACGGCCGCAACGTCGTTTTCGCCACCACGGCCGCGCTCACCGAGGACGACGACAACGGCCTCGACGACATCTACCTCTACGACCGCCGCACCCACCGGACCGAGCGCATCAGCCACGGCCACGCCGACGCCCCGCCCCGCAGCCGCCTGAACTATTCGCCCGCCATCAGCGCGAACGGCCGGATCGTCGCCTACACCACCGCGACCCCGGACGCCGCCCCCGGCGACACCAACGGCCGGGACGACGTGATCGTCCACGACCGGCGCACGGGGAAGAACGAACTGGTCCAGTACCGCACCGACGGCACTCTCGGGGAAGGAGACTCCCTCTCGGCGTCGCTCAGCGCCGACGGACGCCATGTCGCCTTCGAGACGGCGGACCAGCTGGACCCGAACCACGACTGGACGCACGCCAGGAACGTCTATGTCCGCGACCGGCTGAAGGGCACGACGGAGCAGATCAGCCGGCCCACTCGCTTCGTCTACAAGGAGAGTTCGTTCGACTCGTCGATCAGCGCGAACGGCCGGATGTTCGCCTTCTCCTCCAACGTCGCCTCCCTGGTGCCCGACGACACCAACAAGGTCACCGACGTGTTCGCCTTCGATCGGAAGACGCAGACGACCGTGCGTGTCAGCACCGCGGCCGACGGCACCCAGGCCGACGGGGTGAGCTCCGCCGCGAGCCTGAGCGGGGACGGCCGCCGCGTCGCCTTCGTCTCGGCGGCCACCAACCTCGTCCCTGGCGACACCAACGGCCTCGCCGACGTCTTCGTCAAGGACCTGAGGACCGGCGCCGTCGAGCGGGTGAGTGCGGCGGCCGACGGCACGGAGGCGGACCGGCCCGCGGTGGGCTCCACGTCGCTCAGTGACCACCGGATCGCCTTCTCCTCGGCGGCCACGAACCTCGTTCGCGGCGACACCAACGACACCGTCGACGTCTTCGTGGGGCCAAGGTCATGAGACACATTGAGACTGGTCCACGAGTGAGACGGACCTGAGGACCCCGCGCCACACTGCTGACGAGCAGGGACAGCGGCTGGTGGTGCGCAACGGCTTTCACCAGCCGAGGAAGGCCCTTGCCCGGGCCCGTTGTCAGTGGCGGCGCGTATGGTCCGATCATGAGTGTTCCCGCCGTTGAGGACTCGTGGGGCCGTATCGACGCGTGGCTGTTGCGGCACGCGCCCGTCAGTCACGCCCTGCTGCGCCCGCCGGCGTCGACGTCGGACATCAGGGCTGCCGAGCGCGCGCTCGGGGTCCGCTTCCACTCCGACCTGGTGGCCTCGCTGAGCTGCCACGACGGTGTGGAACTCCAGCCGGGGGCGCCCGTGTTGACACACTACGGCCCGCTGTCCTGCGTCGCGGACATCGTCAAGAGCACCTCGTTCCTGCGCGGCATCAGCGCGGACGTCCCGGACGACCACGCCCTCGACGAGGATGGCGAGGACGACGGGGACGACGACGAACTTGCCACGTACTGGCATCACGACTGGCTGCTCATCACCCTTGGCATCGGCTGGCAGTCCTCCGACGGCCTGTTCCTCTCCTGTCACCCAGGCCGCAACTGGGGCCGTCTCGGCCGCTACTTCGACGAGGACACGCCCTCCTTCACGGGATGGGTGTCCCTGCGCCACGCACTGGCCGACCTCGCGGACGCCCTGGAAAGGGGCCGCCCGTTCGACGGCCGGACACCGCTGGCGTACGAGGGTGCCCTGCTGTGGGAGGCCGAGGCGACCGCCGTCCCCGACCCGGTCTCCCCGCTCGCACTGGCCGCCGAGTCCGCCGAACCGGAGCCGGAGCGGCCGGCTCCCTCGGAGCCGCTCGTTCCGGTGGGCGGGTCGAACGGCGCGTACCTCGCCATGGTCCGGTACAGGATCCCGTCACCGCCCCCGCCGAACCAGCCCGACGTCGTCTTCGCGGAGCACCTCACCCCGGCCGAACTGCTGCGCAGGCTGGGCGCGATCCCCGACACCGTCAGCCCGCGCACGCGTGCCCGGGCCCGAAAGTCGGCGGACTCGACGTGGGCGGCGTACCGTCCGATGGTTCGCGCGGGCAGCGCCGACGGATGGGCCTACGCGACCCAGGAGGGTGGCGCCGCCCAGTTCACCCGCTCGGAGGTGCTGCGCAGGGTGTCCGCGGACACGCGCGCGGTCGCCCTGACCAGACGGGGGCCGGAGGTCCAGGTCACGGTCGCCGAGGACGGCGTACCGGGGCCGGAGGACGTGCGTCATGTCCTGTCGCCGCGCGAGGGCGGCGGTGACCTCTGGCCCAGGTCGACGGCGGCGTACGCCCGCTTCCTGGCCGAACTGGAGGGGGAGTTCGGCATCACGTACCGGCCGGACGACGATACGGACGCGGAGCTGGCGAGCGCCCTGCTCCTGCCCGTGCTGGAGGATGTCGGCAGGGCCGCTGGCCAGTACGTCGGCAGAGTCCGGAACTTCGACCTGGCCGCACTGATCGAACGGACACCGCCTGCCCGGCTGCGTACGGCGGTGGCTGCTCAGTTGGGGCGACTGGCGGCGGAGACCCGGTTCGACGTGTACGACGAAGTGAGCGACGCGCTGGCCCGCACCGCTCGCGGCGAGACGGTCGACCTCACCCCGGACAGCGGCCTTGACCTGCGTATTCGTACACTCACCGCCGAGGCGTGGGCGGCCCGGCAGAGGGTCAGCGGGCAGCGCGCCTGGTGCGACGACAACGACCCCGTGACCCAGTCCGATTTCAGCGCGTGGGCCCTGCGCGTGGAGGCGGCTCGCGCACTGCGCGAGTTCGTCCATGCGGGGGCGCCGGCGGCTGCCGCGACGATCCTGAGTCGGCGGATGTCCGCGCACTGGAGGACGGAGTTGGCGGCGGACCTGGAAGCGTGAGAGGCCTGGCGATGCCGGCGAAGGACCGACTTGGCGAGCTTGAGCCGGGCGCCTCTGTGGAGGCGCCCTGCGGTCCTGCCGGACCCTTACTGATACTTCAAGGGACGGATCTGGGTATCTGCCCTGCCGGTTGCCGCCCGCGTCGGACGGGGTGGACCCGGCGCGCGGGAAATGCGGTGGCCACGTGTGGGAAGGGCGGCAGTCGGCGATGCCACCGCGAGCCGGAGGGTGATGTTTGCGTGTCTGGCGGCTACTTCGGGCGTTGGGCCGGGCATGAAGATCACTCGCTTCGGCCTCATTCTCGCAACGGCGCTTTCCATCGCTCCCCTCGCAGCCGCAGTGCCGGCCGGCGCGGCGACGCGCGGAGTCGATTCCCACTGCGGCACGTACATCTGCGTCATGACCGCACATCAGAACAAGTTCGTCCAGGACATCACCGTCTACACCAAGGACGGCCTGCCTGGGACTCTGCGTGCCTACTGGGGCGAATTCCGCTCCCCTCGAGTCAGCGCCGCATCCCACAAGTGGACGGTGGGCTACGAGCAGTCCAACCGTCTCGTCTGCGGCGGCCTGGAGCGCGACGGCCGCACCATCGAGGACAACATCTGCGTCACCATCTAAGAGACCGCGCAGATCGGCGCGGTGGGGTACCTCGGTGACAGAACGGGTACGCTCCTGGTGATCATGGATTTGCGACACTCTGTGATCACCGGGGAGACCTGTGCCCGCGCTTCCGTCATGGCTGACCGAACCGCTCTGGGACCAATTCCCGGCCCTGCTTCCCAAGCGGCCAGAGTTCCACCCGGACCATCCGCTCGGTTGCCACCGTCGGCGCTTCAGCGACCGGGTCATCTTTGACAAGCTCCTGCAACTGTTGCGCTTCAACTGTCCTTACGAGGCGATCGTCGACATGGCCTGCTCGGCCACCACGATCCGCAATCGTCGCGACGAGTGGATACGACTTGGCGTCTTCGCCCGGCTCAAGCAGATCGCCCCCGGAGGCGGCGAGACCGTCACGACTCTCCACCGCTCGCCCCCACCCGCGATCGCCTGGACGACCTCGGCCCGTTGCCCGATGACATCCCCGTGCGCCTGGACGCCGGCTACGACTCGGACAAGACCCGCGCACTCGCCCGCTGCTACGAGCGGCGCACCACCGTCATCGACGACTTCTTCGACCTCGCCGACACGATCACCGCCGTCCGAAGTCTCATCCGACAGTTCTGGCCACCCACCGTTGGGACAACCGCCCGAGGCGACGCCCATGACCCACCTGTTGGCACGGAGGCCCAGTTCGGGAAGAGAAAGGGTGGGTCTGTATCGATGTGCGGCTCGCCGCCGGGGCCCATGCCCGCCTCCACTCACGTCCCGGAATAGCCGCGAGCCCGCCCCGCGTTGCCGCACGTATGACGATGAATGCGCCGCGACCCGAGGTACTGCGATACACCGCCTTCTCCAGCGCCCCGGACGGTGGAAACCCCGCCGGCGTCGTGCTGGATGCCACCGCCTTGGACGACAGTGACATGCTGGCTATCGCCGCCGACCTCGGATACTCGGAGTCCGCATTCCTGACCGCGCCCCCGGAGGGCCTCGGCGGCCAGGAGGGCCGGGCGTACAGCATCCGTTACTTCAGCCCCAAGGCCGAGGTGCCGTTCTGCGGGCACGCCACCGTCGCGACCGCCGTCGCGCTCGCCGAGCGGATAGGCCCCGGGGAGCTGATATTCGCGACGCGCGTCGGCGCCGTGCCGGTGGAGGTGGCCGAGGAGGGCGGGACCGTCAGGGCCACACTCACCAGTGTCGAGCCGCACATCGAGGAGATCGCCGACGCCGACCTCACGGAGGCGCTCGCCGCGCTCGGCTGGCCGGCCGCCGATCTCGACCCGACCTTCCCGCCCCATATCGCGTTCGCCGGTGCCCGCCATCTCGTTCTCGCGGCGGCGACACGCGCGCGCCTCGCAGATCTCGCGTACGACTTCGCGCGCCTCGAAGCCCTGATGCACCGCTTGGACCTGACCACGGTCCAGTTGGTGTGGCGAGAGTCGGCCACCGTCTTCCATGTCCGTGACCCGTTCCCCGTCGGCGGCGTCGTCGAGGACCCGGCAACCGGCGCCGCGGCCGCCGCGTTCGGTGCGTACGCCCGTGAACTCGGCCTGGTCCCCGAGGACGCCGTCCTCACCCTGCAGCAGGGCGAGGATCTGGGCCGCCCTGGCGAACTCACGGTGATGCTGCGCGCGGGTGACCCGCGCGTCCGTGTCAGCGGCACGGGAGCTCGCATCAGCTGAAGGGCCAGCCCGCTCTGAAGCCGTTCGGATCGGCGTCACGGTGCAGGTGATCCGAACGGCTTTCTCGCATCCAGGTGGTCGAGAAGCGAGTCAACAGGCCTTACAGCTTCAGACAAGGCCACTGACCAACGCGCGCGGTCGGGGCCACGGTGGGCCCGGCGCCTCCGCCTGCTCGGACACGACTCGTGGCGTGGGATCCTCACCTGCCCGAGCGCTGCCGCGTTCGCCGCGAGACCGACACCGGCGGCTCCTCCCGTGCAGGAGCCGTCGGCGGCCCGGAAGCGTTACGCGGTTCCGAAGCCCTCGGCACCGAGTTGGCCCTGACGTCACCCTCTTCAGCAACAAGCACCCGCCTCCCGCAACAGCTTTGCGGCCGGAGAAACCGGGCGACGACGCCGAAACGGTGGAGCCCGTTCTATCCCTGCCCCTGCTCCCGCTGCTGAGCCTGAGTACGCCGGTCTCGCAGCCAGTCGTCGATGACCGCAAGGTCCGTATCGGTCAGGCCGATCGTGGAATCGACACGATGGAGGAGCACGTGCCCCGGTGCGTCTGGCAAGTCGGCCACCGGAAGCTCAGGCAGCCCGAGCAGCGGAGCTATCACCTCGTTGGCACTTTCCATCCATGCGGTGGCCCACATCAGAACGCAGGGCAGCGCCAGCAGACGCGGACCATGTCCGAGGTCGATCTTCGCCAGCTGAGGATTCGTCGGGCATGGCCGCACGGTATCGGCTCTCGCCCGCTACGGAACGTCACATGGCAACCGGCCGTACGTGGGACCCTTTGCCGGCCGTCAGACGTCGCTGCCCACCAGGGCATAGACCTGTCGGACAGGCCCTAGGCGGCGCTGCTGGCGCGCAGGACTGTGGCGCGGAACGATGTCACCAGGGGCCGCAGGTCGACTCGGTGCCATGCGGCCCACAGCTGGATGCATGTGTCGTGCCAGGGAAGCTCGCGCACCGCGACATCCTCGGTGGTGGCGCGCACCATGCTTTTCTGCACGAATGCGAGTCCGAGTCCGGAGGCGACCAGCCCGAGCGCGGTCAGTGGCTCGGCGGCGTCGAGGCGGATGTCGGGGGTGAAGCCGGCTGCCGTGCAGGTGGCGACGAACGTGTCCCGCCAGGCGGGGTCCTGGGCATTCTCGACTGCGATCCACGGCTGACCATCGAGGTCCCCGGGAGTCACCTTTTCCTGTTCGGCGAGTGGATGCCCCGCGGGCAGGGCCAGTAGCAGCGGGTCCTCGAGCAGGGGTGCGGCCAGTAGGTCAGGGTCGTCCGCGGTCGGAGGTTCATGGACGAGCGCGATGTCGAGGCTGCGCTGCCGCAGGCCTTCAAACTGCTCGACGAGCGGAAGGTTGTACAGCGCGATGTGGATGCCGGGGCGTTCGTTGTGCAGAGCGCGTAGTGCGCCGGGCAGGATGCCGGTGTGCATGGCGTCGGCGACGTAGCCGATGCACAGGCCGCCCTCTTCTCCGCGGCCCAGCCGTCGGCCCAGGTTCTCCAGACGATCAGCATGCCGCAGTAGCGCACGGGCTTCGGCCAGGAAGACCTGGCCGTCCCGGGTGAGCCGGATTCTCTGCTGGCCCCGTTCGAACAGGGTGAGGCCCAGGTTCTGCTCGAGTTGCGCGATCTGCCGGCTGAGCGGTGACTGGGACATGTGCAGCCGCTCGGCGGCCTGGCCGACGTGTTCGGTCTCGGCGACGGCGACGAAGTAGCGGAGTTGCCGCAGGTCAAGCATGTCAGACCTCTAGGGACTCAAGTGTGTCCAAGTAAGTCTTGGACAGTCTCAAGTCTAGATCCTAGCCTCGAACGTGTCAGACCGACGGACCGCGCGAACGGCGCATGAAGAACATCCGTCGCAACTCGTACAGCAAGGATCCGCACCATGGCCATCAAGTCCTTCCTGCCCGGCCGCCTGGGCTTCGGCACCGCACCGCTGGGCAACATGTTCCGGGCCATACCCGACGAGGAGGCCGCGGCCACCGTGGACGCCGCCTGGGACAACGGCATCCGCTACTTCGACACCGCGCCCTTCTACGGCGCGGGCCTGTCCGAGATCCGGCTCGGTGAAGCCCTGGCCGGCCGCCCCCGCGACGAGTTCGTCCTGAGCACGAAGGTCGGCCGCGTCATCCTCGACGAGATCGAGGACCCCGCCGCCCGCGACCTGGGCGAGAAGGGCGGACTGTTCGAACACGGACGCCCCAACAAGATCGTCAACGACTACTCGGCCGACGCCACGCTGCGCACCATCGAGGACAGCCTCAAGCGACTGAAGACAGACCGCCTCGACATCGTGTGGGTGCACGACGTCGCGCAGGACTTCTACGGCGACGAGTGGCTCGCCGCGTACGAGACGGCCCGTACCGGCGCATTCCGGGTCCTGCAGAAGCTGCGCGACGAAGGGGTCATCAGGGCCTGGGGCCTTGGGGTGAACCGGGTCGAGCCCCTGGAGCTGACGCTGGACCTCGACGAGCCGAAGCCGGACGCGTTCCTCCTCGCCGGCCGCTACACCCTGCTTGACCACGAGCGCGCCCTGCAGCGGCTGCTGCCGGCCGCGAAGGCCCAGAACGTCGACATCGTCGTCGGCGGACCGTACAGCTCAGGCGTCCTGGCCGGCGGACAGCACTTCGAGTACCAGAAGGCGCCCGCCCCGGTCATCACCAAGGTGGAGCGCATCAAGGCACTCGCAGGGCGGTACGGCGTCGGCATCAAGGCGGCTGCGCTGCAGTTCTCCCTTGCTCACCCCGCGGTCGCCGCGGCCATCCCCGGCGCCTCTCGGCCGAGCCGCATCGCAGAGGACGTCGCCGCACTCGGCGAGAGGGTCCCGGCGGCCTTCTGGACGGCTCTGCGCACGGAGGGGCTGATCGCTCAGGACGCCCCCGTACCCAGTGCCTGACCTCTACCTCACCTGTTCAGGAGACGACCATGGCAACTACGACCGCAACCATCGACATCCCCGTACCCGCCGCGCGTGTCTGGCAGCTCATCGGCGGCTTCGACTCCCTGCCTGACTGGCTGCCCTACATTCCCACGAGCACGCTCAGTGAGGGCGGCCGCGTCCGCAGCCTCGCGAACGAGGAAGGCGGCGTCATCGTCGAACGCCTCGAAGCGTTCGACAACCAGGCGCGCACGTACAGCTACTCCATTCTCCAGGCCCCGTTCCCCGTCACCGGCTACCGCTCCACCCTCACCGTGCACGAAGTGTCCCGCGGGGAGAGCCGTGTGGAGTGGTCCGGCACCTTCACACCGGCAGGGACAAGCGAAGAGGAAGCGATCACCCTGTTCCACGGCATCTACGCCGAGGGTCTGGCCGCACTGAAGAAGACACTCGACGCGTGAGCACGGACACGGGACGCTGGGTAGCGCCGTCCGGCGCCGCATGGTGCCCGGCGGGCGTCAACTGACGCCACGGGGCTGGGCCTTGCGGGTTCCGCCCCGCTGCCCGTCATCCTGGCTCAGTCCACCACCGGGCCGAAGAAGACGGAGCGATTCGGCTCCTAGCACATCCCGATGACTTCTGGTCCGACGAAGAAGCCGGCGACGACGTCAAACACCTCGGCACCTGTTCGAGCCGCGAGGCCGCGCAGAAACGCATCGAACGGGCCCGGAGTCTTCCCGGTTTTACCGACGAGCCCAACTGCTTCTCTATCGAAGAGGCAGTGATCGACGAGGACCAATGGACGGAAGGGTACGTAACGGAACCCTGACAGTTGTCGGTGGGTGATGAGGCGGCAGGCCCGTTCGAGGAGCGTTTCTTGGATGTCCAGCCCGGTGTCGTGGCGCGTGCCGCGACGGGCGATGGCCGGCCCGATGTCATGGGCGCGGACCTGGACGCGGTGGGCGTCGTGGTCGTAGCCGCGGTCGGCGAAGAGTTGGTTGCGGGGGAGAGGTCGCGTGTCAGGCGGTGAAGCCGCCGTCGACGTGGATCGAGGCTCCAGTGATGTACGCGCCGTCCGCACTTGCCAGGTGGGCGACGGTGGCCGCGATCTCGGCCGCTTCCGCATAGCGGCCAACAGCGGTGAAGCCGGCGATCATCTCGGCGTTCGGCCCGTCGGCGGGGTTGGCGTCCGTGTCGGTGGGCCCGGGGTGCACCAGATTGACGGTGATTCCACGCGGGCCGAGTTCCCGGGCCAGGCCCTTCGTCATCCCGACCAGAGCCGTCTTGCTCATCGAGTACAGCGCCAGTCCGGGGAAGACCGTACGCTCGGCGACATTGCTGCCGATGCTGATGATGCGGCCGCCCTGGTCCATATGACGCACTGCGGCCTGGGACGCTGCGAACGGCGCCCGGACGTTCACCGCCAGAGTGCGGTCGATCTCTGCCGACCCCAGGTCTTCAAGTGGGCCGACGAGGAAGACCCCGGCGTTATTGACCAGGATGTCGAGTCTGCCGAACGTCGCGGCGGCCTCGTCCACCGCGGCGGTGAGTGCCTCAGGGACCGCGCTGTCGGCTTGGATGGCAAGGGCTCGGCGCCCTCTGGCCTTGATCTGCTCCACGACCTCGCCGGCGCGTTCCGCGTTGTTCTCGAAGGTCAGGACGAGGTCGGCGCCTTCTTCGGCCAGTCGTAATGCCACAGCGGCACCGATACCCCGGCTTCCGCCCGTGATCAGGGCCACGTTTCCTTCAAGTCGATTCATAGGGTTGAGCATTGTTGGCGCCAGTGCGGGAAAGCTGGCGGGAATCAGACCTGGCGTTCAACCGCCGGGAGGGCGCCCTCTGGCGGGCGGAGTTGTCGAGTGTCGCCGGGCATGTCGAATACGTCGGCTCCCGATCGACGTGAGAGTGAAGGCAGCACATCCCAGGACTTCAGGAGCAACCCCATCGTGACCGTAACCGCGGACATGGCCATCTCCCTCGACGGGTGCATCGCCGGCACCAACGTCGCCATCGACAACCCGGGAGGCGACGGCGCCGAGCCGCTCTTCGAGTGGATCCACAACCTGGCGAGCTGGCGGCAGCGTCAGGGCATGACCGGCGGGGAGGAGAACCGCGACTCCGCGCTGATGCGCGAGTGGTTCGATGCCACCGGAGCGGTGGTCATGGGGCGGATGATGTACGACACGGGTGAGGAGTTCTGGGGTGACAACCCGCCGTTCAGGGCCCCGGTCTTCGTGCTCACCCACCGTCCCCGGCCGGCCCTGGTCAAGGAGGGCGGCACCACCTTCACCTTCGTCACCGACGGCATCCACAGCGCCCTCGACCAGGCGAAGGCCGCCGCCGGGGACAGGAACGTCGACATCGCGGGCGGGGCGAGCACGGTGCAGCAGTACCTCAGGGAGGGGCTCATCGACGAACTTCAGCTGCACGTGGTGCCCGTGCTCCTCGGAGAGGGACTGCGGCTCTTCGAGGGACTGGGCGCCGGGCGGCGGAACCTTGAGCCGGTCAGGGTGGTCGACACGCCCCTCGCCACCCACCTGAAGTACCGCTTCGTGAAGTGACCCGGCACGGACAACGCTCGGTCCCGGCAGCCCGCTACCGCTGCCGGGACCGAAAGCCTTCGGCGGTCCAGGACGAAGTCCCATCCAGCTGTATCGGCATACCGTCGCCGCGGAGTCGCGAGTGGTCCGGCGCCCTGGTGGTGGCGGGGCGCCGGGCTGCGGTGGTTGTGGCTCAGGAAGTCGCGGCCACGAGTGTGTGCTCGGTCCCGAGTCGGGTGGCGCCGGTGTCGGTGTACCCGGTGTGGCGGAAGTCGCCGGAGGCCAGGAGCTTGGCGTACTGCCAGGTGCCCGCCGAGCCGGGCAGGACCGGTCTGTCCCTCGACGGTCGGTAGGGCGGCCTCGCGCCCACCGTGCGATGGGCGGCGGCGTCGTTGAACAGGTCCTTGGCGTCCTTGCCGTAGATGGGCGCGTACGTCACCCAGTCGTCGTTGGCGTCGTTGCCACCTCCGTTGTACCCGCCGGTGTTGCCGACGACCTTGCCGGTACCGGTGGTGCGGTCGTAGTCCTCGATCCACGGGCCGCCGGAGACCCCTCCGTAGAAGCCGGTGCAAGTCATGCGCACCTGCCGGTAACCGGGCAGGCGCGAGGTGGTGACGGGGCAGCGGATCGCCTGGTGCTTCGAATTGACGCGTTCGGAGCTGGGATACCCGATGACCGTGACCTTGTGGGTGTACTTGGTGGTGGGAGTGAACGTCAGAGCGCCCGTCACGTCCTCCACTTTGCCCCGGCTGTTGGGATCGACCTGCGCGAAGGCCAGGTCCAGGTCGGAGGTGGGCTTCTTGGTGTTGGCCGCGTAGCGCGGATCGATGTACATCTGCGACACCGCGAAGACGCCGCGCGGCTGGTTCGCGGCGGACAGCCCGTCGCGGTACTGCGGCACGAAGATGCGGTGGGTGGCCCTCTGCAGGCCGCGGCCGCAGTGCCCGGCGGTCAGGACGATGTCATGGGCGGCCGTGTGCACCACGCTGCCCGTGCAGTACGTGCTCTTGCCGCCCAAGGGCCTGCCGTCGTAGAAGAACGTGCCCACCATCGGGTGGCCGCCGAAGTGCTCGGGACGGGGCGTGCCGGCCGGCGGCGTGCTGCGCGTGCCGATGCGGGGCGCCGAGGCTGCGGGGGCCCGGCCGGGTGGGCTGTCGAGCGGCACCGCGTTGTCCATACGGTTGGCTGTCCAGTACTTCTCTTCCTCACTCAGGCTTGGGCCGCCGGAGGAGGTCGGGGATACAGACGGGTGGCTGGGCTGCGCGGGTGGTGTCGGCGTCGCCGAGGGGGCAGACGACACTGCCGCCGCCCCGGGCCCTGTCGGACGGGCCGTCGGTACAGCGGGGACCGACGGCTCCGGAGTGCCGGACGGCACCGGAGTACGGGACGGCACCGGAGTACCGGTCGCGGCAAGCGCCTGGCCCGTGCCGAGTATGCCCGCGCACAGACCGAGCGCCAGGGCCGGAATCCATCTGGAACTGGAACTCAACGAGGTGTCTTTCCGTCTTGGAGGAAGCCGAACGGCGGGCGATGTCGATCTCACATAATCGCATATATGTTCGGCGTGACGGTTGGTAGCGTAGCGTCACATGCGGCTTGACGTGGCGTCATAAGGCAGACAGGCGAGGCAATGGACCGATTGCGCACCGCGGCAGTGGTGGCACTGCCGCTCCTGCTGCCCCTCCTGGTCGCCGGCCCGGCCTCCGCCGCCGAACCGGCACCGCTGCCGCTCGGCAGCGTCCGGTCCGCGCATCCCGGCGACACGCTGGCCGTCACCGCAGCGAGCGGACAGGCCGTGAACGGCGACACCATTACCTCCCCGGTATTGCTGAAGGCCGGGCGGATGCGCATGACGGCACCCCGGCTGACGGCCGCCGTCACCATCGCCTGCGACGCCCGGCCCGGCACCTACCCCGTCACGCTGACCAGTGCCGGAGACACACGCCCGGCCGAGCACGGGGCCCCGTGGGCACACGTACGCGTTGAACCGGCCGACGAGGCCGCGCGTCGCGCCTGCCGGGACAAGGTCAAGAAGATGCCCCCGCCCGACCGGGAGGAACACTGGGCGGCGAACACCACGTGGCCCCAGTCGGAATGGGATGTCAGGTCCTTCCGCGCCGGCAGCCGCATCACAATCACCGACAACTACGACGAGGGAATGGACGGGGTCATCGCCCTCTCGTCCCCGGCCTTCGCCGACCGGCCCGTCCTGCGCGGCGCACGAGCGGTCCTGACCGCCACCGCCACCCTCAGATGCGACGCTGCGCCCGGCCTCTACCCCGTCTACCAGCACACTCCCGACCAGGGCGAGAACCACCCGAACCAGCCCTGGGCCCGGCTGCGCATCGCCCCTGCCTCCAGAGCAACCACCTGCCCCACGCAGCAGGCGGCGCATCCCTCCGGGACATCCCGCACCGAAGTGGTGGCCTGGGCCGCGGGTGGCGTACTCCTCGCTGCTGCGGGCACGACGCTCCTCCTCAAGCGCTTCCGGTCCCGCCGTGCGGACACCCCGGGGACGCCGCCAGGTTCAAGCGGCTGACGCCACATCAAGTGTCGGCCGGGTTACGCAAGGCGCAGGCGCCCTCGGACTGCGGCTCGCGGTGCTGGTCACGGCCGCGAGCGTGCAGAACTCTGTCATGGGCACCGACCTGTTCTGCGTGGCCAACCTGTGGACCACAGAGGGCGTCACTCGAGATTGATGGGCGATGGGACCGTGTCGGCGGCAGTTGTTCAGCAGGATCCCCGGTCACCAGTAGCGGGTAGCGGAACCGCCACCACCTCACTTGCTCTGCTATCGCGCTCCGACTCATACCGACCGCTCATCGTGGAGCCAGTCTCGATCGGCGATGTCGTGGCCGAACTCCCTAGCCCATGGTGTAGAAGCCCCCTTCGACACGCCGGATTTCACCGATGGCGCGCCCTGGCTTCGGAAGCCCGGCACGGAGCCAGTAAGGAAGGTGAGACATCGGCTGAGAGGACGGCAGGCGCACGGCTGCTGCTTCGGACCACGTGTCACCGACCGCGGTGATCGCCCACGCCTGTCGGCGAAGCGGAGGCTGTAGCGGGGGCCTTCGGGGCAAGACCTGACCCTGCTCAGGCTCCAGGTTCCGCTGACTGCTTGGCGGATGTGCCGACTACGCCATAGGCGCGATCGCCGATGACGAACTCGCCCAGAGGGGTCATGCCGAATCTGTCGACATGGACCTTCCACGACGTCTGGTTGGCCAGTTCTATGAACGCGACCACTACGTCGGCCCGCTCCGAAGCCGCTTGGATCGCCGTGGTGAACAGCCCGCGAGCCACCCCCTTCCCTCGGTAGGCGGCAGCGACCACCACAGGCCCATAGAGCAGCCAGCGTGTTGAACTGAGAGAGTGTCCCTGCCACTGCAACGAGTCCTGCGTACTCAACAGCGCCTGCACCGGCGGCGGCGGACTCGGCATGCTGCCCGGCGCGGCAAGACCGAGCAGGCCGGCCAGGCGCCCCGCATCGTCCGCGACGAGAAGGCTCCCGTCGTCGGCCATCGAGCGCAACCTGCCGACATCGAGGCCACCTTGCACGAAACCCTGGTCAGCGCGCTCCTGTTCCGTGAGGGAGTCGTAGTCATTGGCCGCGAAGAGTTCAGCCATAGCCGGGGCGTCAGCCGCAGTGGCATATCTGTAGTCCATGGCAGCGATGCTGTCATGCACTAGCTGGCCGTCATAGACGGTGCCGGACACGTCTCTCTCTACGACATCCCCGAGTACGTCGACCAGGTGACGGCCCACCTGTCGCCGTTTTTCACGAAGTACCTCTGACCCGGCGGCGACCCGGCGGCGACCCGGCGGCCGAGGCCCCGGACGCCAGTGACGGCGGTATCGTCCATGAGATCCGAGAATCCGAAGGTGCTCCGGAATGCCGGGGCCCACGGATCCGGCTGATGGTGCCGCTCATCTCTGACCGCCGACCTGCACGCCCAGTGTCTGGCGGCCACCCAGGCCGCGCGGACATCGGTATTCAGGGTGGTCGATCACACGGACGGCGAGGGCGGCTTTGATCGCGAAGCCGATTCCTCGGGGATCCCGACGGCCCGGCAGCGGGCCGCATCCATGGTCCACGAGTGCGGCACATACAGCTCCCGGTCGATCGCCGCGTGTCCGCCCGAGGTGGAACAGGCGAGGTAGACGGCGACCTGACTGTTCGCGATGCGCCCAGCAGTGCCGGTGTACTGGCGCTGCACGCCCACCGTGGCGACACCCTTCTTCAGGTCGCCGGTCTCATCGACCACCAACACCGCTTCCGGACCGGGTCTCACCAACAAGATGTCCTATGAGGGGGAAGGCTGAGCGTATGCCACCGACGGTTGAGCGAAAGGTCCCGGGCATTGGCACCGTGTTGTGTTGACGCAGCCAAGCAACTGCAAGGCACCAACGCACGCGCAACGTATGGGTGGCGACGCTGCGGCTCGACGCCGGTAGCCCCTACTATCCGGGGTACACGGGCCCGAGGAGTGATCCACTGTCACTCCTGCAGGTTCAGCTGCCAGGAGACGCCGAAGCGGTCGTTCACCCAGCCGAACTTGGCGCTGAAGCCGTACGAGCCCAGCGGCATCAGCTCCGTGCCCTGTTCGGCGAGGGCGCCATAGAGGCGGTCGAGCTCGGCCTCGGTGTCGCACTCGACGTACAGGGACACAGCCGGGGTGAACCCGAAGGCGTGCTTGACGTAGCTGTCGATGCACATGAACCGCTGTCCGGCGAGCGAGAACGTGGCGCGCTGGACCGTGCCCGCCTCGCCGGGGCCGTCGGCGCCGTAGCGGGAGATGTCAACGACCTCGGCGTCGTCGAACAACGACATATAGAAGGTCAGCGCCTCCTCCGCCCTGCCCTCGAACATGAGGAAAGTGGTGATCTTCTGTGGCATCGAGGCCATGGTGCTGCCCTCCGGTTACAGGCGTCAGTCCTTCGAGGACGAGGCTAGGACCTGCCTCTGACACCGGCCTCACGGACACCGCCAGCCACCATCGTTTCGGTGCTCGACACTTACGCGCATGGCTGAGCTGGAAACGCGCAGCCAATATCCCTCGGAATGCTCAGCTACCAGAACCGGGGATCTCATCTCACCCACCATGACCAACCGCACGGAAGGAAGGCCCCTCATTGGTCATCCGCCCGGAACGGGGCGTCAGCCGCCCCCGCTCTTCCCTCAGAGGTGACTGTCCGGCGCGCGTGCTGCAACCGCGCGCCGCGGGGCTGGACACGCCTGAGGGGCCGGCACATCGTGCCGGCCCCTCAGGTTGTAGTAGCGGGGACAGGATTTGAACCTGCGACCTCTGGGTTATGAGCCCAGCGAGCTACCGAGCTGCTCCACCCCGCGTCGGATTCCTCCACCCTACGCCAATTATCCCGGCCCCGAGTCCATGATCGCCGTGGACCGATCGGCTTACGGTCGGCGAACGCGTATGGGCGCGGCGCACACCGCTCGGTGAGGAGGAAGCAGACGGGCAGGTGGTGGAGCTGGTCCCGTCACAGATGGCGGCGCTGCGGGTGTTCGTCGGCCGCACCGGCCGGCTCGGCTCCGGATGCCGCTCGCTGACGGGGCTGGCCGAGCAGGTCAGGGCGGCGTCGTGCGACCACGGGATCAAGCGGTGGCGGCTGTATCTGACGCAGGAGCAGATGGCGTCGGTGGCGTACGGGTTGTGGCTGCACCGGATGGCGGGCTCCGCCGCGGAGGCCAACCGCTGCGGCCACGAGTACGGCGCGGTGCACAGGCCGGCTCCGACTGTCTACGACTCGACCGCCAGGCGCAGCCCCAGCCCGACCAGGACAGCTCCGGAAATCTGCTCCATCCGGCGCTGAATCGACCGCCGCTGGAGCACACCGCGGACCCGTCCGGCCAGCCAGATCAGCGGAAGGTACCAGAGCAGGTCGATCACGGCCCAGATCACCGAGAAGGCGAGCAAGGTCGGCAGTACGGGAACTCCCTGCGGCACGAACTGCGGCAGGAAGGAAACGGCGAACACGCCCGCCTTGGGATTGGCGAAGTTGGTGACCAACCCCTGCCAGTACGCCCGTCGGTGCGATACCGCCGCCGTTTCCGCCGGTTCCTCACCCGGCCCGCCGGGCCGCCGCGCCCGCCACAACGCGCGCGCTCCCATCCACACCAGTAGCGCGGCGCCGAAGATCCGCATCGCGTCGTAGGCGACCTTCGACGCCAGCAGGAGGGCGGAGAGCCCCAACGCCGCCGCGAGGCCCCACAGCAGCACTCCGCACTCATTGCCCAGGACCGTGGCGATACCGCTTCTGCGGCCATTCATCACCGCACGGCGCAGGATCACGGCCGTGCTCGGCCCCGGGACCATCGCAATCAGAAAAGCCGCACCGGCGAACGCAATCACGGAACTCAACATTGGGTCAGCCTGCCGAGCGATCGGGTGCCTCACAACCCCCTATGGGTTCCGACAAGGGACCTCCGGCCGTCGGCGGCCGGAGCGGTCGCGCCGGGTGGTGCGGGTCAGCGGGCGCGGGGTGTTCGGTGGGGGAGTCGGTTGCGTTCTGGCAGCGGTAGCCCTGGGTGGGCGGCTGTCAGGTGCTGGGGTCCTGATCGCTCTTGCTGCAGTTGCCGGCGGTGGAGACTGCGGTGAGGGCGCGGGCGTCGGCCAGGTCGTTGGCGTAGGCCTCGCGTTCCTTGGCCGTCCAGGCGGAGTGCGGCTGTCCCAGACACCTCACGTTGCTATGCCGTCAAGTCAGCCGCATTTGTGCCGCGTAGCGTGGCCCGTCTATTCGAACGGGCCGGGGGGAACATTGGTCGACGTGGTGCGTGTCATGGAGGCGCTGGCAGAGCAGGGCGTCACGGTGCTGTTCAAGGCGGATGCGGAACGCATGCGTGACGGAGTGCGGCCGTGGACCTTCGTCGCGAACGGTCTCCCGTTCCACGAAGACCTGCTCGTGCGTACGGATGCCGTTTCGGTGGAAGCGTGTCTGAAGGTCTGCCTGCCGCAGCTGCGTGCCCGCGGTCTGGTCATCCCTGAGTAAGGGCGATGCGTCAGCCGTGTTGTATGCGGCGGTTGATTCTCCAGAGCTAGCTGGCGTGGTTGAGCCGGTCGTTCTTCACCCACCGCCGGCCGGCACACGCCGACCGCTCTCATCATCGGGGCCTCGCGTGGCCTCGGCCACGCGATGGCGGCCGAATTCCTCGACAGGGGTTGGAGCGTCATCGGCACGGTCCGCGACACCACTCCCCGAACACCCCTGCACCATCTCGCAGACCGAGCCGACGGGCGCGTCACCTTCGAGCATCTCGACATCAACGAGCCCGACCACCTGGCGCCCTTGCATGAGGGTCTCGCGCAACGTCGGCTCGACCTGCTCTTCGTCGCTCGAAGACCTTGTATCCCCCACCGGGCTCATCGGAGCGATGTCGTCCGGGCAAGGCAGCATCACGAACAACAGGACGGCAGGCCGCGAGGTGTACCGGGGGAAGTAGGGCGGCCTTGAACATGGTCATGCGCAGCTTCGCGACTCGGCAGGCCGAGACGCAGCGTGCCTTTGTCCTCATGGCGCCAGGCTGGATTCGCACCGCTTGTCCAGGCTGGGCATGCCCGGTCTGGCGTATCTGGATTGCTCGGGCCGGACCGTGTCCTGGTAAGCCCTGCCAACCGGCCATTGCGGACGGCGTGACGGCCATCGGGGGCCTTGTCACTCGAAATGCCGGCCGATCACGTGCGCCTCGTTCAGGCGGACGTTGACGCGGCGGCGTGGCCCGACCTCGGCACACCGGATCTGGAGTGGGCATCGCATCGGCTTCCATGCATCACATGTCCGACCCCGACCGTATCCTGCGCCGGCCATGGGGCCTGCGGCGGGGTCCCGTGCGACCCGTGCGGATCATGGCTGTTGCTCTCTGGCGGTAGGCAGTTTCGCCGTGTAGCGTCGCTCTCAGATGTCGTGGTTCGCAGTATCTGCCCGCGCTCCGGCGTGGGCGCTTTGCTGTGCAGTGCAGGACCAGGGCGATCACCTCCGGGTCCGCGTGGTGCGGAACCCGATATCGACTGGAAGGCACCAGCATGGCCAGCGGAACCGTCAAGTGGTTCAACGCAGAAAAGGGCTTCGGCTTCATCTCCCAGGACGGCGGCGGACCGGACGTGTTCGCGCACTACTCCAACATCAACGCCAGCGGTTTCCGTGAGCTCCAGGAAGGCCAGGCGGTCACCTTCGACGTCACCCAGGGCCAGAAGGGCCCGCAGGCGGAGAACATCACGCCCGCCTGACCTCGCGGTCAGGACGTATGTCAGGGTCCCGGAGCACGTGCCCCGGGACCCTGATGTGGCGCTTACGGTTACTTGCCGATCCACGCAGGTCCGCCGGGACGCGGTGAACCCACCCCGCCTGGTTTCCCCGGTCCGGGCCGGTGCACGCTTCGAGCGCGGCGAGCCTGTTGAACGGCCGGAAGGACTCGCGGCATGACCGGCCTCCACATCGCCGAGGAGCCCGCCGAGGAGCCTGCCGAGCACCGGCGCTTCGCCTGCTACCTGCAGGCCCTCGAGGCCGTCGCCGAGGCGGGCGAGGCCGACCTGGTGGTCACCATCCTGCGCGACCAGGACACGACGATGGCGGACAGCGCAGTGTGCCGCCATCTGGATCGCCGGGCTGCCGACTTGCTGACCGGCCCCGCGTTCACGGCCTGGGCCCGGACAATGACCGAGGTGATCGCGGATCGCGATTTCCTCACCCTCCGTCTGCGCGAGTGGACCCTGCTCAGAACCATCGCCCTGGGCAAGCCGTGGGCCGCCGAGGATCTCACCAGCGCATCCGACTGGTTCCAGCGCATGGCGACAACCATGCAGATCGTGACCTCACCCGAGGCCCTCAGGCTGCTGGCCGAACGCGGACGAACCCGCCGCGTACGAAACGCAGCGAGCCGTCAGCCGCCACGCCGGGACCAGCCCAATTGACGTGATCCACAGTTCTTGACGATTCCTCGTGCTGTTGCAGAGCGGCCCTTGGCGAGGCGCTCCGGTCTCGGGTTCGCGCCGCTGCTTGCTGTCGTCAGTGTGACCGGGCGCCGTAGGGGGCCCGTACGGCCGACTATGGCGCTCACCGTCCCCGATGGGGCGGGGCGAGACCATGCTCGGACGGCCTTGCGGCGGCGGATGATGCCCGGTTGCGTCAGGGGGCAGTGGGAGTAGGGGGAGTGGTGGGAGCAGTGGGGGCCGTGAAGGTGGTGACGAGCGCCCGGGCGCGGTTCCGGAAGGCTTCGTCCTGGCGAATGATGCGGTCTTCCACTCCCGAGCGGATGATCCGCGCGTCGCCGTCGGCGAGGGCGGACAGCCGGCGCAGGTGATCGGCGGTCAAGGCGGCGACACCGAGGGCCTCCAGGGCGTCGCAGGCACCTGTCGGGTCGGCTTCCTGTTCGGCGGACCGCAGGACGGCCGAGGCGAGCGCCGTGCGGTCCAGCGAGGCGGGTTCCGCCACGGCCGTGAGGGCCAGTACCGCGGCCGGCACCTGCACGGGATTGTCGAGCAGGGTCTTCAGGCGGGAGGTGAGCGGCCGCCCCGCCGGGCCGAGGAGTGCCGTCGTACGAGCGGCCCGCACCGCCGACCACTGGGACCAGGAGCTCTGTTCGGCCCGGGCGAAGACCGAGTCCAGAGCAGCGACCACCGCGGCGGCGTCCTCCGTGACACGCCACAGAGCCTCTGCGAGCGCCGTGTCCGCGTCCAGCGCGGGTGTGACGGTTTCGCCCTCCGGGCCGCTGAGCGCCTCGCGCAGGGCAGGCGCCAGGGCTGCCGCCCGGGGACCGAGCGCGCCGGCCGTCCCCACGGCCTCCCTGAGCCGGCGGCCACCGCTGCGAAGCTCCCGGTCGAGGCACTGCACCAGGGGCTCGTGCTCGCCGACGAGGTCGTACAAGGCCTTCGCCGCCGCGAGCGAGCCCTCCCCGGCCACCGCCCGCAACACCGTGACCGCCTCGGCGCGTTCGCCAGGCGCGCTGTCAACGGCGATGGCGGCGATGGCCGGGGCGACCTGGCCAGGGAAGTGCACGAGTGCCTCGTACAACTCGGGCAGCGCCGACGCGGCCCGGGCGCCCCACCCGCCCAGGAGGCTCGTCAGCAGCCCCGGTTCGTTGCCGCTCAAGGCCTCGGGCCGGACGAGGCGGCGCCGGATCGCGCCGAGGAGTTCGCTGTTGTACGGGAAGGCGGAGTCCGCCGGACGCAGGAACCCGGCAGCGGCGTCGAGCGCCCGCGGCCGTCGTCCGAGCCCGCCCGCCAGGAACGGCGAGGCCTGGACGGGCGCGACAAGGACGAGCGCCGCCAGCGCACGGTCCGCGTGGTCATCTGCCTGCTCTGGGTTCCGGCAGGCGAGCGGAGCCAGGACGTCCGCCGCCGCTGAGGCGGCGGTGCCCAGACGGCCCAGCAGCGACGCCATCGCGACCACGGCCTCCTCGTCGACGGCCGCCGCGCGCAGGCCGGCCAGCAAACGCCGTGGCGCGCTGCGGGAGAGCATGCAGGCGATGTCGGCCGTCCACACGGCCTCGGCCCGTACCTCGGCCCGGCCGTCGCGCAGGGCCGCGTCGATCAGCGCGAACGCCGCCTCTCGGTCCGCGAGGCAGTCCCTGTTCAGCAGGGCCTCCACGACGGCCGTGAACGGCTCGTTGCGTTCGAGGTCGAGGCAGTCGCCGCCGAGTGGTCCGGCCGGCAGAAGGGAGAGCATCGTCGTGTGATGCGCCTCGGTCCAGGGCAGGCCCGCATCGAGGCAGGCGAAGAGGGCGGCCATGCGTATCCCGGCCGACTGGGACGGGTCCAGGACGGTGGCGGCCGCCACCGCGCCGGCCGGCGGGTCGAGCCGGGAGATCCCGGAAAGGATCTCCGCGCGCACCAGCGGCTCGGCCTCCTCCTCCCAGCGCCTGCGGAGGGCGGGGAGCACGAGCGCGGTCGCACGGGTGTGGGACACCGCCCACACGGCGGTCCGGCGGACCTCCGGCTCCGCGGCGTCCAGCAGGGGCAGGAGCAGCGGAAGCTGTCCGGCAACGGCCGCCCGGACCGTGCCCGGTGCCACGCCGTGCTCGTCCTCGCTCTCGGCCATGCCTCCGAGCAGCATCAGCACGTCAGCCACCTGGCGGCCGGCCACCGCGATCCTGGCCAGGAACGGCGCCACTTCCGCACTGGCGGCATAGACCGTCCCCTGATGCAGCACGCTTCCGTACAACTCCGACACCGCTTCGCCCGCCGCCCCCGCGTCGCTGTCGGCCAGGGCCCGCAGCAGATCGGGGAGGTTCTCCGCGCTGCCGTAGGCGTGGCTGAAGGAGGACCAGGGGTGGGAGTCCAGGCCGTCGAGCGGGTGTACGAGTTCCATGCGGAGCATCGTGCCAGGCACGTCCGACATCAGAGTCAGTTGGCCACCTCGTCGCCCGATGGGCCAGTTCAGCGCTCACGCCGCCTCAGGGTGTCGCACACGCCGACGAGGCTGACGCGCCGGGCGCGCAGGTGGGTGGCGAGGGAATCAGTCAGTGACGGACAGCCGGTGCCACCAGTGAGCGCACCCGTCGGAGCAGAAGCGCTCGCGGCGCCGTCCGTCGGCGATCGCGAGTACGGCGATCAGCAGCCGGAACGCCTTGCGGCGTTCGTCGAGAGGGGTGAGGCAGGCGATCTTGCCCAGTTGCTGGTCGATCCGGCCGCGTGCGATCAGTACTGCGGGCGTGTGCGTCGGGCGCAGCCCGGCACGGCGGATGCCTTCCGGTCCGTCTTCGGCGGCGGCGCGAGCCTGGACGCAATGGTGGGACAAGAATCGCAGCGTCTCGGACTGCTCCTCCGGGCTGAGTGCGTCAAACCACCCGATGCCCTGTGACATCGGGCGCAGCCCCTGGGCGAGTTCGTTGAGCATGACGTCGCGCTCGGTCATGACTGCCTCCTGTGGGACAGGCGGCGCTGCGCCGCAGATCGGGGTGAGTGGAACCAGACGACAAGCCGGACGTTGTCCGCTCAGTGGAGTTTGCTGAGTGTGCGCATCACGCTCAAGAGAGGTCCCCAGCGGGGCTCCAGACAGGTCCCCAGCGGGTACCGTCTCCGGCGACCATGTCTCGGCCTCGCGTACCGGAGCTGTCTGCTTCCTGCCAGTCGGTGGAGGCGGGTTCGGCCCAGGTGATCTGCGTTGTTCCATGTACGTCGGCGGAGCCGTCGTAGGCGGCGTACTCGGTTCTCAGCGCCTCGGACGCGTCCCTTACGGAGGCCTCGTCGTCGAGACATCACCTCGTCCATGACCTGTTTTCCCGGCTGGTCCGGCAGAAGCGGAAACGCCGTTCCTGCGGCGACGGTGCCTGCCGCTCAGCAGTCCGTCCAAACGGCGTTGTCAGTGGTCGCCACTATGTTCAGTCGTGTCCCGCCGAAGTGGCGTGGAAGTCCCCTCTGATGCATAGGAGATGGTGCGTTGTCGGATTGGGAGAGGTCGAGTACGGCACGGGTGACAGTGCCCGCGCGGCCGCGGAAGCTCGCCAAAGTGCCCTTCGTCGAGCTGGCCGACGGACGCCTCCAGGGTGTGGTGTCCAGCGGCTCGGACATCGAGCGGGTCTACGTCTCGTCGGTCGCGGCCGGCACCTACGCGTTCGCCTGCAGCACCAACAACAACCGCCCCTGCGGCGGCGCGCGCGGCATGTTCTGCAATCACATCCGGGCCCTGATCAACGAGGCGGTGCTTCAGTACGGCGCCGAGCGCGTCGCCCGCTATCTGAGGGTCGAGCTCGCGGACGGCGAGCCGAGCGGACAGACCATCGCCCACGTCATGGACAACACACGACCGGCTCAGGGAGACACCAAGGCCGCCGCGCCCGTCTTCAGCCGGTTCCTGCGCCACCTGGCCTATCTCGAACTCGCCCCGACCACCGCGCCGTTGCCGGAGATGCAGTGGTTCCCGCCGACCAGGGCGGTGGCGTGATGCGCGCGGACCTGCTCTCCGACCCCATCGCCGGGCTCGACGAAGCGCTAGCGGCCGTCGACGCCTTCGACCAGGCTCTCGTCGCGGGCCTGCTCCGTCCGCAACCCGCCCAGGCCGCCGGTCTGACCGAGCTCGCGCACGCCGTCGCGGGGACACCACTGGCCGCCCGGGTCTCCGAGGCGGCGGCGAAGGCGGCGGCCGGAGCGGCGGGCGAAGACCACTTCGTCGCCCTCGCCGCCGCCCGCACCGCACTGCTCGGCTCCGTCCACGACGCACTGATGACCCGCGTCACCGAGGCGACCGGTCGCCCCCGCGGCGAGGAGAGCGTCCCGGCAACCGGTGGGCGCCAGGCGGCGAACCTGCTCGCCGCCGCCCGCGCCTGGCTCTGCGATCTCGCACGTGCCGGATGGCAGGGCATCGACCACGAGGTGGTCTCCGGGGCGGCGCAGGTCGTCTCCGCAATGCTTCCGGACTCGTCCCTGCGCCGACCGGCGACCCTCCTCGACGGCTTCGCCGCCGAACTCGCCGCGTCCTGCCCGGGCTCCGCCCTGGAGAGGATCCCGGCGCGCCGCTGGGGCGACCTCTGGTCACGCGGGATGCTGCTGACGCTGCCCGGTGCCGCCGACGCGCCCGCGCCGGGAACCGCCACCGGTCGCCTGCTGCCCCTGGGAGTCGACCTGCAGGAACACGCGACCGCGGCACAGGCCCAGGTCCACGCGGTGTTCGAACCCGCCGACGGCTCCGCGCCCGGCCTGGTGCGCGCCACCGTGTCGGTGCCGAAGCCCGACACGGTCGTCGGAGCCGGCCTCTGGCAGCTGCTGCGGCCGCACATGTCGCTCCTGGCGGCCGTCGGCGAAGGCCGCTCGATGGAGCTCACCGACATGCCGGTCACCGCCGAGGGCGACCTGATCTGGAGCGACGAGCACGCCCGCCCGAGCGAGCCCGCCGACGCCTTCACCACCGCCCGCGTCGCCCTGCCCACCGCCACCGACCCGGCGACCGCACCGCTGGACCGGCACCCGACGCGCATCGCCGTCCCCGTGTTCCTGGAGGGCTACGCCGCCCGGAAGGACGACGAGACAATGACGTTCACGGTCGCCGGACACCCTCTCGCCGTCGACACCGACCGCGTTCCCACCGCCGGCCCGCTCACCCCCGAGGCCGTCGCGACATCGAACGCCTGCATAGGGCTGCTCCGCTGGGACGCCGGCACGTATCGCGTCCAGCCTTTGGCCGTCGAGACGACCGTGCGGAAGAAGCCCGTCGCGCTCCACGCCGGTGCATGGGCCGGGGGCACGACCGACAAGGTCGGCGTCAAGGCCGAGAAGGCCGCCACCGACGCCGTGGCCGTGCTGCGGGAGCGCGCCGGAAGGCTGCTGCGGAAATGACCGACGCGACGACCTCACCCCACCCCGAAGCGGACCCTCACGACCCTCACGACCCTCACGACAACCGCCGTCAGGTTCTGTACTGGCGGCTCCTCGCGCGGCTCTTCGACCACGAGGAGCAGGCGACGCTGGAGTCGGCGAGCCTCGCCGTCGTCGAGGACATCGGCCTGCCGTCCGCGCTGCTGGACCCGGGCGCCTCCGTCGACTCGATCGTGCAGCGCCATCCGGACCTGGCCGAGGAGTTCGACGGTCTGATGGTGCCCGAGGCCGACGACGGCGAGGCCCGGGACCGGGCCGCCGAAGTGCGGCGCGCGGCACTGGTGTCGAAGGTGCTGCTCAACGTCTTCGCCGCCGGCACCGGCACGGTCACCGCCGGACAGCTGGCGCGCTGGCAGTCCGACGCGGGCTGGCTGGAGCGCGCACTCGGCTGCAAGCCGGGCGAACTGCGCGGTGGCCGCGCCGGCGCGGGGGCCGGGGCAGGCACCGCGGGCCCCGGGGTCAGCCCGACCGGCACCGGCGGCCCGGGCACGACCCCCGACCTCAGCCGGCTGATTCCGGCGATCGGCCCGGAACTCGGCGCGATCGAGGCCGATCTCGTCAAGCGGATGCGCCTGCGCGAGGTGCTGGCCGATCCCAAACTCGCCGCGCAGCTGACCCCGAGCATGTCGCTGATCGAGCAGCTGCTGCGGGACAAGAACAACCTCTCGGGTGTAGCCCTTGCCAACGCCAAGGCCCTGATCCGCCGATTCGTCGACGAGGTCGCCCAAGTGCTGCGCACCCAGGTGGAGAAGACCAGCGTGGGCGCGCTGGACCGCTCGGTCCCGCCCAAGCGGGTGTTCCGCAACCTCGACCTCGACCGCACGATCTGGAAGAACCTCACCAACTGGAGCCCGGAGGAGGAGCGGCTGTACGTCGACCGCCTCTACTACCGGCACACCGCACGCAAGACGACGCCCCAGCGGCTGATCGTCGTCGTGGACCAGTCGGGCTCGATGGTCGACTCGATGGTGAACTGCACCATCCTGGCATCCATATTCGCCGGGCTGCCCAAGGTGGACGTCCACCTGATCGCGTACGACACCCAGGCGCTCGACCTCACCGCATGGGTGCACGACCCCTTCGAGACCCTGCTGCGCACCAACCTCGGGGGCGGCACCGACGGCACGGTCGCCATGGCCCTGGCTCAGCCGAAGATCGCCGAGCCCCGCAACACCGTCGTGGTGTGGATCTCCGACTTCTACGAATGGCAGTCCGAGCCGCTGTTCGACAGCATGGCCGCCATCCACCGCTCGGGAGCCAAGTTCATCCCGGTCGGCTCGGTGACCAGCTCCGGCCGCGGCAGCGTGAACCCATGGTTCCGGGAGCGCTTCAAGGACCTCGGTACGCCGGTGCTCTCCGGCCACATCCGCAAGCTCGTCCACGAGCTCAAGACGTTCCTCGCCTAGGCGTCCCGCCCGCTCACACACTCCTCGCACATCTTTTCACCGTTCAGAAAGGCCCTGTGATGTCCGACCTGTTGCGCGCCCCCGCCGAGATCAAGTTCGCCGAGGAACTGGACTGGCTGGAGTCCATCGACGACGACCCCAAGCCCTTCTCCTGGCGGCTGTCCCCGAAGATGGTCCGGCTGTTCATCCTGGGCTCCGAGCGGTCCGACGGCCTGGACCGGGAGATCTCGCAGAAGTGGTTCGGTGACCGCAGCTTCGTCGAGCGCTCCATCGTCACGCTGGCCTCCGACCGCGGTCTGCTGCTCATCGGCGACCCCGGCACCGGCAAGAGCTGGCTGGCCGAGCTGCTGTCCGCCGCGATCTCCCGCAACTCCACGCTGGTGGTGCAGGGTACGGCCGGCACCACCGAGGACCACATCAAGTACTCCTGGAACGTGTCCATGGTCATCGCCAAGGGGCAGTCGCGGGAGTCGATGATCCCCTCGCCGATCATGACCGCGATGGAGACCGGCGCGATCGGCCGTTTCGAGGAACTCACCCGCTCCACCAGCGACGTCCAGGACGCGCTGATCTCGATCCTGTCCGAGAAGTACATCTCGGTACCGGAGCTGGACAGCGACAACATCGTCTTCGCCCAGCCCGGCTTCTCGATCATCGCCACCGCCAACAGCCGTGACCGGGGCGTCAACGACCTGTCCTCGGCGCTCAAGCGCCGCTTCAACTTCGTACGCATCCCCGTGGTGACGAACAAGAAGAGCGAGGCGGAGATCGTCCGCTTCCGCACCGAGGAACTGCTGGGCCGTCACCAGATCGAGCTGGACGTGCCGCCGACCCTGCTCGACGTGCTGCTGCAGAGCTTCGCCGACCTGCGCGCCTCCGCGGCCGCGGCCGGCAGCGACGACGAGAAGCTGGAGTCCGCGCTGTCCACCGCCGAGCAGATCGGCGTGCTCGAGGACGCGATCCTGCACAGCAACTTCTTCGGCGAACGCGCCCTGACCGCCCACACCCTGGCCTCCTCGCTCGTCGGGTCACTGGCCCGGCGCGAGCCCGAGGACCTGGCCATCCTCAACAAGTACCTGCACGGCGTGGTCGAGCCGCGCAGCAAGGAAGAGGGCGGATCCTGGCCGGAGTTCCTGGAGGGCGGCCGCGACGCGATCGCCACCCTGTCATGAGCGGCGCGCACAAGAGCACGCATAGGACCCCGCACAAGGCCACGCACGAAGGCACCTTCGAAGCGCTGCGCGCGCAGTTGCAGGGGGCCGCCGCGACGCTGGCCGACGGGCCCGACGCCCTGGAGGGCATCCTCCTCGGCATCGTCGAGGACGTCGACCGCGCGGTGCGCGAACCCCTGGAGATCTTCCCCGTCTGCCACCACTCGCCCGCCTCGGCGCTGGCCATGGCACGCCGGCTGCGGGAGAAACAGCCGAAGGTCGTGTACCTGGAGCTGTGCGAGGACATGGCGCCGTTGCTGACCGAACTGCGCAACTGCAGGCTCCCGGTGGCGGTCCAGGCCTTCGCGACCGAGATCGACGGCTTCCCGGCCGAGTGGTCCCCGCTGTCGGTGGTCGCACCGATCACCGAGGCCTCCGCCGAGTACCAGGCGATCGCCTACGCACTGGACACGCCCGGCGTCGAACTCGTCCTCGTCGACCGTTCCTCGGACCACGTCTTCCAGTGGGACGCACGCGGGACGCACGCCGGCGAGCCCGCCGACCCCGACGCCCCGCCCGTCGAGGAGGAGGCCGCGCTGCACGGCGACGCGGTCGGCGTGGAGATCGGTGACCTGCGCCCGCGTTTCGCCGAACTGGAGGAACACCTGCTGCGGCACGGCAGGGTGCGGCACTGGTCGGAGTGGTGGCACCAGTACGTCGAACTGCCGCTCGGCGACAGCGACCACGACACCTACCGCCAGGTGATGCTCCTGATCGGCAGCCTCTTCCGGCGCCTCGCACCCGGCGACCCGCACCGGGTGCGGGTGGACGAGGACCGCGAGCGCTACATGTGGACCAGGATGCGTGAGCACCTGACCGCGACCGGCACCGATCCCGACGACTGCCTCTATGTCTGCGGAGCCTTCCACGCGGCCAGCCGGGTCGAGGAGTTCGGCGTCCACGGCACCGACACCTTCGAGATCGCCCCGCGCAGCGCGACCAAGTGGCAGCACGGTCTGATCCCGTCCAGCCACGCGGCGATCGAGGCGCAGTTCGGCCTCGCCGCCGGTTCGGTGTCGATCGCCGCGACCGTCTGGGCGAAGAACGTCAGCCGCACCCGTGTGCAGCCCTACCGCCTGGCGGGACAAGCGGGCGCGAAGAAGTCTAGGGCGAAGAAGACCGTGGCCGCGGCGGCTGCGGTACCGGCGCTCCCACCCGCGGACAAGCTGACCGGCTTCCTGCGGCGACCGCCCGTCCTCGACCGGCTGGACGAGGACGAACTGCTCGGCTGGTGCGTGGAGATCGTGCGGGCAGCGCGCCGCAACGGCTACCTCGCCTCCACCGCCGATGCCATCGCCGTGTTCGAGACGTCGATCCTGCTGGCCGGGATGCGCGACCGGGCCAGGCCGACGCCGTACGACTTCCAGGACGCGGCCGTCACCTGCATCGAGAAGGACACCGTGCCGGGTCGGCGCGATGTGCGCCGGCTCGTGGAGATCATGATGGGCGGCGACCGGGTCGGCCAGGTCGGCTACGACGCGCTGCCACCGCTGGCGCGCGACGTGCACGACCGGCTCGCGCCGCTGAACCTGAAGCTCCAACAGCGCGGCGTGCAGAGGGCGTTGCTGAACATAGCCGCCCAGCCGGAACTGGATCGTTGCTCCGACGTGCTGTGGATGCTCCGCCAACTGCTGCCCCAGGGCGCCGCGCGGCCGATCATGGGCGAGCGGAAGCTGGGGGAGCGGTCGATCCAGGAGTCGTGGGACCTGGCGCTGGGCACCCACCAGCGTGCACTCATCGAGCTCGGCTACGAGGGCGTCAGCATCGAACAGGTCCTTGAACAGCGTCTGCGCCGGACGGCGTACGGTCCGCAGGCCACCACGGCGACCGTTCTGGGGACCGTCGAGGACGCGACGCTGTATCTGCGCAGCCGCCGCCTCGCGGACGAACTGGGCACCCGCGCACTGGAGGTGCTGGCGACCGAACGCAGCGTCGACGGCGCGCCGGAGGTGCTGCGCCGGGTGCGCCGGCTGCTGGCGTACTACCGCACCAGTGAGCCGACGTTGCCCCCATGGATCGAGTCCTTCGTCAAGACCGGGTACGCGCACTACTGCACCCTGCTGCCCACGGCGTTCACCGACGAGGACGCCACCGTGCGCCAGGTGGCGGCGATGCTGGGCTTCCTGTTCAGCATGGAGAGCCTGGCGCTGTCGCTGGGCTGCGACCGTACCCAACTGGAGCTGGCCGTCGGCCAGTCGCATCCGGCGGATCCCTCGAAGACGGCGCTGCTGTGGGCGGCGCAGACACAGCTCGGGAACCTCTCCCGCGCCGACCTTCGGACGAGGTGCGACGAGCTGCTCGGCAACCCTCTGGTGGTGCCCGCCTATCCGCGCTACCTCAGCGGCTTCGTACACGCCCTGGAGCCCGTCCCCGCCCTCACCGACTTCGTCGTGGAAGCGGTGTCGAACGCGTTCGGACGGCTGCCGGACCCGGTGCTCCTGCCCTGGCTGCCCACCCTGATCACCACGCTGCGTTCGAGCGGCACAGAGCTGGCCCCGCTGCTGATCCGGGAGGCCGGACGGATCTTCCCCGGCCGGCTGGCGGCGCTGGACGCGTGGGTGCCGCCGTGGCGGGCGCGGTCGGTGCCGGAGACCCAGCCCTCGGCGCGCGGCGCGGACGACGGCCCCGGTGTCGCGCTGCTCGCCGCCCACCCCGCGACGTGCGACGCGGTGGCGAGCCTGCTGGGCTGTGACGGTACGTGGCGGACGGCGGCCCCCGGCCCGTCCGGGGCGGCGCTGCTCGGTCTTCATCCCGATACGGCGCTGGCATTGGAGGTGCTGCTGGCCGGCCCCTGACATCGGGTCCGGGACGCCCGGGCCCGGTGGCTATTCGAGTCCGAAGTCCCCTTGATTCGGCTGGAGTTGGAAGAGTCGCGCGGGGACGGCGTCGGCGAGGAGCTGGTAACCGGCCGGATTGAGGTGGAGGTGGTCGCCGACGTCGATCGCGGTCAGCAGACGGGCCGGTTGCCGGGGGTCACGGGCCGCCCGGTCGAAGTCGACGACGGTGTCGAAGCGGCCGCTCGTGCGGATCCACCGGTTGACCGCCTGCCGGGAGGCCTCCCGGTACCCGGCCGCGTCGTCGTACCCGGTGTTGCCCCCGAAGGGCGTCAAGGTCGCTCCGTACACTCGGATGCCCTGTGCGTGCGCCCTCACGACGATCTGTTCGTAGGCCGCGATCAGATCCGTCGTGACCTGTTTCTGGGCGGCTTCGGTGGGCTCGGCGGTGCCGATGTCGTTGACGCCCTCGAAGACCAGCAACCACGCGACACCACTTTGCGCGAGGACGTCACGGTCGAGTCGGGCGAGGGCATTGGGCCCGAGACCGTCGTGGAGCACGCGGTTGCCGCCGGCCGCCTGGTTGAGGATCGCGACCCCGGCCGAACCCTCCTTGGCCTGCAACCGCCTGAGCAGCTGGTCCGGCCAGCGGTTGTTGAGGTTGGTCGTGGAGCCGCGACCGTCGGTCAGCGAGTCGCCCAGCATCACGGCCGCCGCGCCGGTGCGAGGCGCCCAGGTCTCGACGCCGCTGAGGAAGTACCAGTGGTCGGTGGGGGTGGCTCCGGGCAGGTCCTCGTCCCCGACGTGGTTGCCGGACAGAAGGTAGGAGGTGGTCCGGGATCCGGGGTGGGAGGTGATGCTGGTGGACGCCTGGCCCTCGGCCAGGTAGGCCGTCACGGTGAGGTTGGCCCCCGGGGTGAGCGCGAAGTCCAGGGGGTCGGAGACCATAGGGGCTCCCACCGGAACCACCACCGAGGAGCGGCCGCCGAAGGTCACCGGCTGGGAGGTGCCGGGCCGGATCGCGCTGACGCCCGCCTGCCCGTCGAGCGGCAGGGCCACGGAGACCGAGGTGATCGGCAGCGCCGCGCCGCCGAACGCGTTCGAGAAGCGCAGCCGCACATGCCGTCCGCCGACCGACACATGGACGGTCTGCCGCAGGGTCGCGTCGGCGAGCACCCGGCCGTCCTGCGTGAACGGCGCGGGCGGCATGTTGGCCGGTTCGGTGAGCTGGGGCATGGAGACCCAGGTGTTCACCCAATGCCCGTTCGACGGCTGATGCGTTTCAGTGGGGTGAGACGACCCGAGGCCGGCGTCCGTCGCCCGCACGGCGGACGAGGCGACCACGAAGGCGGCCGCGAGCAACCCCGCGACCATCAGGCTCACGATCGACGATCTTCGATTCATGGATGTGCGCCCTCCCTGTTCCCCGTGCTGCGGGGTTCCCAGTGATGCCGGTGAGGAAGCTGAACCGGTTCAGTGGCGCACGCTAAGGCATCCCGCCGAGACGCCGGGCTACGCTTCCCGGCCGTTCTGCACGGGCCGGGTACGGGGCGGCTGCGGGGTCGCTGCGGGGCGGCTATGGGGGCGGGCTACGGGGCGGTTGTGGGATCGCCCACGGGGCCGTTGACACACCTCAGCGGGCGAATCTACGGTTGCCGGAACGTTCCGGCACCCCTTGCGCCGGGCCCCCGCGCGCGTGCGGCGTGCCGAACGGAAGCGAGCGACCCCATGGGCATCCCGTCCGCCGACTGGCTGGTGCGGCCGATCGGTCCTGTCGACGAAGCCGAGGTGTCGACGGTGCTCGCGGAGCGGTTCGGGGTGACGGGAACCGTCCACGACCTGGGCAGCCAGCAGGACCGCAACTACCGCGTGCGTACGGAGACGGGGGACTACGTCCTCAAGATCGCGAACCCCGCCTCGGACCCGGCCGCACTGCGCGCCCAGTGTGCGGCCGTCGAACGCCTGGCCGACGCGGTGTCCGGGCTGAGGCTGCCGCGAGCCCACGCCGGCGTCGACGGCGAGGTGGTGCAGCGGCTCAGCGCGGGCGGCGTGGATCTCGTATGCCGTCTGCTGGACTACGTGCCCGGTGAGCCGATCATGGACAGCCGCTATCTCGCACCACCGGTCGTGGCCAGGCTCGGCGAACTCGCCGGACGTGTCGTGGCCGGGCTCGCCGACTTCGCGGGCGTGGAGCAGGAACGGCCCCAGTTGTGGGACCTGCGCAACGCGCTCACCGTCGTGGAGACGCTCGCTCCCCACCTGCCCGACCGGGAACGGGCCGCCCGGGTACTGCGCGCGTCCCGGGCCGCGCACACCCTGCTGGAGCCGTTCGTGGACCGCCTGCCGGTGCAGGTGATCCACGGTGACGTCACCGACAACAACGTGGTCTGCGAACCGGCTGCGGACGGCCGCCGGATGCCGGTCGGCGTGATCGACTTCGGTGACCTCGGGATCGGCTGGACGGTGGCCGAACTGGCGGTCACCTGCGCCTCCGTGCTCCATCATCACGGGGCTGGACCGGCGTCGGTGCTGCCCGCCGTGCATGCCTTCCACGCGGTGCGACCGCTCGCGAACGAGGAAGTGGACGCGCTGTGGCCGCTCGTCGTGCTGCGGACCTCCGTCATGGTGGTGAGCGGCCAGTACGACACCCTGTTGGACCCCGGCAACAGTTACGCCTCGGTGGCGCTGGACCGCGAGTGGGCGATGTTCGAGGCCGCGGTGTCCGTCCCGGTCGAGGTGATGGCGGCCCAGCTGCGGCACGCCCTCGGTCGCCCGTCGGCGCAGCTCCTGCCGGTGGCCGAACATACGCTGCTGCCCGGCCTGCCGGACGACGTGGCGAGCCTCGACCTGTCCGTGTCGAGCGAGGAGCTGCACACGGGACGCTGGCTGGCGCCCGACGCCGAAACCTCCCTGGCCCGGGCCGCCCTGACGGCGGGCCACAAGGCGGTACGGACCGGGCACGGCGAATTCCGGCTGACCCGCACCACCGTCGACGACTCCGTCCCCGCCGCGACCTGCGCACTCGGCGTGGAGCTCCACCTCGCCGGTCCGGCGGAGATACGGGCACCCTGGGCGGGCACGGTCACCCGGCACGGCGACACCGGCATGACCCTGCACACCGGAGGCCTGGACCTGCTGCTGGACGGCGTCGACGCAGAGGCCCAGCCGGGCCCCGTCGTCTCCGGGCAGCGGCTCGGGACGGTGGCCGCCCGCGAGGGCGTACGGGTGCTGGGCGTGCAGCTCCTGCGACCGTGCGCCACCGGGGGCCGACCGCCACGGTTCGCGCCGCCGGAACTGGCCGCCGGATGGCTGGAGGTGTGCCCCGACCCGACCCCCCTCTTCCTCGCCCCTGACGCCCCTGACGCGCCGTCCTCCGCGCCCGACGACGCGCCGTTCTCCGCCCGCGACGCCCAACAGGCCGTCACGGAAGCGGAGTTGCTGGAGCGGCGCGAGCACTCCTTCGCCACCGTCCAGGAGCACTACTTCGAGACGCCGCCCCAGATCGAACGCGGCTGGCGGCACCACCTGGTGGACACCCGGGGCCGCGGCTACCTCGACATGCTGAACAACGTGACCATCCTCGGCCACGGCCACCCAGGGCTCGGCGAAGCCGTGCACCGGCAGTGGCAGCGGCTGAACACCAACTCGCGTTTCCACTACGCCTCGGTGGTCGAGCTCTCCGAGCGACTCACCGGACTCCTTCCGGCCGAGCTGGACACCGTGTTCCTGGTCAACAGCGGTTCCGAGGCCGTGGACCTCGCGCTCCGGCTCGCCTGGGCGGCGACCGGACGACAGGACGTGGTCGCGGTGGAGGAGGCGTACCACGGCTGGACCTACGCGAGTGACGCGGTGTCGACCTCGATCGCCGACAACCCGAACGCCCTCGCCTCACGGCCGCCGTGGGTGCACACCGTCGCGGCACCCAACTCCTACCGGGGCCGCCACCGGGGACCGCAGGCGCGGCGGTACGCTCCCGAAGCCGCCGCCAGGATCCGCGAACTGGCCGTCCAGGGGCGCCCCTTGGCCGCCTTCGTGTGTGAGCCGTACTACGGCAACGCGGGCGGCATGGCCCTTCCCGACGGATATCTCCGGCAGGTGTACGAGGCCACCCGCGACGTCGGCGGGCTGTGCGTCGCCGACGAGGTCCAGGTCGGTTACGGCCGGCTCGGCTCGCACTTCTGGGGATTCGAACAGCAGGGCGTGGTGCCGGACATCGTCACCGTCGCCAAGGCGATGGGCAACGGGCATCCGCTGGGCGCGGTGATCACCCGACGCGAGATCGCCGACGCCTACCGTACGCAGGGCTACTTCTTCTCCTCCGCGGGCGGCAGCCCGGTCAGTTCGGTGGTCGGGCTCACCGTCCTGGACGCACTGCGCGACGAGGACCTTCAGGCCAACGCCCGCGAGATCGGCGCCTACCTGAAGGACCGGCTCCTCGAACTGGCGGAGCGGCACGCACTGATCGGCGCGGTGCACGGCTCGGGGTTGTATCTGGGCGTCGAGTTCGTCCGGGACCGCGAGAGCCTGGAACCGGCGACCGAGGAGACGGCCGCGATCTGCGACCGGCTGCGGGAACTCGGCGTGATCGTCCAGCCGACCTCGGACCGGCAGTGCGTGCTGAAGATCAAGCCGCCGCTGTGTCTGACCCGGCGGAGCGCCGACGCGTTCGCCGACGCCCTGGACGACGTACTGACGCACGGCTGGTGACACGGGAGATGCCGACCCCCGGATCCGCGGCCGTGCCACCGCCCCGCCCCGGCACCCCGCCCACGATCGCCGACGTGGCACGCGCGGCCGCGGTCTCCAAGACCACGGCCTCGGACGCCCTGCGCGGTCACGGCCGGGTGTCGGGACCGACCCGGGAGGCAGTGCTGGAGGCGGCCCGGCGGCTGGGCTACGCGCCCAACCGCAGCGCTCGCAGCCTGCGCACCTCCGTCACGGACACCGTCGCGCTCTACTTCCCGGAGTTCCTGACCAGCGCCGAGTACTCCATGGCGTTCGTGTTCGGAGTGGCCGAGCGTGCCGCGGGCGCGGGCCTGAACGTCACCCTGCTGTCCTCCGGTCATCTGCCGCAGCACGGTACGGCGCCGCCCCAGGTGGACGGGCTGGTGCTGTGCGACCCGGCCCCCGAGGACCCGGTGGTCCGGCATCTGATGAACACCGGGCTGCCGGTCGTGACGGCCGAACGGTACGCCGGTGACCAGCAGCCGACCGGGGTGGTCCGTTCCGACCACGAGGCGTCGATGACCGAACTGCTGGACCATCTGCGCGACTCCGGTGCCCGGCGGCCCGCGCTCATCGCCTCCGAGGCCACCTCCGACTGGTCCCTCACCCTCCAACGGACCCACGCCCGTTGGTGCGCCGACCACGGCGTACCCCTCGTCCTGCGCAAGGCGCCCGTCGGTGCCACCCCTGAGGTACTGCGAGGTATCGCGCGGGACCTGCTCGCCCAGGAACCCGGGACCGACGCCGTCGTGTGCGCTCCCGACGGCGCCGCCGCGGCCGTGCTGCCCGAACTGCGCGCCGCGGGCCGCACCGTGGGCGGGGACCTGCTGCTGGCGTCCTGCGTGGACTGCTCGGCGATGCGGACGGCGGAGCCGGCGATCACCGCGATTGACCTGCGCCCCCGCTCGATGGGAGCCGAATGCGCCCGCCTGCTCTGCGAGATCCTGTCCGGCCGGACGCCACCGGGAACCGTGCGCACCCTGCCCGTCGCACTGAACGTCAGGGCATCGACCCGCGCCTAGCGACGCCGCGCTCGGCACACTTGCCGCCTCACCTCTCCGCCCGTGGCCGTTACTTGGAGGTCGGTGCGACCGCGGCGAGGAGAAGGCGGTTGGATATCGGATTCGGGCGGCCGTTGTCGGACGACGTGGTGGAGATGGAGTAGACGCCCCGCAGGGAGAGGTCCCGGGTGGCGAACACGCCGTTGGCGTAGCCGTAGTCGTGTCCGGTCTTGCCCCAGAGCACGGTGCCGTCCGGCAGCGGGACGGACATCAGGCCGAGTCCGAAGCAGGCGGGGCCTGGCTTGCCGTCCGGAGTGAGGCAGTTGGAGGCGTCGGCGTACGGCACCACCTTGTCGTCTTCGTCCTTCGGGAGGGTGAACATCTCTTCGAGCTGGGCGGTCGGCAGCAGCCGGCCCTGGAAGAGCGCGGTGATGAACCGGTCCAGGTCGGCAGGGGTGGAGATCATGTTGGACGGATCGCCGCCCTGTTCGCTGACGTCGACCGGCTTACCCGCGCTGTTGATGAGGTAGCCGTGCAGGTAGGGCCGGGGCATCCGGGGGTCGTCCTGTGGCACCGACGTCCGGTCGAGGCGCAGTGGACGCAGGATGCGGGCGGTGACCTCGTTCTTGAAGCTGTGCCCGGTGATCCGCTCGATCAGCTTCCCGGCGATCCGGAAGCCGAGGGAGTTGTACTCCTGTTTCGTACCGGGCGCGAATCTCGGTCCCGGCCTCGGACGGTCGGCAGGCCGCAGGGTTTCCTGGATGATCTGATCGAATGCCCGATAGTCGTACCGATGGGCGATCTGTTCGTCGGTGCTCTGTGGTGGAGCCCCTTCGAGCACGTCCGGCAGGCCGCTGGTGAAGTTGAGCAACTGGCGGACGGTGATCGGCTGGAAGGTGTCGGGCAGCAGGCCCGGCAGGTAGTGCTGTATCGGTCGGTTCAGGTCGAGCCGCCCCTCTGCCGCCAACTGCAGCACCACCGTCGACTCGAAGGTCTTGGAAATGCTGCCGATGTGGAAGTGTGAGTTGTCAGGAATGCGTTTCCCGGTGACGGTGTCGCCGGACGAACCGCGCCACACCTGACCGGGCTCGGCGACGAGCGCGATCGCGCCGGCGGCGTGATCGTCCGGCCTCACCTGTAACGCAGCCTGCAGCGCGGCCGGATCCAATGGTGGCCGGGGCGAAGCCGAGGCGGTGCCCGGTGTCGTGGTGGTAGCGGCGAGGGCCGCGCCCCTACCACCGATACTCGTACCCATGCCTGTCCCGGTACCGGTGACAGCGGTCGCCAACGCCGCGCCGACCAGGCTCAGCACGGCGATCCGACGCACAAGGGGGTTCACGAGGGGTCCTTCCGGTCGACAGCGGCTCACGCGGCAACTGGATGTTGATGTCACCACTCTCGCCCGCTCAGAGCCCTTCGGACCATCAGGAGTCCCCCTGACTCGACCCTGAGAACTCCTGAGGCTCCCTCAGGAGTTCTCAGCGTCGAGTCAGGGGCGCTCAGGGGCACTCGGCGACCCCGGGAGAGGGTGAGCGGTCCGGCGACAGACCCCCGGCGCCAGCGAGTTCCTCGTACGTCCCGTGTTCGGCGATCCGGCCGTGTTCCATCACGATGATCCGGTCCGCGATCTTCGTGTTGGCCAACTGGGCGGGGTGACCACGAGGGTGATGCGCTCGGCGGCGACGGCCTTGATCTGTTCGAGGACGGCGTGATTGCCGCGGGCGTTCATCGGGGAGGTCGGCTCGTCCAGGATCAGCAGGTCCGGCCGCCGGTACGAGGCGCGAGCACACCAGGCGCTGCCACTGCCCGCCGGACAGCTGCCCAGGTCGCCACGAGGAACTCACCGCCGATCGCCGAACTGGTCAGCACGATCCGCAGCATCCGCGGACGGCCGGCTCGACCTGCCCGGTGGCGGCCGGCCACGCGCCCCACACTGGTGGACCAATGGCGCATCATCTGCCGGACGTTCAGTACGGCCGCGGCGGTGACCATACGGACCGCGGCGGCGGTCAGCCGGGTGGCGTGCGCGAACCCGTCGTGCGCCCGCGCCGCCGCTACGACCCGGCAGACCGCCTCGACGAGCGCGCTGTCGGCGGCCGTGGTCAGACGGGGAGTGATCCGCCCGTCCGCCTACGAGGCGAGCGCACTCGCCACCCGCCCGGCACCGGCCGCGATGACCAGCAGCGCGGGCAGGGCCTGCCGCAACCGCTCCGACACCGCCCCTTCGGCCAGGGCCGGACGCATGGCCCGCGCCGTGGTGGCCAGCAGCACGGCGGCCGCCGCACCGGTCAGCAACTGGCAGGCCAGCAGCGGACGGACCGCCCGGCGGTCGACGGCCCACGCCATCCGAGCGGTCTGCGCCGGCACCCGCGGCAGACTGGCGCACATCGCCCCGAAGACCACCTCGTCGAGCGGGTTCTTGGCGTGCCGGCCCCCGTGACGGAGTTCGGCGGGCGGTGGGGGCGACGGCCTTGCGGCGACCGTGGCGGGGGACGGCACGGATCGACCACCGCCAGCGTGCCGAGCCCGGTGTCGAACAGCCAAATGCGTTCCTGGAAATCGCCGTGCACGTAGCCGCGGGGCAGCGGGTCCAGCCGCGTCAGCTCGGCGGCATGGCGTCGTACGGTCTCCCGTTCCCGCTCGCCGCAGGTCTTCGGCACTCGCCAGGTGCCGTTCGGCGCTGTGGACCGCGCGGGCTACCTCGGCTGCCGCTTCGGCGTGGTCCTGGGGACTGAGATCGCGCGGCCCGCCGTGGAAGCGGCTCAGCCAGGCGCCGGCCTGCCGGTGCACGGCGCGCTGCCGCGACGGAGTGAGCGGGAGCGACGTCACTCCCCGGCCGGGTACGGCGGTCAGCAGCGGTGCCTGCCACTGGGGGTTCGTCTCCACGAGCCGAGGCACCGATCCCGGCCCCAAGGCGGGGGCGGTCTGCCGGTAGCGCTGGTGGGCCGCTTCCCACACCCGGGACCCGGGCCGGGGGTGTGAGGCATCGCGTACGACGGTGAGTGGGCCGAGGACGCTCTCGGCCCACGCGTGCACGGCGTCGGGAAGTGACTTCGTGCCGGGCAGTGACTTCGAGCCTGACAGTGACTTCGAGTCGGTCATGCCCCCCACCTCGGTGCCCCGCACGAGGTATCCGCGACGGAGACGGCCACGGCGTCAACACCGTGCCCAGTGGGCGTCGCCACGGTCCGGGAAGCGGTGGCGGCTGTTCGAAAGAGGGCTGGGCAAGGGCGGGAGAAGCCGTCACGGGTGTAGGAGGGCGAATCTTCAGACGAAGGTTCGAGTGGTCGTGCCGGGCCTGGGGGGCGTTGGGTGATGCGGTCGTGATGTGGCGTTCGACCCACCCGCCCGGGCGAGTCACCCGATCGAGGGATTGCCCCGGTCGGGAACGTCACTTGTCGCTCGTGACCCGGGCGAGCCAGTCGATCAGGATGCGGTTGACGTCCTCGGGTCGCTCCTGCTGGATCCAGTGGCCGCAGTCGTCGAGGAGGTGGGAGGAGAGCAGACCGGGCAGGGTGGTGGGGTAGGCCGCGATCGCGTCGGCCAGCCAGGTGGTGGAAGCGTCCCGACCGCCGCCGATGAACAGCGAGGGCTGGGTGATGGGCGCACCGTCGTGGTCGGCCAGGTCCTCCCAGTCCCGGTCCATGTTCCGGTAGCGGTTCAGGGCCCCCGTCATCCCGGTCCGCTCGAACTCTCCCGCGTAGAGATCGAGGTCGTGCTCGTCGAGCCAGTGGGGCAGCCGCCCGGTGGGAAAGCGGTCGCGCTGCGCGCCCCCGGGGCTCACGAAGTGCGGGTCCGGCGCGCCGGGCGCGGGCATGGTGTCGGCGGACAGCGCCGCGTACAGGCCCGCGAGCCAGCCGCGGACGTCGGGCTCGATCTCGGCCTCGGCCCGGCCGGGCTCCTGGAAGTAGGAGACGTAGAACTCCTCGTCCCCGCCCATCTGCGCGAAGATCTCACTGGGGCGCGGGCCGCCGCGCGGGGCGTAGGGCACGCTGAGCAGTCCGACCGCGCGGAACACGTCGGGGTGGACGAGGGCGGAGACGGCGGCGATGTTCGCACCCCAGTCGTGTCCGACGACGATCGCGGACTCCTCACCCAGGGCTTTCACCACGGCGACGTTGTCCTCCACCAGCTCGAGGATCCGGTACGCGGTCGACGCCTCGGGCCTGGAGGAGCGGCCGTAGCCGCGGACGTCGATGGCGACCGCCCGGTAGCCGGCCGCGGCGAGTGCCGGAAGCTGGTGGCGCCAGGAGTACCAGGACTCCGGAAAACCGTGGACGAGCAGGACCAGTGGGCCGGTCCCCTGCTCCACCAGGTGGGTCCGCCCGGCGGGCGAGGGGACAAGACGGTGGATGCGGTCTGTTGTGGACGGCTGCGGCACGGATCCTCCCAGGGGGCTCGACGCGTGGCCGGTGCGGCGAAGGGGCCGGAGCGGCCCGTTCGGCATGCGGCTTCCGGTACTACCGACGATCATGCGGTGGTCGGTGTGGCGCGAGCCAAGCCTGTTGCCGATTCGGCAAAACCGGCCCCGTGGTCACGGGGCGCGTCGATGATCGCCCGAACGCGCCCTAGGAGCCGTGCGCGGCGGCGCGGCGCTGCCGTTTGCCGAGTGGGGCCTGGGACAGGTCCTCGGCCTTCGACCTGAGGTTCTTGTATCCGTAGCCGCGCTCGGTCAGCCACGCCTCAGCGGCGGTCTCGGCGCGCTCGGTCGCCTCCAGGATGTCCTCCTCCGCCTCTCCCGAGTCCAGGAACCGGAATGTGAAGGCGGGCCGGGCTGCGAGGTCGTAGCTGAGGTGCCCCTCGGGGGTGAAGGCGGCGTGCAGCACGTCGTGCTCGGACGCGCGGGCAAGGAGCTCGGCGCGTTGCTCCGCGCCGAGCCCGTCGAAGACGCCGCGGACGGTGACGCGGAAGGTACGTGTGCTCATCCGGCGACCCTAACCAGCGGGTTCGGTGGGACACCACCGCGTTTTTTCGCGAGACGGCCATCGGCTGAACATCGCGCTGTGCGGAATGGGCTCGCCGAAAGCGTGCCTCTCGCCAGGCGCCGGTCTGGTCACCCGCCACCGCCGCTTCGGCGCGGAGGTCACGCGGCGTCGTGGAAGACCAGGCCCAGTGTGTGACGCCGCCCGGAACGGACGGTGCTCACACCGTGCCGCATCGGTCCGGTCGACCAGCCGCGCCGGGAGGCGACGGGCCGGTCGCGGGTGGTGAAGATCAGCCCGTGCCCCTGCGGGAGGGTCGTGGACGACCCCCGCGACTGCGCCCGGGGCCGCTGCTCGGTCATGATGAACTCGCCGCCGGTGAAGTCGACTCCGGGTGCGTCGAGGCCGATGACGACCTGGAGCGGAAACACCATCACGCCGAACACATCGCGGTGCAGCGCGTTCCAGTCGCCGGGTCCGTAACGCAGCAGGATCTGAGCGGACTTGGACTGCCCGGCCGTGTGGCACATCGCCAGCCACTCCTCCAGGTCCTCGGGCCAGGGGGCGGGCTGCCGGAGCTTGTCGGCCCAGTCCCGGGCGACGGGCAGCAGCCGCGGATAGAACGACTCGCGCAACTCCCTTATCAGGGTAGGCAGTTCATGGGTGAAGTAGCGGTACTGGCCGGAACCGAAGCGATGGCGGGCCATGTCGACGGTGGTGCGGAAGCGGTCGGTCTCGTCGTAGAGCGCCCTGATCCCGTGGCATTCGTCGGGGGGCAGTAGTCGAGCGGTCAGTGCGTGTCCGTGCTCGTTCAGCTCGTCGGTCAGTGCGGTCCAGTCGTCGGCCGCGACGCGGTCGGCGACCGGACCCGCCAGGTGGGTGGTGTCGAGCGTGTTCATGATGGTGGAGATCCTCAGGTGGCCGGGCGTGCGTGCTCCAGGTCGAGGAGTTGCTGCTTGCGCTCCAGACCGGCGGCGTACCCCGTGAGGGAGCCACTGGCGCCGATCACGCGATGGCAGGGGCGCACGAGCAGCAGCGGGTTCGCGCCGATCGCCGTGCCCACGGCGCGCACGGCGGCCCTCGACGCGCCGATCCGCGCGGCGATCTCTCCGTAGCTGACGGTCGTGCCGTACGGGACGGTCTCCACCGCCTTCCACACCCGCTGCTGGAAGTCGCTGCCCGCGCCGCTCACGTATTCGATGTCGAAGTCGGTCAGTACCCCGTCGAAGTACGAGCGCAGCTGCGAGACGATCTCGGCGAACGCCTTCTCGTCCCTTGGCCAGCCGTCCTGGACGACGGCACCGGACTTCTGGCCGGGCATGGACAGCGAGACCAGCGCCGTGCCGCCCTTCGCGGTGACCGACTCCTCGCCCACCAGCAGCAGCTCGCCCAGAGGGCTGTCGATCGTTGTGTACACCGGCATCGGTCGTGTCCTTTCGAAGTGTGTCTCCGCTGTCCACTCTGCGCCATGGCCGCCGCCTTGGCTGGCGGGAATCGGACGCGGCGCACGGGGCCGAAGGCGCACGGGAACGAGGGCACACGGGAACGAAGGCGCACGGGAACGAAGGCGCACGGAATGAAGAGGACCCGTGGACCGTTCACGCACGGTCCACGGGTCCTGTCGCTCAGCTCGTCCCCGAGGCGGGATCAGCGCCGTACGAGCCGTACGGACAGCCCGTCCACCGAGTACACGGGCACGGCCCGGTATCCGTCTCCCTCGACCGTGATGCGGGCGAACTGGCCTCGCAGCGACGACGTCCGGAGCACCGGGACGGTGGTGCCGGGGACCGGCGGGCGGTCGGCGTCCAGCCGGAGCGTGAGCGCGCTGTCCCGGCTCAGTACGACCCGTCGCTCCACCGTCAGCGCTGGCGCGCGGCCCGCACGGAGCGTCGCCTCCAGGCTCGCGCCGGACGCCTGCGTGTAGCTGCCGCGCACGCGTACGGACGACGTCGCACTGACCCGCAGGGTCCCGCCGTCCACCCGTACGTCGCCGCATCCCAGCGCACCCGACGAACCGGCCGTCAGCACGCCCTCCTCCAGCACGGTGCCGCCCGTGTGTGCGTTGTGGCCGGTCAGGGTCAGCGCACCGGTGCCGCGCTTGACCAGCCGGCCGCACCCGGAGATGTCGTTGCGCCAGGTGTCGGCCGCGCTGAAGCCCCCGTCGGTGGCGTTCATGGTGACGTTCACGTCGGACTCGAAGGCCCCGTACCCGTCCGCGGCGGCGAACAGGTTGAGCCGGCCCCACTGCTCGAAGCCGTCGAGCAGCACGTACCCGGAAGGCAGGGCGGTCGTGCGGAGCACCTCGCGGCGCTGCGCGGCGTCGAGGTAGGGCAGCCGCGTCTCCAGCAGGACCTCGGCGCCCTTGGGCACCGTCATGCCCTCGGAGCGGCCGTGCCGGGTGAGGACGTACGTCAGCCGGGGCGTGAGCGCGCGGGCGTTGGCGGCCCGGTCGGCGTACGGGTCGGTGGCGACGTCCGCTGAGTGCGCGTAGGCGTACAGGGTGTCCGCTGTCGAACCGGTCTGCTGCTGGAAGTACGCGGCGGCCTGGGCGCGCGCCGCGGCCTTGAGGGCGGCGTTGGCCGGGTCGGCCAGCGTGGCGGCGGCCAGGGCCGTGGCCATGATCCGGCCGCCGATGACGTCGACGGTGGAGTGCATGCCCGCCATGATCCGGGTGTGGCTGAGCTCGTAGGCGCGCGACACCAGCTCCTGGAAGCGCTCGGGCACCGCGTACGCGTACGCCAGCCCCGCCAGGTGGAAGGCGTTGGTGTGGCCGCTGGGGAAGCCGCCGTCGTCGACCGCGGTCGTGCCGCGCTGCCACAGCAGCTGCGGAGCGACGATCACGTCGGAGTCGTAGACCGGGAAGCCGAGCGCGTCGACCTTCCCCGTGTCGACGACCTCGCTGTTCTCGTTCATACGCCACGGACGCGGGTACTGGAAGGCGTACTTGCCGGGGTTGCCGGAGGCATACGGGCCGCGCACCGTGTCCACCAGCTCGGCGACCTTGCCGAGTGCCGAGTCGTGCGAACCGGCGCCCTGCGCGGAGCCCGCCGGAGCGTCGGCCGGCACGGCGTCGTTGATCTTGCCGGAAGGAGTGCCGTCAGGGGCGCTGGTGATGGAGGTGACCGCCTTGGCGCCCGTCTTGTACAGGTCGGCCAGCGGACCCAGGCCGGCGATCATCGCGTAACTCTGGTGCTGCCGGTCATAGATGAACGCCTCCTTCGCCTGTGCGTCGGTGCGGGCGTGCGTGATGCGGGCGCAGTAACGCATGTTGGCGCGCAGCACCTCGGGCATGAGCGGCGTGCCCGTGTTCCAGGCACCCCCGGTCTTCCACACCTTGCTCATGCCGCCGAGGATCCTGACCACCGCGTTGGTCTCGGGCGTCAGGTTGGCGAGGACGTTGGTGGTGTAGTCGTCCACGAAGGCGGCGGGGCTCGTCGCGGCCTTCGCGTCCGCGGCGGCGAGCCAGGTGACGACGGTCGGAGCGGCCAGCAGCCCCGCCGAGGCGCCGAGCGAGTTGCGCAGGAACACCCGACGGTTCAGGGCGCGTTCACGGACGGGGACCGAGGGGACGGACTGCTGCCCGGCTGGTGACGGCATGGATGTGCCTCTCCTGAGTGGAATGGGGTCCTCCGACAGCCGGGTGAAGTCGTGAAGCGACTGTGCCCCTGTGGCGAGGACGAGTCATACGAGCGAAGATCTACGGCCGATTCATGTCACGCTCGCGAAGCGCGGGGGGCGGCGAAGTGTCGTACGGACGAATGCGCCGACCCTGTGAGCCCGCTGTACGGGCGAACGCGCCCCCGGCGCAAGCTACTTGTCCGGCGCCGGCACCGCGGCGACGCGCGCTGCCCCGCTGGGCGCCGGTCGCCCGCGAGCATCGCGCCGGCCCGTCCCCTCATATGAGGGCATGCGCCAACGCCACGGCCCCCTCGACCGGCGCCGCCCGCAGCGGCCTGGGCCGTGCCCCGGGTACGGACTCGGTGAGTGACATCGTGAAGGAGGTGTACAGGGCGGGTTGGGAGAGCACGGTGCTGCCGGCGACCACCACGTCGTCGACGGCGACCCCGCGCTCGGCGAGCCGCACGACGAGCGCGGCGAGGGAACGGCCCCCGTCCGCGATCACCGACCGTGCGATCCGGGAACCCCGCTCGGCGGCCGCGAACACGACGGGCGCGTGCCGACCCCACTCGGCCGACACGTCCGTGGCGCTCTCCAGCGCGGCGCCCAGGGCGGGCACCTCACTCACCCCGAACGCGGCGATGAGCCCCTGGGCGAGTTCGTCCGGGGCTTCACCACGGTCGTGCGCCGCCCACACGGCGCGCGCCGCTTCCCGTACGAGACCGGCGGAGCCGCCCTCGTCACCGAGCGCCGCACCCCAGCCGCCGACCTGAACGGGGCTGCCGTCGGCCAGTCGCCCCACCGCCACCGAACCGGTACCGGCCACGAGACCGACACCCTTGTCCAGCCCCGCGGCGGGAACGAGGAGTTCGGCGTCGCCCACCACCAGGATGGGCATGTCGAGGACCTCTCGCAGCGCGGCGGCGATGCCGGCGCACTGGCGGGGGGTCTCACAGGCGTGCCCGCCGACGGCCAGAGCGGCTGGGCGGGTGTCGACGGGCAGGGCCTCGTGGACCAGTGCCGTCAGCCAGCGGGCGGCGGCGGCCGGTTCGTGCGGCCGCCAGCCGCTGCTCGGCCGGACGTGATCGGCGACCGGGTCCGCGCCGACGAGGGCGCGGAGATGGGTCTTGGTGCCACCCACGTCGATACCGACCACGAGCGGGGAAGAAGGAGTGTCCTGCACGGATCCTCTTTCGTCGTCTGGGCGAAGAGCGCCGAAGGACAAGGCACTGTGCTGAGACGGCGGGCGAACCGTGTCTGGCCGAACAGGAGTTGAGCGAGTCGGGAAGCCCCGGGACGGGCTTCTTACGGAGCACGGCAGGCGAGTACCGGACTTCGTTAGGAAGTTAACTAACCAAGTACAGTGCGTCAAGAGTTGTCGCGCAGTCGATCAACGGGACGCCGCCGGAGGGCGGGACCGCGCGGCACGAGGGCATCGCATCGCCGCATTCCGTCACCCGGGGAGCGCGGCCCCTGACCCATGGGGGAACTGTGGAACACGTCGTGACTGAAGCCCCCCGCCTCACCGAGAGCGCCAGCGCGGTGTTCGCCGTCCTGGCCCAGGCCGGCAGCGCCACCCGGCCGCAGCTGGCGAGCCTCGCGGGGCTGTCCAAGCCGACGGTCTCCGCCGCCGTCGCGGAACTGGAGAGCGCCCGGCTGGCCACCCACTCCGGCACCGCGTCCAGCGGCACCGGCCGCTCCGCGGCCGTATACGGCCTGGGGCCCGCCTCCGGCTCGGTCCTCGCCGTCGACTTGGGCCCGGCCCGCACCCGGGTGCGCGGCTGTGCCCTGGACGGCACCCTGCTCGCCGAGGCGGCCACCCCGCGGGCCCGGGCCGCCGACGCCGTCCGCGAGGCGCTGGCCGCGCTGCCCGCCGGCGCCCCGCTGCGGGCCATCGTGGTCGCCGTCGGTGACGTCACCGAGCCCGACCGTGCGGGCACCGGCATGCGCCCGGCGACCGCCAAGGCCGGGCCCGTCTTCGACGCCGTGTCCGTCGCGCTGCCGCCGGGCGTGCCCGTCCACCTGGAGAACAACGTCAACTGCGCGGCCCTCGCCGAACTGCAGGAGGGCGCCGCGCGGGGCCGTCGTACCTTCGGCTATCTGCGGATCGGCGTCGGTATCGGTCTCGGCATCGTCATCGGCGGCCAGGTGCTGCGCGGCGCCAACGGCGCGGCCGGTGAGCTGGCCCGGCTGCCGTATCCCTGGGACGACGACCGGGAGCCGCGTCAGGAGGCTCTGGAGGCCTATGTCGGCTCGCACGCCCTGCTGCGCCGGGCCGCCCGGGCCTGGCGGCCCGGTGACGGCCCGCGCCCCCGTACCGCCGAGCGGCTTTTCGCGCTGGCCGCCGCGGGCCGGGAACCCGCCCGTGGGCTCGTCGCCCGGCACGCCGCCGACGTGGGTCGGCTGGCCGCAGCCGTGACCGCCGTACTGGACCCTGGGCTGATCGTGCTGGGCGGCAGCACGGGCGCCGATCCGCAGCTCCTGCCGGGGGTGCGGGCCGAACTGGGCCGGCTCAGCTGGCCCACCGAGGTGGTCAGCAGCCAGATCGGGGACCTCGGTACCGTCGTGGGTGCCGCCCGGCTCGCCGTGGCCAAGGGAGTCCAAAACGTGACCGAAGGCGCGCAGGCGAAGGATTGACGGCTTCCTTATCGGTCTGCCAATGTCCGGACAAGCGCTTTCTAAGTCGGCCGGGACGTCGGCTTGGGGTGAGCGTCCCGGCCGTACCCAGACGTACGGCAGCCCGGCGAGGGCGTGCTCGCGGGCGGCGGCCGTCGAGGCCGGGGACCCCACCCGTCAAGGCGACGCGGCCGGGCGAGGCCGTGCCCCCGGAAAGCGAAATCTCCCTCAAAATGCACCCGTGCCGCCTCGGCTGGCGCCGTGCTTCTTCCGCTACGACGAAAAGGGATTGAAGATGACCAGTGTGGGTGTGCGGCACTCTCGCCGACTCGGCCGCGGCGGCATGCGCCGCCTGGTTCCTCTCGCTGCCGTGGCCACGGCAGGAGCCCTGCTGCTCTCGGCCTGCGGGTCGGGGTCCGGCTCGGGCGGGACCTCCAAGTCGCTGACGTTCTGGATCTCCACGGTCCCGGGGCAGGACGCGGGCTGGAAGAAGCTGGTGGCGCAGTACAAGAAGGAAGCCGGCGTCAACGTCAAGCTCGTCAACATCCCCTACGACGGCTACCCGACGAAGCTGCACAACGCCGCGCAGGCGAACTCCCTGCCCGACGTGGCGGACGTGCCAGCGCTGGACCCGATCTGGTCGAGCAAGCTGATCGACCTCAGCTCCATCGCCGGCAACAAGACCAACAAGATCAACGCCAACTTCCTCGCCAAGGACTCGTCCGGGAAGGTGCTGGCCATCCCCTCGGACGTCACCGCGTCCGGCCTGTTCATCAACGAGTCGCTGTTCAAGAAGGCCGGCGTCGCCGTCCCGACCTCGCCCCAGAAGACCTGGACCTGGACCGACTTCATCAAGGCGGCGAACACGGTCCGGGAGAAGACCGGCGCCAAGTACTCCCTGACGTTCGACCAGTCGCCGTCCCGGCTCCGCGCCATGGTGTACGAGCTCGGCGGGCAGTACGTCCACGCGGACTCCTCCGGCAAGTTCTCGGTGGACGCGGCGACCAAGAAGGCCGTGAAGTACTTCGTCGGGCTGAACGACGACAAGACCATGCCGAAGTCGGTGTGGACCAGCGGTGCTGACCCGTCGGCCATGTTCCAGAGCGGTGACGTGGTCGCCTACTGGTCCGGCGTGTGGCAGGTTCCCGCCTTCGCGTCGAGCATCAAGAAGTTCGACTGGGCGAGCGTCCCGACTCCCGCCGACCCGGTGCAGGCCAGCGACGTCAACAGCGGCGGCATGATGGTGGGCTTCAACAACAACGGCGCCGCGGCCACCGCCGCGCAGAAGTTCCTGTCCTGGGTCTACGAGCCGGCCCACTACCAGGAGCTGTGTGAGGCGTCCGGGTTCCTGCCCGTCGAGAGCGGTCTGACCCCGAAGTACCCCTTCACCTCCGACGCGGCGCAGGCGGCGTTCAAGCTGTACAACGAGGAGATCCCGCTCTATGCCCCGATCTCGGGTTACTTCAACGGCGCGCAGACGAACTGGGTGCTGAAGGGCAAGAGCCTCACCACCGACCCGACCAAGACGGAGCTGGGCAAGGCGATCAACGGCCAGCAGTCGGTCGACAAGGCCCTGGAGAACATCGTGGCCGGCTACAACCAGCAGGTCGGCGGCGGATCGTAGGCCAGAGGGCCCGGGCGGCGGGATCGAGACACCGCCGCCCGGCCCTGGGCACCCACGTGATGCCGGGCTCATGGCGTGAGTCCACAGCAATCCATTCCACCAGCACGGAAGTCAGGAAGATGACAAAAAGTGCCGCGGACGTGTCCGTGAGGCCGCCCAGGAGACGCAGCACCTACACCCTCGCGCCGCTCGTCCTCATCGCGGCCAATGTCGTGCTCTTCGCGCTGTTCTTCGCGTGGCCGGCGGTGATCGGGCTCGTCTACTCCTTCACGAACTACACCGGTGTGGGGGCGTTCCAGTTCATCGGACTGGACAACTACCACAACCTGTTCGGGGACTCCGCCTTCTACGACGCGCTGACCCGGACGCTGCTGTACACCGTCCTCTTCGTTCCCCTGAACTTCGCGCTCTCACTGCTCGCCGCCAACCTGCTGGTGAGCAAGCACGCCAAGGGCGCGTCCGTCGCCCGTGTCATCTTCTTCATCCCGTGGCTGCTGTCGCCCATCGTCGTGGGTGTCCTGTGGCGGTGGCTGTTCGGCGAGAACTTCGGACTGGTCAACTACGTCATCGAGAAGTTCGGCGGGCACGCCGTTCCGTGGCAGTCGAACGCGGACCTGTCGCTGCTGGTGGTGGTGTTCGCGGCATCCTGGGCCTGGACGGGCTTCTCGATGCTGCTGTTCATCGCGGCGATCAAGAACGTACCGGTGTCGTACTACGAGGCGGCCTCGCTCGACGGCGCCGGCCCCTGGCGCCAGTTCATCAGCATCACGCTGCCGAGCATCGCGCCCACCTCGTTCATCGTGATCCTGCTCAACACGATCAACGCGATGAAGGAATACCCGGTGTTCGTCTCCCTCAACAACGGCGGACCCGGAACGTCGAACAACCTGCTTGTTCAGTACATCTATCAGACCGGCTTCCAACGGGGCCAGATCGGCTACGCGAGCGCCGCGTCGTTCGTGCTCATGCTCATCCTGATGGCCGTCGCGATCATCCAGCTGATCGTCAACCGGCGGGTGGAGAACCGATGACAACCACAGACACGCCACGCCCGGTCGACGCCGGTCCCGGACGGGCCGTTTCCAAAAAGCGGCCCCGCGGTGCGAGCAGCGGTGGGCTCCGGCGGGCGGTACCCGCGACGACACTGCTGTGGGTCCTGGCGTGCCTCTACGGGCTGCCGGTGCTGTGGTTCATCCTCAGCTCCCTCAAGCCGGCCGGGGATCTGTTCTCCTATCCGCTGACGCTGGTTCCGCACAACCCCACCCTGTCGGGCTACTTCGACGCGTGGCGCAGTGCCAACTTCTCCCAGTACTTCATCAACACGGCCATCGTGTGCGTGATCACGACGATCCTCACGGTGGGCGTCAGCTGCTGCACCGGGTACGCGCTGGCCAAGTACGACAACAAATGGCTCAAGGCTTTCTTCATCTGCATCCTGGCCACCACGATGCTGCCGTCCGAGGTCATGCTCGCCCCCGAGTTCCTGGTGGTCCGCAACCTCGGCCTCTACAACTCCTTCGCCGGCATCATCCTCCCGGCCGTGCTCACCGCGACCGGATGCTTCATGTTCCGCCAGTTCTTCCTGACGGTTCCCGACGAACTCGTGGAAGCCGCACGCATCGACGGCGCCCGCGAACTGTCGATCTTCCTGCGGATCATGGTGCCGCTCTCCCGGCCCATCATGCTGACCCTCGCCATCCTGTCCTTCCAGTGGCGGTGGAACGACTACATCTGGCCGCTGCTGATGCTGAACGACCCCAACAAGTTCACCGTGCAGATCGGCATCCAGAGCATCGTCGGCGCGCAGAACATCAACTGGTCGGTACTGCTCGGCGCATCGGTCATCTCCATGATCCCGCTGATCATCATCTTCCTGGTCTTCCAGCGCTACGTCATGAGCGCCGACATCAATGCCGGACTGAAGGACTGACCTTGCCCACCCCGCTCGACCACGAGTTCGTCCGCGCGGTGGCCGACGCCGCCGACCGGCTGGCCGCCCCGCTGGCGTCCGGCCCCGACGACGAACCCGCCGGGGTGACCCACCGCGCTCTGGCACGCCGGGTGAAGACCCTGGTCGCGGCGTACCGTTCCCCGGACTCGGCACTGCACGGCAGCAGGCAGGTCATCGCCGCCACGATGGCCCACCTCGGCGCCCTCCGGGCCGCGCAGACCACCACCGGCCTCTTCGCCGGCGGCGACAACGTGCAGTCACCGCCGGACTCCGCGTTCACCGTCAACGACGTGTGCGACGCGCACGTCCTCGCCGCGGGCGCGGGGCCGGAACTGCGCGACGTCACGGCCGAGATCGCCGAGATCGCCGGCGCCGCCTCCGGCAGTCTCCTGACCGGTGGGGTGCACACCCCGAACCACCGCTGGGAGCTGTGCGCGGCGCTGGCCCGACTGCACCGGTCGTTCCCGGACAGCCGGCTGCTCGACCGCATCGACGCGTGGCTCGCCGAGGGCGTCGACATCGATGCGGAGGGCCTGTACTCGGAGCGGAGCGCCAACTACGCGGCCCACGTGTCCAACCCGTCACTGCTGCTCCTGGCCGCCGTCCTCGGCCGCACCGACCTGTGGGACGCCGTCGAACGCAACCTCACCGCGACCCTGGACCTCATCAGACCGGACGGCACGGTGGAGACCGTCCACTCGCGACGGCAGGACCAGAATCACCCGTTCCCGCTGGCGCCCTACCTGCCGCACTACCGGCTGCTCGCGATCCGCACCGGCCGACGCGACTTCAGCCGGGCGGCGCGGCTGGCGGCCGCCGACGGCATCGACGACCCCGACCTGCTCGCCGAGACCCTCCTCACCCCCGACCTGTGCCGCGTGCTGCCGAAACCGGCGCCGGAACCCCTTCCCCGCGACCGGTACATCACCACGGCGCGCCTTGCCGCACGTGCCTCCGCCACCGCCCACAGCGTCCTGTACGGCGGCTCGGACGTGCCCGAGCACCGGCGCATCCACTCGGGCCTCGCCTGCAATCCCACCTTCCTGCGCCTGTTCGCCGGCGACGCCGTCCTCGACGCGGTCCGCCTCTCACGGGGATTCTTCGACCTGGGCCCGTTCCGCGCCGCCGGCATGCAACAGCTCGCCGACAACCGGTTCCGGCTCACCGAAACCCTCACGGCCGCCTACTACCAGCCGTTCCCGCCGGAACGGCGACGGGACGACGGCGCCTACCGTATGGCGGACGAGGGACGCTTCTCGGCCGCGATGGCCTTCCCGGACCGGCCTCGGGACGAGGTCTCCCACACGACCCGCGTCGAAGCGGATCTGAGGGAGGACGGTGCCGACCTGCGGATCGACATCAGCGGACCAACAGTGCCCTGGGCCCTCGAACTGACCTTCCGGCCGGGCGGCGTGCCAGAGGGCGCCGTACCGATCGGCGACGGACACTGGTGCCTGACGACCGGGCCGATGACCTACCGGGTCGGTGACGACGAGATCCAGGTCGAGGCCGACGTCGAGGCAGGCGAACCGCTCGCCGGGCCGGACCGGGGCGACGTACTACGGTACGACCCGGGTCAGGACCACACCGTGGTGGGCGGCACCGACGCGACGACCGGGCCCCGCGTCTACATCGGTGGGCACGGCCCTCACACACTGACCGTCGCACTGCGCGCCCGCCGTCCCTCGCCTGTCGTCTGACCCGACAAACCACGCCATGGCCACCTCCGGCATGAAGGGCTGATCCACCCGTGCACCTCCTCCGCCAGCTCGGCCCGCTGCACGACCTGCCGGACACGCCCGAGGCGTATGACGCGGTCCTCGCCGACGTTGTGGAGCAGGCCCTGGCCCGCCTCACGCCCGAGGGCAATCTCGAACACCCCGACTGTGTGGACGACGTCGGCGACACCTCCCTCGGCGTCACCTCCCTGCTGGCGCTCGCCTGGCAGCGCACGAAGGACCCGCGTCTGCCGGAGGCCGTCAGCCGCGGCCTGCGCTTCCATCTGCGGGAGCGGGTCTTCACCGAGGACAACCCCGGCTACCCGAACCTGAGGAGGCGCGGCTCCGGACTGCCGTACGCCCGCTACGTACTGGAGGACGGCGCCCACCCCATCGGTGACTGGCCGAGCACGGTGTGGGCGTTGCTCCAAGCGGTCAACATCCTGGGCACGGCCGACCCGATCGTCCCCGACGAGGACCGCCGCGAACTGGTCGAGTTGGCGCACGGCTACTGGCTGTGGCTGACCGGCGCGACCTTCTTCAACCCGCAGGAGGCCGGTAACCAGGCCATCGGCTGCGTCGTCGGCGGGCTGATGCTCGCAGGCCATCTCCCCAAGGAGGAAGGGGAGTCGGTCCGTGCGCGGGCGATGAGTCTGTACGCCGACGAGATCCGCGCCCGCCGCGTCCGCGACCCGGGCGCCCTGCTGCCCCCGGAGCACGGCGGCGCGTACGACAACAACTACGGGCCGATCTCCCTCTCCTTCCTCGCCCAGGCCCACAAGGTCAGCGGGGAGCCGGTCTTCGCCGAGGACGGGGACGCGCTCGCCCGGTACCTCGACGCTCGTCTGACGGTGGGCGGCTTCGACATCGGCGGGCCGCGCTACAGCGAACAGCACTCCGGCTTCGAGGCCGTGCTCGGCCTGCGCCGCTTCGGCCGCCGGATCGGCGCCGACCTCGGCCGCTACCGTGGCGACACCCGCTGGGCCCGGCACGCGGTCGGGCCGGACGGCGCGATCGACGGCCACTTCGCGTTCATGCTGGTCTGGCAGATCCAGGACGCCACGCGCTGGCACCGGACGCCGTCGACGAACCCCGCACGGCATCAACTGCGCGCGGGCACGGTCTCGGTGGCCTTCGACCAGCGGATGACCCCTTCACTGGTCGAGGCGGCGGGCACGTACTACCTGCCCGCCGTGGTCAACCGACAGCACGGCTTCGGCCCGGTCGTCGACGGCTTCCTGCTCAGCCGCCCCATGGGCGAGGTACGGGTGCGCGACCTCGAGAGCGACGGCCTGAGCGCCAAGCTCGTCACCAAGCCGGTCGTCGGCCGCGACCACGTGCTGCGACACGTCCGGTCGTTGTACGTCACCGACGGCGTGAGCCTGTGGACCACGGTCGCCGTCGAACGCCTCGACGGGACGCCGTACCTGCTCGCCGGACTGCCGTACGCCACCGACGACGGGGACCGGGTGCGCAGGACCGCCGAGGCCGCCGTGACCTCGGCCGGCCCGCTCAGGCTGACACATCCCCGCGCGGACGGCGTGGACCACTTCGACGCCCGCTCCGAGACGACCCAGGAGCTGGCGGCTTTCGCCCTGGCCGCGGACCCGCGCGGCTACGGCAACCCGGACGAGGGCTGGCGCCACCTCGTCGCCTCCACGGCACTCGAAGCCGGACCGGCTCCCGGCGCCCCGCAGGACCTGCACGTCTTCGCCGTGCGCTACGGCTCCCCGGGCCCTCTCGCCCCCACCTTCGCAGACACACCGGCGGGCCTGACGATCCGCACCGAGGCGTTCACCGCGCTGATCGGGAATCCCGCGGGTGATGACCGAGGGGAACCCGCGCTGGAACTGCGGCGGCGGTGACCTCCGCGCCGACCACCAGGTCGGCACGGTCCCGTGTCGCGGCGACCAGGTCGGCGTTGCGCTGGTCCGTGCCGAGCACCCAGGCCACCGCCGTGTCGTGGTCCTTGCCGAACTCCTCGTGGCGGTCGACGAGGCGACGTACGCGCTCTTCCTCGTCGAGCTCGCAGAACCACACCTCGTCCATCCGTGACCGTACGCGCGCCCACGCCCCGTCCCCCAGCAGCAGGTAGTTGCCCTCGGTGATGATCAGGCGGGCGCTGCGGAATACCGGGACGGCGCCCGCGATCGGCTGCTCCAAGGTCCGCTCGAAGCCCGGCGCGTAGACGATGTCGTCCTCCTCCTCGTCACGCAGCCTGCCCAACAGCGCCGCGTACCCCGCCGCGTCGAAGGTGTCCGGAGCGCCCTTGCGGTCCCGGCGGCCCAGCCGGTCCAGCTCGACGTCCGCGAGATGGAACCCGTCCATCGGCACATGCGCGACCAGGCCGGGCACGTCGCCGTTCAGCTCCCGGACCAGGCGCTCGGCCAGCGTCGTCTTGCCCGCGCCAGGGCTTCCCGCGATCCCGAGAATCGCACGCCGACCGGGGCGCACCAGCGCCGCGGCCCGCTCCACGAGGTCGTCGAAGGTCATGAGCGGGGCCTGCGCACGACCGCCGACCCGCCCTCCAGGTCGATCGTCGTACACGGCAGAAGGCCGAAGTGTCCGGCGCGCAGCAACAGCTGGTCCGCGAAGGCCGCTAGAGTCAGCAGGATGACCAGTCCCGGCAGGGTCATGAAGACGGCGAATCCCATGCCACCAGTATCCAGGGTGCGAGAGTGGGATTCGGCCAGGCTTCGGCGACCGAGGGTCAGGGACCGGTCATTCCGCCTATGCTCATCAAGCTGTTGAATATTGGTCAATAAAGGGCGCCGCAGCCGCCGTCCACGGGGAGAACGTCATGTCGCAGCAACGCCCTACGCTCGTCCCCCACAGCTACCGGGCGTATTTCGACCACCTGCTCGCCTGCCAGAAGTGCAGCGAGCCCCCGAGGCGATGCGGCGACGGCAGCGCCCTGTACCGGACCTACCGGTCCGACCTGAAGAAGTCATGAGCCCGGCCGGCTGTCCGGCGCGGGGGTGCGGCCGGACGGGCGGGTCCGGCCGCACCTTCGCGCGTCAGTCGCGGGCGATACCCGGCGCGATGTCCTCGTGGCGCTCCACGGTGGTCGCCGAGGAGGTAGCGCTGCGCAGCTTCGCGGTCGTCGGCTTGCCGCAGAACGCGGATTCCAGTGTGCGGGCCATCGTGTTCAGCACGTTCACGTTGTTCGAGGTGTTGGCGAGCGCGGTGACGCTGCGCTTGCCGTCCTTCGAGGCGAAGGCGTACGTGTAGTAGCCCTGCACGGTGCCGGTGTGCCCGTACACCGAGATACCGCAGGACAGGTCACGGCGGCGCAGGCCGAGGCCGTACCCCTGGGTGCTGTTGACCGTCGTCCACTGCTGCATCTGCGCGAGCTGCGCGGCGGACATGAGCTGCCCGCTCATCAGCGCGGAGAAGAACGTGTCCAGGTCCTGCGTGCTGGAGATGATCGCGCCCGCGCTCTGCGCCCAGGACACCGTCTGCTCGGTGGAGTCGACCAGGGCCCCACCGGCCTCGTCCGGCGTGAGGTAGCCGTTGGCGTGCGTGCCCGGGATGACGGTGTCGGGGTGCACGTAGAAGGTGTCGGTCAGATTCAGCGGCGTGAAGATGCGGTTCTGGTACTCCGTGGCCACGGAGTGGCCGGTGAGCTTCTCGATGAGCATGCCCGCGACGACGAAGTTCGTGTTGGAGTACGAATAGGCCGCGCCCGGTGCGTTGGTGACCCCGTGCTTGAGGGACAGGGTGATCAGGTCCTGGTAGCTGAAGACCTTGTTGCGGACGGACTCGAAGCCCGGGACCGTCTGCGCGAACATGTCGTTGGTGTAGTCGTACAGCCCGCTGCGGTGGCTCATCACCTGACGCACGGTGATCCGGTCGTCGGGCAGCAGCCTGGGCAGATAGGTGTTCACCGAAGCGTCCAGGTCGAGCTTGCCCTCGTCCACCAGTTGCAGCAGGACCACGGCGGAGAAGCTCTTGGTGACGCTGCCGACGCGGAACCGGTCGGTCGTGGTGATCGCACGCCCGGTGGCCCGGTCGGCGACTCCCTCCGACAGCCGGTGGACCGTGCCGTTGTCGTCGACCCGCACCATCGCACCGGGGGCTCCCTGGGAAAGGGCCGTGTGCAGCACCGCCTGTAGACCGGCGTCGTCGGGTGCCGGCAGATCCGCGGCCGCGGCGGTGCCGGCCTGTGCGGGGACTGCGAGGAGGGCCAACAGCACCGCGCCCAGCGCCGTACCTCTGCCCACCGTTCCTGAGACCATCTGATTCTTCTCCCGAGTTCCCTCTGTGTACCGCGCCGCGGATGCGAACGTCGGCACCATCTCTACGCGCATGAGGGGCAGATGGGTTGCATGTCACGCGAAGGAAAGCGGAAAAGATCCTTCAGCGGCCGAAAAGCTGCGTCCAGTACGTGCCCGCCGTGCCGCCGCCCGCGAGGCCGATGCCTATGTGGGTGAAGTCGGGCTTGAGGATGTTGGCGCGGTGGCCCGGGCTGTTCATCCAGCCGCGGACGACCTCGGCGGGGGAGCGCTGGCCGCAGGCGATGTTCTCCCCGATGGTGCGGCGCTCGGAGCCCGCGGCGGCGGCCCGGTCCCACGGCTGGCTGCCGTCGGGGGAGGTGTGGGAGTAGAAGGCGCGGGCCACCATGTCGTCGCTGTGCGCCTGGGCCGCGGTGGTGAGCAGGGTGTCGACGGCGAGCGCTGCCAGGCCCTCCGCGGCGCGCTCGGCGTTGCTCAGCGCGACCACCTCACCCGCCGTCTGCTGCAGGCCCCCGTGGCTGAAGGGCCTGGCCCACAGCGCCGTCCAGTACAAGTCGCCGGAGCGCCGACCGGGGACGTACGCCAGCCCCGCCTGGCTGTACGCCGGGTTGTACAGCGTGTCGCGGGACTGCTCGGTGGTGAGGCAGTACTCCACGAACTCGCCCGGGGTGCGGGGGCCGGAGACGAGGTGCTCGCCGACGGTCAGATACGCGTATCCGGCGGACGTGATGCGCTGGTAGACGGAGATCCCCTGGGCGCTCTCGGAGCTGAGGAGTCCGCGCGCCGCCATGTCGGAGGCGTGGGCCCGGGCCGCGGTCGCGAGCCGCGCGTCGAGGGAGACGGGTGGGGAACCGGCCGCGCCGCGCACCGAGTTGACCAGGTCGAGGAAGCCGTCCGGGTCGGGAGCCGCCACCGGTGTCGGATCGCCCCCGGTGGCGTCCTCGGCGACCTCGACCCCGAAGTCCCGCGCGATGCCGGCCAGTCCGTCCGCGTATCCCTGGCCCAGTGCGCGCAGCTTCCACGCCGTGCCGCGTCGGTAGATCTCGGCGAGCAGCAGCACGGTCTCCCGCTGTGGGCGCGGGGGTGTGAACCGGGCGAGGGTGTGACCGTCCGGACCGCTGACGTGCAGGGTGGGAGCGGGCAGCCGGCCGAGCGGCGTACCGGGATCGGCCGGACTGACGACCACGGTGACGCGGCTCGCGCCGGACCGCAGGCGCGACGGGTCGACGGTGAGGTGCTCCCCGGTGAGCCGGGCGCCCGGCGCCGTCGGCTGGTTGTAGAACACGAAGTCGGCGTCGCCGCGCACCTTGCCGCTGTCGTCGGTGATGAGTGCGGAGACGTCGAAGGGACCCGGCACCCGGATCGTCAGGGTGCCGCCCGGCAGGGGCACATTGCCCCCGGGAACCAGCTCGCTCATCGTGCCGCCCGTCGAAGTGACGGTCCTCGCGGACCACCGACACGGGCGCACCCGCTACCCGCCCGCTCACACCGTCAACGTCCCGTTCGCTCCCGAGGGTTCCCACGCTCCGCGGCACCGCGTGCGTCGATCGCCTCGGGTGGGCGCAACGACCGCAGCGCGAGCAGGAGTACGCCGATGTCGTCCAGGTAGATCGGGTCGGGCAGCAGGTCGGTCGGCAGCAGGAGATAGGCGACCGCACCCCAGAACACCCAGCGGGACCCGGTCGGAAGCCCGGCGCGCCTGAGGTCACGGCGGGTGCGCACGAGCCGTACCAGGACCGCGATCGCCACCCCGAGCGCGGCGGCACCCAGGAGCGCGACGATGAGGACCACCGTCCATGTCGTGGAGTCCATGAGTTCCGTCCAGAGCTCTCGTAGGGCAGTTCCTCCCCTTCGTGTTCCCGCTCGCCCGGTTCGTACCGCCCCGAAACACCGGCCGGTTCAGGCCGAGCCGGCGGCGACGCAGAACTCGTTGCCCTCCGGGTCGGCCATCACCACATGGTGCCCGTCGAACTCGTCCAGGACGGAGCCGCCCGCCTTCACGAGCCGCTCGGACTCCGCCCTGATCCGTGCCCACCGCTCTTCGGGTCCGCCGTGTCCCGGCACGCGGACGTCGATGTGAAGGCGGTTCTTCGCGGTCTTCGGCTCGGGGACCTTGAGGATGGACAGGCGGGGGCCGACGCCGTCGGGATCGCAGAGCCACGCGCCGTCGTCCGCGGAGTCGTCCTCCGGAAGGTCGAACTGCGCGAGCCACTCCTCGCGGGTGGTGAAGGGAGCGGGCGGAGGCTCGTCGATGTACCCGAGTGCCGTCTTCCAGAACTCGGCGAGGAGTTTCGCGTCCGCGCAGTCAAGGGTCAGATCGATTCTGGCTGCCATGACAGGACCGTACTGCGCGCCTCCGACAATCCGGCCGTACGGCTCCTACCGGCCCTCGGGAACGTCACGGCGGCAGAGAACGAAGTCGTCGAAGACGTGCCGTCCGGGGTGGTCGCCGACGGTGTCGATCGCCGCGCGGATGTCGTGCAGTTGGCCCGTCGTCATCTGCAGGGGCGGCTCGTCGGGCTGGTAGGTGGTGCGGACGGGATAGTCCACACCCGGTTGCCGGGACATCTCGATGTGGCAGCCGAGCACGTGCGTGACCGGCCGTTCGGCACAGAAGTCGATCAGGCGGTCGACGGTGCGGGTGAACGCGGCCCAGTCCTCGATGTACAGACGGCCGGGATAGACCGTGTCACCGGTGAGGAGGAAGCCGGTCCAGGGGTCGAAGAACGTCACCGCGGCCGTGTGGTGGCCGGGCGTGGCCAGGCACTCCAGGACCCGGCCGCCGAGATCGACGCGGGCGACGCCCTCGGGGTCGCCGTCGAAGCCGAAGAACGGCCAGGCCTTGTCGAGGGCCGCGTCGACGACCGTGGTGCCGGGACGGTCGGTGAACTGTCCGTCCCCCGCGACGTGGTCGCCGTGCGGGTGGGTGTGCAGCACCAACAGCTCGTAACCCTCCCGGGGACGGGCGGTCAGCCAGGTCTCCATCAGCTCGTCCACCACCCGGCGCAGCGGGAAGCAGTCGGCCGAGGCCGTGGCACCGGTGTCGATGAGCACGGCCCGTGTCTCGCCGAACAGCAGGAAAAGGAACGGCGCCTCGTAGTCGACGGCCATGTTCTGCCGCAGGATCACCGTGTGCGCGTCGTGGGCGTGGACCTGGATGTCCGGATCGGTGTTGTGCTTGGCCGACGGCGATCCGTGGATCCAGCGCACGTCCAGCGCCCGCGCACCCGCGGCCTTCTCCCCTGCTTCAGTGGTCTGTTCGGTCCTCGGCCTCTGGGTGTCCACGACGTCTCCCGGTGATGATCCCGCCGGGACCACCACCTGGACCCGGGACCTCAGTTTCGCCCGGCGTTGTGGTCGACGAGTGCCTGGGTCACCGCTCGGACGCTACGGGCGATGTGATTGAGCTGCAGCACTTCGGCGGCATACATCTTGATGGTGTGCTCGATGACCGATTCGTGCAGGCCGAGAGCGGGGAGTTCGGCCCGGGCGGTCTGCAGGGCGGTCCGGGCGACCCGGATCTCGTGCTGCACCTGGATCTGGGCGTGGCGGGCGAGCAGCACGGGGTGCTTCATGAGCACCGGGTAGCTCGCGTAGCGGGACGGCACCAGATCGCGCAGCCACTTGGTCGCGGAACGCTCCCAGTCGAAGCTGCCGGGGGTCTTGACCTGGCACGGCCAGTCCGAGGTGATCGGTGAGTACGTCGTCAGGGCCATGTTCATCGCTTCCGGGTTACGTCGGCGGCAAGGGTCAGCGGGTTATGGGGCGGCCCCGGTCTAGGGGATGGCCGGGGCCGCCACCACGGGCACCCGCTCACGCGGGGCCCGTCCGAACATCCGGGGCCCCATGCGGGTAGGAGCGGACGGCCCCGGATGGCCGTAGGACGTGACCCGGAGGCCTCCTGGTCGCATCCGGGAGAAGTATTTATATATACCGCCGGATACGCAAGGACATGAAAAAATTCATCCGCGATATGGGCGAATGATCCCGCGATGCCGTAATGGCAGGGGGTGGTGTGCCGGAGGAGAGCCGTGCGGGGTCAGTCCTTGAGGAAGAACTGGTGCTGCTCCGCGATCTGCTCGTACTCCTCCAGCCGGGCCTGTGTCCGCTCCGGATCGGCGTCGGACATGGCCTGGAGGAGCGCCGCCGACATCATGACGGGCGCGGCGTAGGAGTCGAAGACGAGACGGGCCCCGGTGCCTACGGTGAAGGTGGCGTCGGCCTCGTCCGCGAGCGGTCCGAGCGCCAGGTCGGTGATCAGGGCGACCTTCAGCCCCGCGCTGCGCGCGACCCGCACCGCGGTCAGCGTCTCCTGGGCGTGCCGGGGCATTCCGAAGGCGAGCAGCCAGGTGCCGCCCGCCTCGCGCGACTGGAGCAGCGCGTCGTAGGCGACGCTCCCGCCGCGCGTCACCAGCCGCACATCGGGGTGGATGCGGCGGGCGGCGTACGCGAAGTACTCGGCCAGCGACACCGAGATGCGCAGGCCGAGAACGGTGAGCGGGGTCGACTGCGACAGCGCGCGGCCGATGGTGATCACCTGGTCCGGATCGGCGAAGTCGCGGCGCAGGTTCTCCAGGTTCTCGATCTCGGCGTCCACCGCCAACTGCAGCTCGTTGCCGTGGTCCTCCGCGGGCGCGCCCGGGGTGCCGGAGAGTGTGCTGAGCGCGATGGCCTGCAGTTTCTCCCGCAGTGCGGGGTAGCCGCTGAAGCCGACCGCCGCGGCGAAGCGGGTCACCGAAGGCTGGCTGACCCCGACGCGCTCGGCGAGATCGGTGATCGACAGGAACGCCGCCTCGGTGATGTGCTCGATCAGGTACTGGGCGATACGGCGCTGCCCGGGCGAGAGCCGGGGGCCGTCGAACAACTCCCTGAGCTGGGACGTGGGTGCCGCGCCCACCTCCGGAGCCGTCTTCCCCGAGGTGATCGCAGACGCCTGAGCGCGTGCCTGCTGCGGCGATGGCACCGATGTGCCTCCTTCGTGTCCCACGAGAACTCAACATAGCTCACGGACCGTGTTGACCAGGGCATGGATGACCACACGCCGTAGCTCGGCGGGCGTGGAACGTGAGGTCGGGAGCCCGCTGGGCGATATGGCCCGGTGTGAGCGGGAGGCCGTACGGCCCGGGTTCTGCTCCATGAAGATCGCATCAGGATGTGAACCTGGTCTGATTCACGACAAGTTGACGACAGGCCATGGACAGCGGCTGAGACGGGTGTTGAGGATGGGAGTCCCCATCCGTAGGAGTTGTTCATATGCGTAGACGACGCCTGCTGACCGGTGGAGCCGCCCTCGCGGCCGCCGCCTCGCTCCAGCCCGCCCTCACGGACACCGCGCAAGCCGCTCCGCCCGCCGCGCCGCTGTCCTCCGGAGCCGCGGTCGTCGCCGTCCTGCGACGCGTGGCCGACCAGTGGATCGGCGCGCACACGGACCCCGGCGACAACGGTTGGGCCAACGCCACCTTCTTCAGCGGACTGCTCGCCCTCCAGCGCCTGACCGGCAGTCCCCGCTATCTGGCGTACGCCAAGAACTGGGCCGAGAAGCACGCGTACGGCCTCAACGGCGGGGTCACCACGCGCCATGCCGACAATCACAACGCCGGGCAGGCCTACCTCGACCTGTACGAGATCGAGCCGGAGGAGAGCAAGATCTCCGCCATCGAGGAATCGCTCCATCGCATGGTCTACACCGATCAGCCGGACAAGAACGACGACTGGTGGTGGGACGACGCCCTGCATATGGCGATGCCTCCGTTCGCCAGGATCGGAGTGCTCCGCGGCGACCCGCGGTACTGGCAGAAGTTGTACGCCCTCTACGACCACACCAAGCGTGTGGAGGGCGGACCCGGCCTGTACGACGCCGACACGGGGCTCTGGTATCGGGACAAGCGGTTCCTCCCCGGGGTCCCCGGCGGGATCCTCTCGCCCGCGGGCAAGCCGGTGGTCTGGTCGCGCGGCAACGGCTGGGTGGCGGGCGGACACGCCAAGACGCTCAAGGCGCTGCCGCCCGCTGAGCGGCACACCGGTGAGTACCGCGACACCCTTGTACGTCTGGTGACGGCCGTCGCCGGGATCCAGCGCACCGACGGCTTCTGGAACGTCAACCTCGCCGACGCCACCCATCTGCCGGGCCCCGAGACGAGCGGCACCTCCTTCTTCCTCTACGGCACCTCCTACGCGATCCGGGCCGGCCTCGTCGACCGGCGTACCCACCTCCCGGTCGTGGTCCGCGCCTGGAACGGCCTCGTCAGCACGGCCGTACACCCCGACGGCTTCCTCGGCTACGTGCAGAACGTCGGCGACCGCCCCGAATCCAGCCAGCCCGTCACCTACGACAGCACCGCGAACTTCGGTGTGGGTGCCTTCCTGCTCGCCGGAACCGAACTCGCCCGCCTGGCCGGACCCTGACGTGACACACCGGTGCCCCCGCCATGTGCGGCGGGGGCACCGGTGCGTCGCTGTCAGGGCTGCGCGGTGAGCGTGAAGCTCTGTGCCGTGGAGCCGTCGCAGGTGCGCTGGGTGAGCTGGACGCTGTTCGTCGAGGCGCTCGCCGCGGTCAAGCACTTGCCGCTGTGGCGAGCCGTGAAGTGGTAGCGCCCGGTGCTCTCCTTCACCGGCAGCCACTGCTGGTTCTGTCCACCCGAGTAACTCCACAACTGGAGCGGCGCGTTGTCGGCCGTCGAGACACCGGTCACGTCGATGACCTGCTGTGGATTGACACGGATGGCGGCCTGCCGGTACCCGCTGTCGGTCGAGCGGAACTGGAACTGCTGGGCCTGGGTGCCGTTGCAGGCGTACTGCTGGATCACGGTCCCGTTCGCCGTGGCGGCCGAACGGGCGTCCACACAGGTGCCGTTGCCGGCATTCGTCAGCGAGTACCAGGCGGTCTCGGAGGGGGAGTCGGCCGGGGGCGTGCCGGTGTCGGCCCCTCCCAGCCACTTCAGGCCGTCCAGCAGGAACTGATTCTGTGTGGCGCTCGCGAAGGTCGACGACAGACGCGTGTTGGTCGAGTAGTTCATCGCGTTGTGGCCGAAGTTCGCGTACAGCATCCTGTACTGCGTGTTGGTCCACAGGATCGGGTAATAGCCGCTGTACCAGGACTGGTTGGGATCAGTCCCCACCGGGAAGCTGCTGGGGTCGATCGAGGCCAGGATCTTGATGTTCGGGTTCTGCCGCAGATCGTTGGACCAGCTGTACCACTCGCTGACCGACGAGGTGAACGTGGCCGGCAGGTTCTTGGTGGCCGCGTGCGTCCGGTCCTCCACCTTCAGGGTCACCGACGTCGGACCCCAGGTGTTCGACTGGATGTTCCCGGAGCCGAGGAACTGGTTGTGGTACCAGGACCAGCTGGCGGCATCGGTCGTGAAGGCGGAGACATGGAAGCCCATCCAGGCACCGCCACCCCGCATGTACGCCTCGAATCCGGCCCGCTGGGCGGACGTCTGCGGCAAGTCGTCCAGGAAGAGGACGACTTGGTAGGCGTTGACCCCGCCGTTGGCGAGCAGGTCCCAGTTGGTGCTGGCCGTGTAGGTGAAGCCGTTCGCCGCGGCCTGCTGCGGAAACCAGACGTTGGCCTCCTTGTCGAAGTCGATGTGCGCCGCGTCGTAGGTGCCGCTGTAGAGCGCGAGCACCTTGAACGGGGTCGCCGCGGTGCTCGCGTGGGCGGCGGGCGGTACCGCGAGGCCGAGCAGCGCCGCCAGCAGGAGGAGGATTCTCAGGGCCGCGCGGGTGGAACCGGATCTGATGGTGTGCATCTGCTGATCGATCCTTTCCGTGCGGTTTACGGGTAGTTGGTGAGGTAGGCGACGTTGGTGCTGGAGTTGGACGGTCCTCCCGTGCTGTTGATGATGTGGCTGATGGTGCCGACACCACCCAGCGAGACAGTCACCATGTCGTGGAACTTGACCCCGGACACGCTCGGCACCTCGAAGGCGTGATCGGCGACCACGCTCGAGTTGGCGCTGAAGTAGCAGTAGCTGCCCAGACCCCACGCCTCGTGGCTGGTGACGGACGAGGCGACCTTGTAGGCGGGATAGCCCTTCCCGGTGCCGTTCATCCAGGAGGCCTGGTTGGGCGGGTCGTAGGGCATCTCGTTCTGGAAGAAGTACGTTCGGCCACCGTTGCCGTTCCAGGTGACCTGGGTCTTCTGGTAGTGCTCGACGAACAGGCCGTACGCGGTCACGTTGTTGCCGTTGACGGTCAGGCCGTTGTCCGCCGTGTTGGTCGTCCAGCCGACCGTGCCGGAGTTGCCGTGGTCGGCCCGCCAGATCCAGGTGTGGTCGATGATCGTGTTGGCGCTGTTGATCACCAGCGAGTTGGTCGCCTTGCCGACGGTGGCGCCGCCGATCCGGATGAAGACGTCGGACAGCTGCGTCGGGTCGGCCGCGTGGGTGGCGGACGAACCGGACGGTCCGATCTGCATCAGGGTCGTGGAGTTGGTGGTGCCCGCGTCGATCAGCAGGCCCGCCAGCTGGATGCCGTCCACGTCGGCGGTGGTGACGGCGGTGATCCCGCCGTCCGGCACGAAGGTGGCCAGGCCCATGCCCAGCACCACCGTGTCGGGGCGCGTGATGTTGATCGTCTGGTTGAGGTGGTAGACGCCGGGGGTGACCAACAGGTTCTTGCCCGCCGCGAGGGCCGTGTTCATGTCCGCCGCGGTGGCGCCGGGCTTGACGATGTAGAACTGGTCGATCGGCAGGGACTTGCCCGCCGGGGTCTTCCCGCTCCACGTGGTGCCGACGGCGTTGGACTGCAGACCGGGCACGAACACCTGGTAGGCGCCCGCGCTGTCGACGTACAGGAACGGCTTCTCGCGGATCGTCGGGGAACTGGCGACGTTGGTGTACGTCGGGAAGGACTGGGCGGGCGCGCCCTGGTCACCGACGAAGACCATGTTCCAGTTGGAGCCGGACCAACTGCCCATCTGTGAGTTCCGGGTGAGGAACTGCTGCTGGGTGCCGGACTGGATCTGTCCGTCGACCTTGGTGTCGGAGATGAAGCCGCCGCTGGACCAGCCGCCGTCGTCGAGCGCGAGGTTGCCGCGCACGTGCATGCGCCGGTAGGGGGCGGCCTGGGAGACGGCCCAGCGGTCGGTGCCGCCGGTGGGGTTGACCGACAGGTTCTCGGCGTCGCGCCAGAAGTTCTGGGTGGCGTTGCCCTGGAACCAGTCGGCCTCCGCGTGCACGGAACCGTTGATGGTCACGTCGTCCGGCGAGAAACCGAGGCCTGCGACCTGCGTGTAGAAGCCGACGTTGGCGTTGGCGCTGTAGGTGCCGGGCTTGAACAGCAGGGCCTGGCGGGCCGAGCCGAACTGGTTGGTCTCCTGCTGGGAGAAGACCGAGTCCAGCTTGGACTGGATGCCGGCCGCCGACATCGACGGGTCGAACACCGTCACGTTGGGACCGAAGTCCGGAGTGCCCGGCGGGTTCGTCGTGCCGCCACCCAGAGTGAAGGACTGCGCGGCGGTGCCGTTGCAGGTGTACTGCGCCAGCTGCACGCTGTCCGCGGTGGAGGCGCTCGGGACGTCCAGACACTTCCCGCTGTTGCGGTTGACGAGGTGGTAGGCGCCGTCGGCCTCGGCGACGGGCAGCCACTGCTGGTTGTTGCCGCTGGAGTACGTCCACAGCTGGACGGGCGCGGAGTCGGCGGTGGAGACGTCGGTGACGTCCCACGCCTTTGTGGCGTCCAGGTTGCTGTTCACGCGGTAGTAGCCGCCGCTGGTGGCCACCAGCTGCCAGTTCTGCGCGGTGCTTCCGTTGCACGCGTACTGCTGGACGGCGGTGCCGTCGGCACTCGCGGCCGAACGGGCGTCGACGCACTTGCCGCTGCCCTTGTTGACCACGGTGGTGTAGCCGGTCGGTAGGGCGGCGGCCGCCGCGGTCTGCGCGCTCGCCGAGTCCTGCGAGGCGAACTCGATGCCGGACGCGGTGGTCGCCACGAGCGCGAACACGGTCAGAACCTTCGGTATCCGGTGGCGGCCGGACAGCCTCTTCTGTCTCAGCACGGATCTGGGCACGGATCTGGGCACGGATCTCTCCTGTGGTGATGGGGGGTGGGGGGAGTGCGGAGTGTGTCCGTCAGCCGGTGTACTTGGCGAAGATGCTGGTGAACTGCCAGTTGCTCTGGGCCACTCCGGAGCAGGTGTCGTCGTTCGGGTAGCCGCCCGGGCAGGGACGGTCACGGTTGGCCGACCAGAACGTCAGCCGCGCGAGGTGGTGCGTCTGCGCATAGCCGAGGATGGTCTGGAAGTCGGCGGTGGTGACGGTCTCGTTGTTGTCGGTGATGCCGTTCATGGAGGAGATGCCCATGTCCCGGTACGCCTGGTCGTCGCTGTAGCCGTACGCGTTCTTGAGGGCCGTCTTCAGGCCCTCCGCGGCCCGCTGGGTGAGCGTGCCCATGTTCTGGCCGGCGCCGCCGAAGTCGAACGGCATGATCGTCCAGGCGTCCACGGTCAGTCCGGACGCCGCGGCCCGGTTGATCAGGCCGGTGTCGGGGCCGCTCTGCCCGGTGCCGATGGTGACGTACACCTTGATGCCCGGGTTGTTGGCCTTGACGGTCTTGAGCGCGTCCACGGTGCGCTGCTGGACGGTCGTGTTGCTGTAGGCGTCGGCCTCGATGTCGATGTCGATCGCCTTGAGCCCGTACGCGTTGATGACCTTCTGGTACGCGGCGGCCAGTTCTCCGGCGCTGGAGCAGGAGCTCTCCAGCTTGTTGCCGCTGTAGCCGCCGAAGGAGGGGACGACGTCGCCGCCGGCCGAGCGCACGCTGTTGATGGTCTGCTGGTCGACGCCGCCGGTCAGCGCGCGGCCGCCGTCCCACTGCGGGTTGCAGTAGCCGTTGCTGAGGACGAAGGCCAGCGTGAACCACTTGACGCCGGTGGCGTTCATGACGGTGGTGGGGCTCGGCGGGTTGCCCCAGCCGTTGTAGAGGTACGGGGCGACGGCCATCGGCGCGGAGGGGGGCGTGCCTCCGCCGTCGGCGGCGGGCGCGGTCCACTTCTGGTTGGCGGCGCCGGTGCAGGTCCAGATCTGGATCGGCGTGCCGTTGGCCGAGGTGTTGCCGGTGACGTCGGCACACTTGTTCGCCTGCGGATTGACGAGGTCGCGGGCGGCGGAGACCGTCCACTTCTGGTTGGCGCCGCCCGTACAGTCCCACAGCTGGAGCTTGGCCCCGTCCGCGGTCGAGTTGCCGGTGACGTCAAGACACTTGCCGAGAGCCCGTACGGTTCCGTCGGAGCCGACGGTCCACTGCTGGGCGGTGGTGCCGTTGCAGTCGTAGAGCTGAACGGCCGTGCCGTTCGCGGAGTTCGCGCCGGCCACGTCGAGGCACTTGCCCGCGAGTCCGGTGATGGTCCCGGTGGCGGCGGAGGCGGGGGAGACGCTCAGGGCGCCGGCGGAGAGAGCGAACACCGCCGTGGTCAGAGTGGCGCGCAGCACGGTGGAGCGCGTGAGGGATTGTCTTGCCATCAGAGGGTCACAGCCCTTCGGGGAGGCTGGCAGTGGGGGGCGTTCATGTCCGTGAATGTTGAGTGCATTCATGGAGCTGTAGTGATCGGTGAACCTAAAGGTCTGAACCAAACTCGTCAAGAGATGAAGCAAAGCGGGCTTCGAATTGACCTGAGGTCGCAAGGAGTTGAACGCGTCGACCATCACGAGGGGGCCAACAGGTCACGATGCGGCGGGCCTTGAGGTGGGCGCCTGTACTCTGACCGCTCGTCGTCCCCGTACACGCCAACAGGCGTTCCTCACACCCCTGGTGCCCTCCTGATGACCAACCGTGTCCCGCGCCTTCCCCGCCGCGACGCCATGATGGATCCCGACCGGCTCGTCACCTTCGGCGACGCGGTGATAGCGATCGCCATCACGCTGCTCGCGCTCGACATCACCGTTCCCGAGGGACTGGCCGACGGCGAGGTCGGAGCCGCGCTGAGGGACGCCCTGCCCAAGTTCGGGGCGTATCTGCTGAGCTTCGCCGTCATCGGCGCTCTGTGGCTGGGCCAGCACGCGCTCTTCCGGCAGATCGCCGCGCTCGACAACTGGCTGCTCCGCCTCTATCTCGCTCTGCTCGCCGTCGTGGCCGCGCTCCCGTTCCCCACGCGTCTCATCAGCGAGTACGGCAACACCGCCGTGGCCACCTCGGTCTACGCGGCGACGATCGTCCTCGCCGTCGGGCTGCTCACAGCCATGTCCGCCCGCCTGTGGGCCAGTCCGGCCCTTGCCAAGCCGACCGTGCACCCCGCGCAGATCAGGCGGTCGGTCCTGAGGGGCCTCCTGACCGTCCTCGTCTTCGCGACCTCGATTCCGGTGTCGCTCGCCTCGCCGACTGCCGCCAAGTACTGGTGGCTCCTCACGGTTCCCGCGCGTCTGCTGTTCCGCGAGACGAGTACGCCCGACCACGAGCAACTGACCGCTGCCGTCGAGTGAGACCACCGCGCTTCGCGGGACCGGACATCAGGGGAAGAGCCGGTTGAGGAGGGCCGTGCCGAAGACCCGGTGAGGATCGAGCCGGTCGAGGACGGTGGCCGCCTCGTCCCAGCCCGGTCCCACGCCGTCCCGGAAGGAGGCGGGCACCGCGGTGCTGAGCACTTCCTCGTCGTCCCACGCGGCCTCATCCGTATAGCCCCAGCCCTTGGACCACTCGACGCGGGTGAGGGCGTACCCGCCGTCGTACGTCGTCAGCAGGAAGCGCTCCAACTCCCGGTAGAACGCCTCCGCGTCGGGCGTCCCGGGCAGTGTCAGCACGTCCAGCCAGACGGCCGTGTCCCATTCGGGGTGGTCGGCGCGAGGGCGCAGCGCGGACAGCAGTGGCGCACGGGCGCCCGCCGAGTCGGCGTCGGACGGGTGGTCGAGGCCGGTCACCCTGATTTCCACCTGCCCGTTGACGGGGTGGCGACCCTGGGCGGCGTAGGCGGTGAGGCGCTCGCGGAAGAAGGCCGTGAACTCGGCGATGACGCGCTGCACTTCGGCACGCGAGGTGAGCACCGCGTACCCGTTGGCGGTCACCCGCAGTGTGGTGGGCCTGATGTAGAGCAGCGTGTTCTTCGACGGTCCCCAGAGGTCGGCCGACAGGGTGGCGGTCAGTCCCACGGTCGCCGCGGTGAGCTGCGCGGAGCCCAGGAGCGGGGCCAGATACCAGGCCGCGTCGGCCACCATGCGTCCGGCGAGATCGGCGACGACGGTGGGGATGTTGTCCGAGAAGGGGTAGTTGTACGGCGCCCCCACGTGGCGGGAGGCCGGCGGCCGGGCGGGGGCGACACTCCAGACCTTCAGCCAGGGGTGCTCGGTGAACGCGAACCAGATCGCCTCCGCACGCCCCGACTCGTCCAGGAAGCTCGCGAAGGTGCGCCGGCCCTCGGGGCCGCCCGGCGCCGCGAAGAGTTCGGCGGCCGGGATGTCGGTTCGGCTGACGCAGCGCAGATGGGTGTTGGCGCCCACGCGCAGCGTCACCTCGGTGACCAGAGCGCGGCCGAGATGCGTGAGGAGCGCCGCACCGTCGGGGTCGTCCCTCTCGTACGTCCGCAGGACATAGGCGTCGCTGTCCGCGTCCCACACCACCGCCGTGAGGGACAGGACGAGATTGCTGAGCGAGCCGTAGGTGTGCCCGGGCAGTCTGCTCTCGCCGTGGGCCGGAACGGCCGTGCCGTGCGCGTCGACGGCCAGGGCGCCGCCGAGCGTCAGGTCGCCGGGCGCGGGCGTCGCCGTGAGGCCGAGGCCGTGGTCCTCCAGATGACCGAGCAGCGCTTCCAGCGTGACGCCGGCAGAGGCTCGTACGACGGCGGGGTCGGTGGACTCCAGGGACACATCGGCGAGATGCCGGGCGGTGTCGACCAGCAGCACGGGAGCGCCCGCCTCGGTCCCCGGGGGGATCGTCAGCGGGGACCAGCCGTGGGAACTGCCCCGGGCGCGCACCGACCAGCCCTGCTTCCAGGCCCAGTTGACCACGGCGACCACCTGGTCCTGGTCGGCCGGAGCGCAGGCCCACAGCCCTGTGGCGGTGATCTCGCCGACCCAGTTGCGGTACGCCGACCGGTAGACGTCGACACCCTCGGGGAAGCCGGGAAGCTCCTGCGCCGCGGCGGCGGGGTCCGGCAGCGCGAGCGGCAGCAGCGCGGTGAGCGAGGCCGCGCTCAGCAGGAACCCCCGACGGGACCAGGGGGTGCGCCCTTCACTTTCTATATGGTCGGTCACGCGGTTCACGGTAGGTGACGGTTGACACGCATCACCTGTCCGTCAAAACGATTCATCCATGTGGGTGAATGACACGCTGTTGCGTCCGCCTGGGGGGCGCGGGCGGGCGCGGGCGGGGTGGGCGTCCTGCGCGGGCGGGTGGAGATGTCAGACTGACGGCATGGACGAGCGTGAATTCGGCAGGTCAGGCCAGAAGGCATCGGTCATCGGTCTCGGTACGTGGCAGCTCGGCGCCGACTGGGGCGACGTGAGCGACGCGGACGCCAAGGCGGTGCTGGAGACGGCGGCGGAGTCGGGGGTGACGTTCTTCGACACCGCTGACGTGTACGGCGACGGGCGCAGCGAGCAGACGATCGCGTCCTTCCTCAGTGGCCGCCCCGACCTGCACGTGATGGTGGCGACGAAGATGGGCCGCCGGGTCGAGCAGATCCCGCAGAACTACGTCCTCGACAACTTCCGCGCGTGGAACGACCGTTCCCGACGCAACCTCGGCGTCGACCGCATCGACCTGGTGCAGCTGCACTGCCCGCCGACCCCCGTCTACTCGTCGGACGAGGTGTTCGACGCGCTGGACACGCTGGTCGAGGAGGAGCGGATCGCCGCGTACGGGGTGAGTGTCGAGACGTGTGACGAGGCGCTGACCGCGATCGCCCGGCCGAACGTGGCGAGCGTGCAGATCATCCTGAACCCGTTCCGCATGAAGCCCCTGCGGCAGGTCCTGCCGGCCGCGCGGGAGGCGGGCGTCGCGATCATCGCCCGCGTTCCGCTGGCCTCCGGGCTGCTCTCTGGCAAGTACACGAAGGACACGGTGTTCGCGGCGGACGACCACCGGACGTACAACCGTCACGGGGAGTCCTTCGACCAGGGCGAGACCTTCTCCGGCGTCGACTTCGTGACCGGCGTCGAGGCGGCGGCCGAGTTCTCCGCGCTCGCCCCGGAGGGCGTCACCCCGGCCCAGCTGGCGCTGCGCTGGATCATCCAGCAGCCCGGAGTGACCACGGTGATCCCGGGCGCCCGTTCGCCCGAACAGGCCCACGCCAACGCGACCGCCGCGAAGCTGTCGGCGCTGCCGACGGAGACGCTGGACGCGATCGAGGAACTCTACGACCGACGGATCAAGGAGCAGGTGGAGGGCCGCTGGTAGCACCCCTCCGGGGGCCGGCCGCGCGACGGGTGCCGTCCGTGGCCCCGGCTCGGCGGGTCGGTGGCCCGGCTCGGCGGGCCGGCCTCGGGGGAGTGCCGTTCGTGGCCTCGGCCCCGCGCCGGTGACTTTCGGGGTGGCCGCCGTCCGCGGCCTCGGCTCCGCGCGGGTCGGCTTCGGGGTGGCCGCCCTTTGCGGCCTCGGCTTTGCGGGAGGTCAGGGGGTGGCGTCGGCGGCCTCGGTCCCTGGGGGTGCCCTCTCGTAGGCGTGGCCTGCCGCTTGAGTGGACCGGATCCGCGGCGCGGCTCCCACCGGACCGGGCCCGCGCGAGCCTGGCCCGTAGCCCTCGGCCGCCCACGAGATCTAATCGGCGGCGATTCGCTGCCGGGCGGCTTCCGGCCCCTCGGCACCTTGTCCTGGACGGAGCTGCCCGTCACAGGGCCTCCGGCGCGGCTGCCTGTCACCGGTTCTCCGGCGGGCCCGTCCGCCCTCCTGGTTCGCCCCCTCGGTTCGTCCTCCGGGCGACAGCCCCACCTACCGACACAAACCTCCCGCACTTCGAGCAGCCACACCCAAGGAGAACGAACGCGATCGCAACGCACTTGTTCGCAACGAACATGTTCGCTACCTTTGTGGGGTGACAGCGACCCGCGTCACCCCTTCCGAAGGAGCGACACCTTGTCCACTCACCACCCCATCGCCGTCGTCGGCGCCGGTCTCGGCGGCCTCACCCTCGCCCGCGTACTGCACCTGAACGGCATCGAGTCCGCCGTCTTCGACCTGGACGCCTCACCCACCGCCCGCACGCAGGGCGGCATGCTGGACATGCACGAGGAATCCGGTCAGGCCGCTCTGCGGGCCGCCGGTCTCCACGAGGAGTTCCGGGCGGTCATCCACGCCGGCGGCGAGGCCATGCGCATCCTCGACCGGAAGGCCACCGTCCGGATGGCGGACGACGGCGAGGGCGGCACACGGCCCGAGGTGGACCGGGGAGTGCTGCGCGACCTCCTCCTCGGCTCCCTGCCCGACGGCACCGTCCGCTGGGGCGCCAAGGTCACCGGCGTACGGACGCTCGAGGACGGCCGGCACGAGGTGACGTTCGCCGACGGGCGGACGATCACCGCCGATCTGCTGATCGGTGCCGACGGTGCCTGGTCGAAGGTGCGGCCACTCGTTTCGGACGCCACCCCCGCCTACCTCGACCTCTCCTTCGTCGAGGCGCACCTCCTCGACGCCGACACCCGGCACCCGGAGAGCGCCGCCGTCGTGGGCAACGGCATGATGTTCGCGCTCGCCGAGGGCCACGGCTTTCTCGCCCACCGCACCCCCGGCGGCTCGCTGCACGTCTACGCCGCGCTGCGCGCGCCCGCCGACTGGGCCACGTCCGGCCCCATCGACTTCACGGACGTCGAAGCGGCCAAGGCGAGTCTCCTGGAGCACTTCGAAGGCTGGGACGAGCGGCTGCGGGCGCTGATCGTCGACGCGGACGGGGCGCTCGTCGCCCGCCCGGTCCACGCCCTGCCGGTCGGGCACCGCTGGGACCGCGTTCCGGGCGTCACCCTGCTCGGAGACGCCGCGCACCTGATGTCCCCGTTCGCCGGCGAGGGCGCCAACCTCGCCATGCTCGACGGCGCCGAACTCGCGACGGCCCTCGCCGCCCACCCGGACGACACCGAGAAGGCCCTGACCGTGTACGAGCAGGCGCTCTTCCCGCGCAGCGGGGCCGCAGCGGCCGCATCGGCGGAGAACCTCGACCTCTGCTTCGCCCCGCACGCACCCCAGCCGCTCGTCGACCAGATGGCCTTCTATCGTGCGGAGGCCGAGACGGCGATGGCGAGCGCGACCGACTGAGGCCACCCGCGGGCCCCGCACGTCCGCGCTCCGCACCCCCGTCCCGCCCGCACCCTTCACCACCTCGTAACCGGCAGTCCGCACACGCCACTTCCGGCGCTCCCGGCCGCCTTCTATCCTCGCGCCCGGACCGGCGCCCGAGGCGGCCAGTCGTCGGGGACAGCCCGGTCCGACCCGTCATCGCACCTCCTCGTCCAACGGAAGGTGACACCACGTATGCGCCCCCAATGGCTGCGCACAGCAAGACGGTTCGGCAGTCGCACCGCGAGCAGGTCCGCCGCGGCGGTCGTGACCACGGCGGTCGTCCTCGCTCTTCCCGGCCCGGTGGACGCGGCCGGCCTCCCGCCCCAGCGGCCGGTCTCCGCCGTGGACCCGCTGATCGGATCGGCGAACGGCGGCAACACCTACCCCGGCGCCACTCTCCCGTACGGGATGATCGCCTGGTCCCCGACCAGCACCACCGGTGATCAGACCAGTACGGGTGCCGCCAACGGCTATCAGTACGACACCACCCGCATCCGGGGGCTGAGCCTCACCCACGTCAACGGCGCCGGCTGCAACCCGGGCGCCGCCGGAGACGTACCGATCATGCCGTTCGTGGGTGACGTGACGTCCTCGCCCTCGGCGGACACCAAGGACGCGGTCTACGCCGCCGACTTCACGCACGCCGAGGAGAAGGCCGTACCCGGGCGTTACACCCTCGGTCTCAGGACGGGCGCCACCGCCGACCTGGCCGTCAGTGAGCGTGCCGGTGTCGCCGACTTCAGCTTCCCGAGCGACCGACCCGCCAACCTGCTCTTCCGCGTCTCCAACTCCCTCAACGGCAGCCAGGACGCGCACGTCGACATCGACACCGCGCACCGCAAGGTGACCGGGTGGGTCCTCACCGGCGCGTTCTGCGGACGCCGCGCCAACGGCGGTACGAACAACCGCAAGAGCTACTACAAGCTGTACTTCAGCGCCTCCTTCGACCGTGCCTTCTCCGACTTCGGTACGTGGAAGGACGGCACGCTGTCGGCGGGTTCGGCCTCCGCCTCGGGAGGCGAGGGGTACGCCACCGGGGCCGACCGCGCGGGCCGAGGTTCCGGCGGATACGTCGGCTTCGACACCAGCTCTGACAACGATGTCCACATGCGCATCGGGATCTCGTACGTCAGTCTCGGCGGCGCCGAGGCCAACCTCCGTGGGGAGATCCCGTCGCACGCGAGCGTCGCTCAGGTGGCCGACGCGGGTGCCCACGCCTGGGACCGCGAACTGAGCACCGTACGCGTCGGGGGCGGAACCTCCGCCCAGCGCACCACCTTCTACACCGCGCTGTACCACGCGTTGATGCAGCCCGACCTGATCAGTGACGCCGATGGCCGGTACTACGGCATGGACGGCGCGGTGCACCGCCTCGCCCGCGGCCAGCGCGCGCAGTACAGCAACTTCTCGGGCTGGGACCAGTACCGCGCCCAGATACAGCTGCTCGCCCTGCTGAAACCGAGGATCGCGGGCGACTTCGCCCAGTCCCTCTACAACTTCGCGCAGCAGAACAACGGGGTCTGGGACCGCTGGGTGCACATCAGCGGCGCCACCCACGTCATGACCGGCGATCCCTCGGCGGCCACCCTGGCCACCTTCTACGCCATGGGCGTGCGCAACTTCGACTACGAGGGCGCCTTCGACTCGCTGGTCCGGCAGGCCACCGTGCCGAACGCCGACGAACTCTCGGACGCGGGCTGCCCCGGACAGTGCGTGGGCCAACGGCCCAATCTCGCCCAGTACTTGACCTCGCACTACGCCGCACAGGACGTCTGCCACTGCTGGGGCGGCGCCGCCGAGACCCTGGAGGACGCCGTCGCCGACTCCGCGCTCGCGCGGTGGGCGAAGCTGCTCGGCCGTGACCAGGAGGCCGCGGTGTTCGCCGAGCGCGGTGCCTACTGGCGCAATGTCTTCAACCCCGCCGCAACGGCCGACGCGGGCTACATCCAGGCCCGCAGGCTCGATGGCTCGTGGGTGGGCCCGTTCAACCCGGGCAGCGACCTCGGCTTCGCCCAGGGCACCAGCGCCACGTACACCTGGATGGTGCCGCAGGACGTCCAGGGTCTGGCGGCCGCGATGGGCGGCCGGGAGAAGGCCGCCGCCCGCCTCGACGGGTTCTTCCACACGGCGGACGGCTCCTGGTCGGTGCGCGGCGGCGACCCGCTGCGCTACGACCCGACCAACGAACCCGGCATCCACGCGCCCTGGCTGTACAACGCCCTCGGACAGCCCTGGAAGACCCAGGCGACGGTGCGGCAGATCCTCAACACCGTGTACGGCACCGGTCCTTCGGGGCTGCCAGGGAACGACGACCTGGGCACCATGTCCGCCTGGTACGTCTTCTCCGCCCTCGGTCTGTATCCCCAGAGCCCGGGCAGCGCCTCGATGCTGCTGGGCGCCCCGCTCTTCCCGAGCGCGGTCGTGGACCGTCCGGGCGGCGCCGACCTCACCATCGCCGCGCCCGGCGCGGACGCCGCGCACCCCTATATCGACGCCGTACGTGTCAACGGGCGGCCCACGCAACGCTCCTGGACGGATGCCGACCTGACGACGAAGGGCGGCAGGATCGCCTTCCGGCTCGCCGAACAGCCCAACATCCAGTGGGCGACCGACCCGTCCGGTCTTCTCCGGTGAAACCGGTGGTCTCCCGGGAACAGGCCGTTCCCGGGAGACCACCGGCACGGCTCACGGCCGTGGAGCCGCGCTGCGCAGTGCCGTGATGCAGGAGCCGATCGCCTGCTGGAGCTCCTCCAGGCGCTGCACCATGTCGTCCTCGTAGATGTCGTCGGCGTCGTCGAAGGTCAGCTCCTCGAAGACCTTCGTGGCCTTCTGCAGGCTGCTGTAGAACTTCGTGCGGCGCTCCTGGACGCGCAGTTCGGGGTCCGCCTCCACGGTCTCGACGACGAGGTTCTTCATGGTGTCGTACGCCTCGGTCGCCCACTCGCCGGTGTCCTCGCCCTCGTCCAGCTCGTCGAGGAGGGAGAGGTGGCGCTCGGCCTCGGAGCGCAGTTCGGCCGGGGCGTCGAGGGTCTGTCCGGCCGGTGTCCTGATCTGGCCCTTCTCCGCGATCTGGCGGACGTAGCCGATCCGGTCGGCCGCCCTGGTCTCGGTGGCGACCGCCTTCTTCAGCTCGTCGGTGCGGGCGATGTCACGGGCCAGCTCGGCCTGCAGCGCCGGGTCCTCCTTCACCCGGTCGAGGAGCGCGGCCCGGGCCGCCTGGGCCGTGGAGGGGTCGGCGAGGATCGCCGCCCGCAGCGCGGTGGGGTTCTCGGCGACCTCCAGGGCCTTGGTGGGGCGGATGCCCTCGGCCGCGGCGGCCTCGGTGATGGCGCTGCCGCGCTCGGAGGAGGCGCTGGAGCGGGACACGTAGTACGTCTGCCACGCCTCGGCGTCCGGCAGCTCGATGTCCTGGCCCGGGACGAGGACTTCGAAGTGCGGGACGAGACCCTCGTCGGCGGCCCTGTCCCACGCCTTGTAATAGCGCATCACCCGTTCGGGGGAGCACCCGGCCAGCTCGGCGAACTCCTTCGCGGACACCTTCGGCGTCTCGTCCGCGGACTGCCCACCGGGACGCACGCTGCGCGCGACCTTCAGGGCGAAGGCCCAGCCGCCGGTTCGCGCATAGGCCCCGAAGTCGCGTGCGTCACACGAGATGGGGTCCAACACGCCCTGGATCGGGGCGGATTGGGCACTCGGATCGAGAACTACGGTCACCGGGAACTCTCCTGGGTAAGACGACGTCTAGATTACAGAGAATGAAGCCTTGGCCGAAGCTTTCGGCCTGGGTCAAGCAGACAACCAAGCACACACACGTGCAATACGGAAACAAGTAAGCCTGAAACGACGCGATGTGATGTCCTTCACCCCGATGTGGCGGAAAGTGATGAATTCCTTACGGTCGCGACACGTAGGGAAGGGGGCAGAACATCGTGAGATGGCGGGAGGAACTTTTGTGCGACCGTTCACCCTCAACTACGCCTTGCCCACAGGGCATTCGGCCGCAATACCCCCGTACCACTTCGACGTGTCCCTGCAACTGAACGTGCTGCCGGACGGCCGCCCGGCCGTCAGCGACCACGCCCTTCTCATGGCCACCGGCACGACCACGTCCACCGCCGGTTCCCAGACGCACTTCGACGACTGACGGCCCCTCACTCACATGACGGTACTCATTCTCACGGCGGAGCAGGACGTCACCGCCGACATGGTCGTGGCCAGGCTGCATGAACAGGGCGTGCCGATGGTGCGCCTGGACCCGGCCGACCTGCCGGGCAAGGCGGTGCTGTCCGCGGACTACGCGCACGGCGACTTCGACGGCTACCTCTCGGTCAACGGCCATGTGCTCAGCATGGGTGGCCTGCGCTCCGTGTGGGTACGCCGTCCGGGTGAACCCGCGGCGCACGCGGCGGAGCCCTCGCCGTGGCTCACCGCGGAGACCAAGCAGGCCCTGTTCGGCATGCTCTACTCCGCCTCCACCCGCTGGATGAACCACCCGCGCCGGGCCGAGCAGGCCCGGCACAAACCCTGGCAGCTGCGGGTCGCCCACAGCAGTGGCTTCGCGGTCCCACCGACCGTGATCACCACCGCTCCCCGGGTGGCCCAGCAGTTCGTGGAGGAGTACCGGCAGGTTGTGGTGAAGTCCGCCTCGGGGCCGCCGCCCGGCGAACCCCCAGTGGCCCTGCCGACCACGCTGATCGGCCCCGACGCGGACTTCTCCGGCGTCGCGGCCGGTCCCGCACTGCTTCAGCAGTACATCCCCAAGCGGGCCGACATCCGGCTCACCTGTATCGGCAACCAACTGTTCGCCGCACGGAAGGTCGCCGAGGCCGGGCAGGTCGACGGGCGCTTCGGCGAGACCGGACACGGCTGGGAGCCCACCCCGGTGCCCGGCCGCATCTCCCGCTCGGTCCAGGAGTACACCGCGTTCACCGGACTCGCGTACGCCGCCTTCGACTTCGCCGAGGACGAGGACGGAGTCTGGTGGTTCCTCGAGGGCAACCAGGGCGGGCAGTTCGGCTTCATCGAACTGGAGACCGGCCAACCCATCTCGGAGGCGGTCGCCCTGTGGCTCTCCCAGCGAAGGCCGGCTGCCAAGGGCCATTGACGCGCGTCGACCCGACCTCGAGGGAGGCCGTCCATACCCGTTTGGCGTGAATGGCGTTGTTGCTCCCGGGCCTTGAGATGAGTAAGCGTTCTCTGTCATGGAACGTGACCGGAGCCCCGAAGCCTTTCCCACCTCCCGTCCCTCCCCGCTTTCCCCGCGCTCCCTTCTCTCTCGTCCTTCCCGTCGTCAACTCCTCGCCGCGGCAGGCGTCGCGGGTGTCGTGGGCGTCTCCTCCACCGCCCTCAGCGCCGCTCCGGCCGCGGCGAGCAGCCGCGCCGCGCTCTCCCTGTCGTTCTCGGAGGCCACCAACGGCGCGGCCACGCTCTCGCCGGCCGGCGACCGGCTGATCGTCGAGATCCAGCATGTGCTGTGGTCGCTCCCACGTACCGGCGGCCGTGCCGTGCCCCTCACCCCGGCCGGCCTCGAACCCGACCGGCCCACGCACTCCCCGGACGGCAAGCTCATCGCGTTCTGCGCCTACCAGGGCGGCGGCTACCACCTGTGGACGATGCGCCCCGACGGCTCGGACGTACGGCAGCGCACCGACGGCCCCTGGGACGACCGCGCCCCGGCCTGGTCCCCGGACGGAACCCGGATCGCCTTCGCCTCCGAGCGGGGCGGCGACCCGGTCGAGGGCAGCCCGTACCGCATCCACGTCCTGGACCTGGAAAGCGGCGAACTGACCCGCGTCACCGGGCTCACCGGTCAGGACGGCCCTCTGCAGGAAGGCCCCTGGGAGGACTTCGACCCCACTTGGTCACCGGACGGCAGGCGCGTCCTCTTCGTCCGCGCGAAGGCCGTCTCCCTGCCCACGGGGCCCGGCCTCGAAGCCCGCACCATCGCCGCGGTACCGGCCGGCGCCGCGGGCCCGGTCGTCGTCGAGCACACGGAGACCACGGCCGCGCAGGTCATGACCCCGGCCCTCGCCCCCGACGGCCGCCGCCTCGCGTACCTCCGCGTCACCGCTGCCCCGAGCGCCTCCTGCACCCTCGTCGTCGACGGCACGCCCGTCGCGCTCGCCGGAGACCTCGCACCCGTGCCGCCACGCTGGACCGCGGCGGGGGAACTGCTCCTCACCGTGGACGGCCGCTTCACCCTCGTACGACCGGAGAATCCGGCGCGGACCGAGCCGATCCCGTTCGAGGGCGAACTGCCGGTGGACCGGCCGCGGTACCGGACCAAGAAGTACGACCTCGGCGAGGAGCGGGTGCGCCCGGCGCGGGGCATCCACCTGCCCGCGCTGTCCCCCGACGGACGGCGCATCGCCTTCGCCGCCCTCAACTCGCTCTGGCTGGCCGGAACCTCGGGCGGGCGGCCGCCCGAACGACTGCGGAAGTCCGGGCCCACCCGCTATCTGCTCGCACCGGTCTGGGCACGCGACGGACGGTCTCTCGTGTACGCCGACGACCGCGACGGACTGCTCGGCGTGTACCGGCGCGATCTCGCCACCGGCGAGGAGACCGCGCTCGCCACGGGCGGGCGGGTCCATCCCGCGCTCTCGCCCGACGGGAAGCGGCTCGCCTGTCTCGACATGACCGGAAGGCTCGTCCTGCGCGATCTGGGCAGCGGTGAGGAACGCGTCCTGGTGACCCCGCTCGGCGGCGGCGGGCTGCCCGGCCGCCCCAGCTGGTCGCCCGACGGCAGATACCTCGCGCTGTGCGACCGCAACCGCCTCAACCTCCGCTTCCGCGAGGGCTACAACGTCATCCGGGTCGTCGACACCACGACCGGCACCGACCGCCTCCACGCCGTCGCACCCCACGTCTGCATCGCCGACCGCTACGACTCCGGACCCGTCTGGTCGCCCGACGGACGCTGGATGGCGGTCGTCGTCGAGTCCGCGCTGTGCCTGCTGCCCGTCGCCCCCGACGGCACCCCGACCGGCGCCCCGCGCACCCTCGCCACCGAACCCGCCGACCACCCCTCCTGGTCCGGCGACTCGAAAACCGTCCTGTACCTCTCGGCCGGCCGCCTGCGGCTCATCGGCATCGACGGGCACGGCCGCCGCACCGTCCGGGTCCCGCTCGACCAGCACCGGCCCGCACCCGCCGACACGGTGGTGCACGCCGGGCGCCTGTGGGACGGCACCGGCGAGTCGGTCAGGGACGACGTGGACATCGTCGTACGCGGCGGACGCGTCGCCGAAGTCGCGCCGCACCGGGCCCGCGGCCGTGGCGCCCTCCGCGGGATCGACGCCTCGAACCGCACCGTGATCCCCGGGCTGTGGGACACCCACACCCACCCCTGGCAGAGCACCTACGGAGGCCGCCAGACCGTCGGACAACTGACCTACGGGATCACGACGGCCGTCTCCCTGGGCGGATTCGCCTACGAGCAGGCCCGCATCCGCGAGGCGGTGGCCGTCGGTCAGCTCGCCGGACCCCGCCTGCTGACCAGCGGCGAACTGCTCGACGGCTCGCGGGTCGCCTACAGCATGGGGCGCGCCCACCGCACGAGGGACGGTCTGCGGAGGTCGCTGGAGCGGGGTGCGGCCCTCGACTGGGACTTCGTCAAGACCTATGTACGAGCCCCGAGTTGGGTGATGGAGGAAGCGGCGCGATTCGCGCACGAACGGCTCGGGGTGCGCTCGGGAAGCCATCTCCTGTCACCAGGCGTCCAGAACGGACAGGACCTGACGACCCATCTGCTGGCCACCCAGCGCGGGGAGTTCGGGCACGCGGTGAGCGCGACCGGACGGGCCTACGAGGACGTCGTGGAGATCTACACCGGGCAGGGCGCCAACTTCGCCCTCGTCGCCACGCCGTTCACCTCCGCGCCGCTGCTCGGCGCCGATCCGGGGCTCGCCGACGACACCCGCGTCACCGTCGTCATGCCCCCGTGGGACTCCGCCGCCGTACGGCGGTCCGCGGGCGTGCCGCCCACCGCGGCCCAACTGGCCACCCTGCGCACCGAGACGGACGTCTACCGGCGGGTGCTGGCCGCGGGCGGTCTCGTCGCGCTCGGCACGGACCAGCCGCTCGTACCGGTCGGGCTCTCCCTGCACCTGGGTCTGCGCGCCCTGCACCGCGGCGGGCTGTCCCCGGCCGGGGCGCTGCGCACCGCGACCGTCCTGCCGGCCCGCCTCTTCGGCCTCGACGGCGACCTCGGCACCGTGGAGCCGGGGAAACTCGCCGATCTCACGGTGGTGGACGGCGATCCCTTCGAGGACTTCGACACCCTCGTCCGCACGGTGTCGGTGCTGAGGGGCGGAACGCCGTACGTGACGCAGGACCTGGTGGCCGCCTTCGAGCCGCCGTCGAAGGTCTCGGCGTCGGCGTCCGCATCGGCATCGGAGCGGTGGCGCGACGCGACCGAGGACGACTGGCTCGAAGTGGGGCGGCTGATGCGCAGGGACGGCTGTTGCCATACGGGTTCACTGTGATCCGCCCTTGAAGGTCCGCAGGAAGGTGGTCAGGGCGGCCCGGTCGGCGGTGGTGTCCCAGTCGGCGGCCGGGGTCGTCCACCTGAGCGAGAAGCCCTCGTGGTCACCGATGAGGTAGCCGCGCCCGAACGTGCGCTCACGGACCCCGTCGTTCGTCGACAGCCACTCCATGTCCGCACCCTTGTAGCCCTGGTAGGTGACGGCGCGGATGTCACCCAGCCGTTCGTACGCGATGGAGTCGCCGCGCAGCGAGGTGTCCACCTCGCGCCAGACCGCGACGGGGTCCGAGGTGAGCTGGGTGCTGTAGGTGACGACCAGCGTGCGCGGGTCGCCGCTCGCGCCGAGCGTGACCCGATAGGAGCCGTCGGCGGAACTCTCGGTCCGTACCGGCTTCCAGCCCTTGGGCAGTTCGACGGAGAAGCCCTGGGGCGCGGTGTAGCGGAAGAAGCCGGTCGGCGGATCCTCGGTGAGGGTGTGGGACGGCGAAGGGGAGGCGGAAGCGGATGAGGAAGAAGATGGAGAGGGGGACGTCGACGGGGCCTGCTGGGCAACGGTGCTGCTGGGCGAGGCGCTCGGCGTGGGGGACGGTGTGGCGGAAACCCTGGGGGACGGCGCGGGACCGGACGCGGAGGTGCCGCGCTCGGACAGCCCGCCCGCCGCGGTGAGCCCGGCGAAGCAGACGACCGTCACGGCCAACGCCCCGCCCAGCAGCACCGGGCGGCTGAGGGGCACCTTGCCCCACACCCGCCTCGCCGGCGGGGCGTCGAGGTCCCGGAAGATCGGCAGCGTCTCGGTGGGCATCGAGTCCTCGTCGAGTTCCGCCTTGAGAATGCGCGTGAGCGCCTCCCGTACGACGGACTCGGGCACCCGCTCCACCGGATCCCTGCGCAGGAGCCCCTGAATGGCCGGACTGAGCGGTCCGGCGCTCAACGGGGCCCGGATGGGCAGCCGTTCGACGGCGCGGAACGTCGCTTCGAGCCCTCCCCGGTCCCGGATGGCCGGCCGGCCCTCGACCATCTCGTACATGATCGCGCCCAGCGCCCACAGGTCCGTGGCCGGTCCACCGCCCTCGCCACGGGCCTGCTCGGGAGAGGCGTACGACGGTGCCGTGACGCGCGGAGAGGCGCTGGCCCCCATCAGCCCGAAGCCGGCCACCGTGACCCCGCCTCGCTCCTCCACCCACACCTGGCCGGGACTGAGGTCGCCGTGTGTGATCCCTTCCTGATGGGCCGCGCCCACGACGTCGAGGACACCGAGCCCGATCCGGGCCGCGCGGACGTAGTCCACCGGGCCGTGCCCGAGGAGCGCGCTCAGCGGAACGCCCTCCGGCCGTGCGGTGACCGTCCACAGGAAGTCCTTGTCCTCGACGACGTCGACGACGACGGACACCCGCCCGGGGCAGACCAGCCCCAGGGCCTCGGACTCCCGGGTGATCCGGACGGCGGTGCGCAGCTCCGCCTCCTCACGGAGATGGGCCGGCAGCCGGGAGCGCGTCAGGGTGACCGGCCGTTCGGACTCGACGTCCTGACCGTGCCAGCCCTCACGCCCCTCCTCGTGGTGGACACCCTCCAGCAGTCGGTATCTTCCGGCGACCAACTCATCCGTGGAGACTTGCACCTTGACCATGGTCATCCCTCGCTGCGCACCGGACTCTCACCTTTCCCGGTTGTACGGCGGGTGTGACGTTGTGTGTTCAAAGGCGGGCGATTCCGGGGCCCCGATTTCCGGAATTCTTTGCGCGTAGCGCACACGTGCGAAGAATTCAGGCCGCATCCCCACTGCCGTTCATCTCACGGTGTCGTCGCGGCCATCGGGCCGGTGACCTTGCCGATGTACGACTCGGCGAAGGTGGCCGCCGCCGCGGGTGAGCCGAGGATCCGTCGGAGGCGGGCTCGCGCGGAACCCGCCCGGAAGGGATCGCCCGAGGAGGGTCCGTGCAGCAACTCCGCGAACCACCGCGAGAATTCCTGGTACTCCCACACCCGCCGCAGACAGGCCGCCGAGTAGCCGCGCAACCCGTCGGCGTCCCCCCTGAGGTAGTAGGCGACGAGCGCGTCGCCCAGCAGCAGGGCGTCGTGCAGCGCGAGGTTCATGCCCTTCGCGGCGATCGGCGCGACGAGGTGCGCGGAGTCGCCGGCCAGGAACAGCCGCCCGTACGTCATCGGCTCCACGACGTAGCTGTGCATGTCGAGGACGCGTTTCTCGATCAGCGGCCCCTCGGTGAGCGCCGGGGCTCCGGCGGCCGACAGCCGGGCGTGCAGCTCCGACCAGACGCGGTCGTGCGACCAGTTCTCCGGGTCCTCACCGGGCGCCACCTCCAGGTAGTAGCGGGTGACCTCGGGGCTGCGGGCCATATGGGCGCCGAATCCGCGCGGGTGGACACCGAAGACGACGCAGTCGCTGGACGGCGGTGCCTCGGCGAGGAGCGCGAGCCAGCCGACCCCGTAGTCGTACCGGGCCACCGTGCCCCGGTCCGGGGCCACATGGGCGCGGGTCACTCCGCGCGCGCCGTCGCAGCCGGCGACGATGTCGCAGTCGATCCGCCGGCGCTCACCCGTCTGCGGATCGGTGTAGAGCACCGTCGGGCGGTCGCCGTCGACGCCGTGCAGGGCGACGTCCCGCACACCGAAAAGGATCTCGCCGCCCTTCACGTCGGCGTACTCGCGCACCAGGTCCGTCACCAGCAGCGGCTGCGGATAGACGAAGTGCCGGTCCCCGGTCAGCGCGGCGTACCGGAAGCGGTGCTGCTCGCCGTCGATCCGGAACTCGCACTCGCTGTGCGCCTGCGCCCGCTCCACCAGCCGGTCGGCCAGCCCCCGATGACGCAGCGCCCGCACCGCCCACTCCTCGATGAATCCGGCGCGGGGCCGCTGTTCGACGAACTCCCGGCTCTCGGTCTCCAGGACCACGCAGTCGACGGACGCGGCCCGCAGGATGTTGGCGACGGTGAGTCCGGCAGGTCCCGCACCGATGATGACGACGGGGACGCGCGGCGCCGGCGCGGATGTGGGGGAGGGGTTGATCATTTCGGCATTATGGCGGCGATCCGACAAGCCCTCACAGCGCCTGCGCAACCCTCTGACACGGCCCGCACAACCCCTCCGCCCCTGCCCGCACAACCCCTCCGCCCGGGCCCGCGCCGACCTGTCGCGGCGTCCCCGGGTACGGCTCAGGCGCGCGCCACGAACTCCCAACTCCCGTGCGGCACCGCGTACACGACGAACCCCGGCTCTGAGCGCACCCACTTCGCACCGGCCGGCGACGCGACGGCCGATCGGTCGGCCGCGGGCACATGCACCTCTGCCGTCGCCCCGACCGGTACTCCCACCGACAGCCGCGTCGTCCCGTCCACGACGGACCACGCCGCCGCCGCTCGGCCGCGCACGGTCCGCACCGAGGTACGGGCCCAGTCCACACCCGTACGGCCGTCCGGGCGAACCGTGAAGGTGCGGTAGCCCGCGTCGCCGGGGCGCAGGCCCGCCACGTTCTCGTAGAGCCACTGCACCACGGTGCCCAGGAAGTAGTGGTCCCGGGAGCGGGAGTCGAGCGGCCACATCTCCCACATGGTGTCGGCGCCGTTGTCGAACCAGTACCCCCAACCGGGGTAGGTGCGCTGGGTGGCGAGGGCGTGGGCCACCTCGGGATGCCCCTGGGCCGAGAGCTCGCGCAGCAGCACGCTGGTGCCCAGCGCCCCCGTGTTGAGGTGGTTGCCACGCCGTGCGATGTCGGCCAGGAGCGAGTCGACCACGCTCGCCCGGGCGCCGGGCGGGACGAGCCCGAAGGCCAGCGGGAGGCAGTTGCTGGTCTGGCGGTAGTCGGGGTCCTTCGCCGTGCGGTAGTGGCCGTCCGCGCCGAGGAACGCCGCGTTGAACGCCTCCTTCAACGCGTCGGCCGTCTTGCGGTAGCGGGCCGCCACCTCGGTGTCGCCCAGCAGGTCGGCCAGTTCCGCGGTCCCGGTGAGCGCGCGGTGCAGATAGGCCGTGGCGGTCAGCCTGGTGTCCTCGGGCGGGTTGCCGCCGTAGCCCGGCGGCAGCCAGTCGCCGAGCGCGGTCACCGCAAGGCCGTCCTGGAGACGCCCGATCTCCCAGTCCAGGTAGCGGACGAGCGGCGCCCAGTGGTCACGGGCGAGCCGTTCGTCCCCGTACACGCGGTACATCTCCCGCAGCAGGAAGGGGTACACCGTCGTCCACTCGGGAGCGGGAGCCAGATCGTGGTAGCCCCAGCCGCCGCTCGGCACGATCACCGGCAGCTGTCCTTCGGCGTTCTGACTGTCTCTCAGGTCGCCGAGCCACTTCGTCAGGAAGCGGTGCACACCGAAGGCGTACGTCATCACGGGCGCGCCGAGCTGCGCGTCGCCGGTCCAGCCGTTCTTCTCGTACACGGGAGTGTCCGTCGGAATGCCGTGGAGGTTGTTGAGGACGGTGCGGCGCATCGCCCGGTCCAACTGCTCGTAGAACGGTTCGGAGCAGGAGAACGTGCTCGTCGACGCCACCCGCGTGTGCACGACCCGGCCGAGCACCTGCTCGGGCCCCGGCTTCGCGGGCAGCCCGCTGACCTGGACATAACGGAAGCCCTTGTACGAGAACCTGGGCTCCCACACCTCGTCCGCGCCGCCGCCCGCACACACGTACTCGTCCGTCTGGCAGCGGCCCGGCACCAGGTCGTTGCGGGCGAGCACACTCCCGTCGGAGTTCAGCCGCTCCCCGTGGACCAGCCGGACGGTCGTCCCCGCCTCGGCGCGCACGGCCAGCCGGGTCCAGCCGGCGAGCGTCCGCCCCATGTCGACGACGTACACGCCCTGGCTCAACTCACGGATGTCCACCGGGCGTACGGTCTCCGCCACCTCGATCGGGTCGTGCCCCTGAGCGCGCAGGGTGCCCTTGGGCGCGGTCTGCCGCTGGGCCTCCTGCCAGGAGCGGTCGTCGAAGCCGGGGCGCGTCCAGTCCCGGGGTGCCTTGCGCGCGTCGTAGGTCTCGCCCGCGTAGAGGGAGTTGGAGAGGGTCGGTCCGTCGGTGATCCGCCAGGTGCCGTCCGTGGCGACGGTGGTGCGCGAGCCGTCCGGATGGTCGATCTCCAGTTGTGCCAGCAGTCGGGGTTCACCGTGCCAGGGCGCTCGGTTCCAGTTCCACGCGGTGGGGCTGGTCAGACCGAAGAAGCCGCGCCCGAGCGTCACCCCGATCGCGTTGGCACCGCGCCGGACGCGGTCCGTGACGTCGTGCACCGCGTAGAGCACCGTCTCCTCGTAGTCCGTGAAGCCGGGGTCGAGGACCTGACGGCCGACGCGGACTCCGTTGATCTCGGCCTCGTAGTAGGCGAGTCCGCTGATGTGCAGACGGGCGCGCACGACGTCCTTCGGGACGCTGAACGTCCGGCGCAGCAGGGGAGCGGGCTGTTCGGGGACGCTGACGGACACTCCGGTGCCCCAGGGGCCCTGTCCCCAGGGTGCGAGCACGGCGGCCCCGGACCAGCCCGTGTCGTCGAAGTCGGGTCGCTGCCAGCCCTGTTGCTCGCTGTCGACGCAGCGCCAGCCGTCGCCGGTGACGAGTTCGACCGTGTCGCCGGACGTGGTCTCCACGATCAGGCGGAGCAGGAGCCCGCCCGGATTGGCGGACCCGTTGTCGCGGTTGGTCGCGACGGCGGCGACCACGATCCGCCCGCCGCTCGCCCCGCGCACCTGCTCGGTGACCTCGGCGAGATGCCCGGTGCGCCAGGCGTCCGTCTGCTGGGGCTGATACAGGACCTGCTGTCCGTCGACGTAGAGCGTGAAGTCGTCGTCGGCCGTGGCCACCAGTCTCGCCCTGCGCACCTCACTGCCGGTGGGGAGGGTGGTCGCGGTACGGAACCAACGGGGCCCGACGGGGGCGGAACCGGTGGTCGAGCCGGGCGACCAGATCCAGGACGCCCCGTCGAAGCCGGGCGGTTCGGGCAGGGCCGCCGCCCCGATCCAGAATCCCTGCCAGCCGTCCTTTGGCAACGTTGTCTCCCACCAGCGCGGGGCGCTCCACGCCGACGGGCGGCCGTCGCCGTCCCAGACCCTGACCTGCCAGTGGTAGCGGGTACGGGGCCGCAGCGTGGGCCCGGCGTAGGCGATGCCGACGCTGCGGTCCGACTCGACCCGCCCCGAGTCCCAGACCAGGCGCCGCCCCTCGCGCAGGTCCTTCTCGGTGAGCGCCACCCGCACCCGGTACGCGGACTGCCGCGCCCCCCGGCCCGGGGCGGTCAACTCCCAGGTGAGTCGGGGGTGTTCGACCTCGGTGCCGAGCAGCGTCTCGGCGTACTCGACGGTGGTGCGGTCGATGCGCAGACCGCCCTCACGCGAGGCTTCGGCGCTCGATCCGGGGGTCGCGGAGGCGGTGTGGGCGCCCCCGGACCCGAGTGCGACGGTGGCGCCCGCTCCGGCGACGGAGCTGCGCAGGAAGACGCGGCGGTTCCAGTCCTTGGCCATGTGTCGCCCCTCGATGGTGGAGTCGATGGTGAATCAAATGAATTGAAACGTTTCATTCCGCTGGCAACGATCCTACGCATCACGTCTCTTCAGCCTCAAGAGTCCTGCACGCACCTCGTGGACAGACGGCGTCCGGCGACGGAAAGATGCCAAATGCACACAGTGCCCCGCTCCCGTCACCGCCCGAGCCGCCCGGAGGCAGCCTTCATGAGCGCCCGTCCCCTGCCCGCCAGCACCCCCGCCGCCCAGGGGGTGGACGCCGCGGGCATCCACGCTTTCCTCGACGCCGTCGAGGCGGCGCCGGACATCGAACCGCACAGCCTGATGATCCTGCGCCACGGGCACCTCGTGGCCTCCGGCTGGTGGGCGCCCTACACACCCGACCGCCGCCACCTGCTCTACTCGCTCAGCAAGAGCTTCACGTCCACGGCCGCCGGATTCGCCGCCACCGAAGGGCTGTTGCGCCTGGACGACCCCGTGATCTCGTACTTCCCCGAGTTCGAGGCCGACATCACCGACCCGCGCAGCCGCGCCATGCTCGTACGCCATGTGGCCGCCATGGCCAGCGGCCACCTCGAAGAGACCTACGCGACCTCGATCCGACGCGACCGCGACGAGATCGTACGGGGGTTCCTGCTCTTCCCGCCGGACCGGGATCCCGGGACCGTCTTCGCGTACAACCAGCCCTGCACGTACACGCTCGCCGCGATCATCCAGCGCGTGAGCGGCCAGTCGTTGACGGAGTATCTGCGGCCCCGGCTGTTCGACCCACTGGGTATCGGCGAGACGGCCTGGCTCCAACGGCCGCCCGGGCGTGACCTCGGCTTCAGCGGTCTGCACGCCACGACGGACGCGATCGCCCGGCTCGGCCAGTTCTATTTGCAGGACGGTGTCTGGGAGGGGCGGCGGCTGCTCCCGTCCTCATGGATCGCGGAAGCGACCCGCGCGCACGTCTCCACCGCGGACGGTACGCAGGAGGGCGCGCAGTCGGACTGGCAGCAGGGGTACGGATACCAGTTCTGGAGGAGCAGGCACGGGTACCGGGGCGACGGCGCGTACGGGCAGTTCTGTCTCGTCCTGCCCGAGCACGACGCGGTGATCGCGACGACCGCGGCGACCGAGGACATGCAGGGGCTGCTGAACCTGGTGTGGCGCCACCTCCTCCCGGCATTCGGCGCCGAACCGCTCCCGGCCGAACCGCTCCCGGGCACGGCGGACGAGGGCCTGCGCCGCCGCCTCGCGGAGCTGGCCCTGCCGCCCGTCGAGGCGAGCCCCGAGCCGCCCGCGCGGGGCGACGACTGGAGGGGAGCCTTGTTCGCACCGGAGGACGGTGAGTGCCCGCAGCAGCGGACCTTGACGGGCGTCACGGTCAGCGCCGATGCGGACGGGAAGGGCTGGGGCGTGTCGCTCGCGGAGGACGACGAGCTCATCGAGCTGCGGCTCGGCGCCACCGGTTGGACCGTCGACGCGGGCGGTCTGCCCACGGCGGTCAGCGGCGGCTGGACGGACCAGGACACGCTGCGGCTCGACGTGCTGTTCCTGGAGACCCCGCACCGGCTGACCGTGACGTGTTCGCTGCCGGACGGCACCTTCACCGTGCGCTGGCACACGACACCGATCCATGGCGGTCGGCTGCGCTCGCTCCGGGCGCCCGTGGGGGATCGGGTGTGACAGCCGGGACGGGTGGGTTTCCGCCGGGGGCGGGCAGCCGGGTGCCCTTGTCCGGTAGGTGGTGGGCGGTGGATGGCGGGCCGTCGAGGGGAACGGTGTGCCGCTCTCCTCGGCGTCGAGGAGGGGCGTTTCGGCGGCGGACGTGACGGGACACCGTGGCGGCGGTGTGCGGTGATCGTGCGGCTCGCACCGCTCGCGAGTGGCGGCCCGCACGTGCCCAGGGCGCGCGGTGGACGGCGAACTCGCCGAGCGCCCTGCTGTGACCTGAAGTAGCGTGAGGCTACCCGCGCCCGTCCGTCGATGGCCCGCCGAGGCCCGGCAGACGGATCCCGCCCAGCCACCGACCGACAACAGCACCACCACCGGAGTGAAGCAAGCCGGTCGGGCTCGCGTGTGGTCCGCGTGCCGTCCGCGCGCCTGTCACCAGCCCCCGTGACCACCTGCGGGCGGAGCGCTTCGAGATCAGACCGACTCTCCAAGGCAGGGATCCGGATGACTAGCTATCGCGTCGCGCAGGTGACCGCCCCCGGCGGTTCGTTCGAGGTCGTCGAGCGTGAGGTACCGCAGCCGGGCCCCCGACACGTACGGGTCGCCGTCGACGCCTGCGGGGTGTGCCACAGCGACACCTTCTTCGTGAACGCCGGTTTTCCCGGCGTGACGTTCCCGGTGGTCCCCGGGCATGAGATCGCCGGGCGGATCGCGGAGCTCGGCGAGGGGACGGGGGACTGGGGCTGGCAGGTGGGCGACCGGGTGGCGGTGGGCTGGTTCGGCGGCGCGTGCGGCCACTGCACGCCCTGTCGGCAGGGCGACTTCATCGTCTGCGAGAACCTGCAGGTCCCCGGATGGGCGTACGACGGTGGATACGCGGAGACGGCGGTCGTGCCCGTGGACGCGCTGGCCCGGATCCCCGACGCACTGGCGGCCACCGACGCGGGGCCCCTGGCCTGCGCGGGCGTGACCGTGTACAACGGCCTGCGGCGCAGCTCGGCGAGGCCGGGTGACCTGGTCGCCGTTCTCGGCATCGGCGGCCTCGGACACCTGGGGGTGAAGTACGCGGCCGCGATGGGTTTCGAGACCGTGGCCATCGCCCGCGGTGCCGACAAGGCCGACTTCGCCAAGCAGCTCGGCGCGCACCACTACATCGACAGCACGGCCGGCACTCCGGTCGCCGAGGCGCTTCAGTCCCTCGGGGGTGCACAGGTCGTCCTGGCCACCGCGTCGAACTCCGCCGCCATCACCGCGACCGTGGACGGTCTGCGTCCCCGCGGTGAGCTGGTGGTCATCGGCGTGGACGCGGAGCCGCTCGGCATCACCCCGGCCCAGCTGCTGCTGGCGGGCAAGGTCGTCAGCGGCCACCCGAGCGGCACCTCGCAGGACATCCAGGACACCATGGAGTTCAGCGCCCTGCACGGCATCCGTCCGATGACCGAGGTCGTGACGCTGGGCGAGACCGACGAGGCGTACCAGAAGATGCTCTCCGGTGCCGCCCGCTTCCGGATGGTGCTCACCATGAGCTGACACGGCGGCTCAGCGGCCCGGGTGGCGTTCGACGAAGTGGTCCAGGACCTCCGGGGACGGTCGCGGCGGACCCTCCCGTCGGGCGAGGGCGGTGGCCTCGGCGAGGGAGGCGGCGCCCCTCTTGCCGAGCAGGCGCTCGCACCAGGACCACCGCGTCCCGTACGACGGCGGAGGGGCGGCCGGGCCGGCGCAGCACCCGTGGTATCCGTCGCGCTGCACCTGCCACAGCGGCCGCGGCCGTAGGGGATCAGGCCGACGTGACGGCCCCGGTGGCGCAGCGCCCACGTGACCCCGTCGCGGAAACCCGCGGGCGCACCCGCTCGGAGTGGAACCAGCCCTGGCGGAAGCGCTGCCCCTCGGTGTCCGAGTCGGCGTCCTCGGACGTACTGGACGGCGATCTGCTGTCCGTCGACTTCTACGACGTCACGCGACTTCTACGACGTCACGTCGGTCGAGGTCGGCCGGACCGTGTTCGACGGGCGGATCGCCTTCGCGCGCGGGACACGCTCCACGGCCGATCCTCACCGCCTGGACCTAGCCGACGGACGTCATGTGCGTCAACTCCCTTTACCTGGCTGGCAATTAATCGACCGCACATTGGTCCCGTCGCCGGGCGTGGCCTAGCATCGGGCTCAGCCAATACCCCTGGGGGTATATCCCGAGGATTGCGAGGAGCCCTCCATGCCCTCCACCCACTCCGCCTCCGGCGCCGCCCGCGACCACTTCCAGGTGTTGATCATCGGAGGTGGAACCGCGGGCATCACCGTCGCGGCCCGCCTGCGGCGCGCCGGTGTCTGCGACATCGCGGTGCTCGAACCGGCCGACGTCCACTGGTATCAGCCGCTGTGGACCCTGGTCGGCGGCGGCCGGGCCCCACTCGCCGTCACCCACCGCCCCGAAGCCTCCGTCATGCCCAGGCAGGTGCACTGGATCCGCGAGGCCGCCACCGCCGTCGACCCCGAGGCGCGGACCGTCACCACCGCCGCGCATCGCACCATCGGCTACGACCACCTCGTGATGGCACCCGGTCTCCAACTGGACTGGGACGCGATCCCCGGCCTCGACGCCGCCGTTGGGCACGGTGCCGTATCCAGCAACTACGCTTTCGAGCACGCCCCGTACACCTGGGAACTCATCCGTGGCCTGCGCTCGGGCACCGCGGTCTTCACCCAGCCGAGCGGCCCGGTGAAATGCGGCGGTGCCCCGCAGAAGATCGCCTATCTGGCCGCCGACCACTGGCGCAGGCAGGGGGTCCTGGACCGTATCCGGGTGGTCCTCGTGCTGCCCGCCGACTCCATGTTCGGTGTACCGGTCTGGCGCAGGGCCCTTGAACGTGTCGCCGAGCGTTACGGCATCGAGGTCCGGCTGAACTCCGAGATGACCGCCGTCGACGGCGCGGCCCGTCGGCTGACCGTGGCCGACCACTCCACCGGCACCGAGGACAGTCTCGCGTTCGACCTGCTCCATGCCGTACCGCCGCAGCGCGCCCCGGGCTGGGTCGAGCGCGGCCCGCTGGCCGATCCCGCGAGCCCCTACGGCTACGTCGAAGTGGACAAGCACACCCTGCAACACCCACGGCACCGCAATGTCTTCGCCCTTGGCGACGTCGCCAACCTGCCCACCTCCAAGACCGGCGCCGCCGTCCGCAAGCAGGCCCCTGTCCTGGTGGCCAACCTGCTGGCCGAGATCAACGGCGAGCACCGTGAACAGCGCCGCTACGACGGTTACACGTCCTGCCCGTTGGTCACGGCCCGCGGCAAGGTGCTGCTCGCCGAGTTCGACTACGACCAGCGCCCCGCCCCCAGCATCCCCCTGCTGGACACCACCAAGGAGCGCCGCGACATGTGGCTGCTCAAGCGGTACGGCCTGCCTGCCCTGTACTGGCGCGGCATGCTCAAGGGCCTCGTCTAGGGCGCCCTCGCCGTCGCTGACGGTCGCCGGCCGGTGGCCGTAGCCGAAACACCTCCGCGCATGCCCGTGAGATACCCCCCGGGGTATTTCTGTTACGGTGGATGTCAGATACCCCCCGGGGTACTTTCATCCGGAAGGAGCCGAACCCGTGTTCTTCGTCGACACCCTGGAGTTCGAGGGCCTGGGCAACCGCAGCTACCTGGCGGGCGGCCCTGGCGAGGCGGTCGTGGTCGATCCCCCGCGGGACATCGATCAGGTGATCGCCGCCGCCGCCCGGCGAGGCGTGCGGATCGCGTACGTGGCCGAGACGCACCTGCACAACGACTACGTGAGCGGGGGGCTCGAACTGGCCCGGGTCACCGGTGCCCGCTATCTGGTCCCGGCCGGGGCCTCGGTGTCCTTCGCCCGCACCCCGGTCGCCGACGGCGACACCGTCACGGTCGACCGGGGCCTGGCCCTGAGGGCACTGGCCACCCCCGGCCACACCCCGCACCACACGTCCTACGTCCTGGAAGAGGAAGGGCGCGGCGTGGCCGCCTTCACCGGCGGATCACTGCTGATCGGTACGGTGGGGCGGCCGGACCTGGTCGAACCGCGGCTGACCGAGCAACTGGCCCGCGCCCAGCACGCCTCCGCCCACCGTCTTGCCGAGGAGCTGGACGACGAGGTGCCGGTGCTGCCCACGCACGGGTTCGGCAGTTTCTGCTCCGGATCCCAGGCCGAGGGGGACACCTCCACGATCGGGCGGGAACGCAAGACCAACGAAGCCCTGACCCGCGACGTGGACACCTTCGTCGCCGACCTGCTCGCCGGTCTGGACGACGTCCCGGCGTACTACGCGCACATGGGCCCGGCCAACGCCGCAGGCCCCGCTCCCGTCGACCTCACCCCGCCACGTCCGGCCGACGCCGCACAGATCGCCCAGCGGCTGGCGGCCGGTGAATGGGTGGTCGACCTGCGCAACCGTGTCGCGTTCGCCCAGGGGCACGTCGCCGGCTCCTTCAACTTCGAGGGCGACGGCAAGCCGGCCACCTACCTGGCCTGGCTGATCCCGTGGGGCAAGCCCGTCACGCTGCTCGCCGACACACCCGAGCGGATCGCCGCGGCACAGCGGGAGCTGGCCCGGGTCGGCATCGACCGGCCGGTCGCCGCCGCCACCGGCGGTCCGTGGGACTGGGTGCCCGGGGGAGTGGAGCCGCGGTCCTTCCCGCGCGCGACCTTCGCCGACCTCGCCGCCCGCCGCGGTCGCGGCGAGGACGTGGTGGTGCTGGACGTGCGGCGCGACTCCGAGCGCGCGGGCGGCTTCGTAGCGGGCTCGGTGCACATCCCCATCCATGAGCTGCCCGGTCGTCTCGGGGAGGTGCCCGCGGGGGAGGTGTGGGTGCACTGCGCGGGCGGGATGCGCGCGGCGATCGCCGCCTCCTTCCTGGACGCCACGGGACGCGGCGTGGTCGCCGTCGACGACAGCTTCGACGCCGCCGTCGAGGCCGGACTGACTCTCACCAGGTCCAGCACCGGCTGACCCTCACCTGGTCCAGCACGGGCTGACTTCCACCTGGTCCGGCATGGATCGACCCGCACCTGGTCCGGCACAGACCGACCCTCGACCGGTCTTGCGCGGACTGACCCGCATCGGTTCCGAGCGCACCCGGTCTCGTACGGACTGCTGCACCTCAGTCAGTCCCACACGGACCCACCGCCGCCCCCGCCGCAACACCCCTTCGGAGTGATGAACCCATGTTCTTCCGCAGCCGCAGCCGCGCCTCCCGTCGTCTCGACCCTGTCCAGGCCCACCAGCGGGCCGCCCACGGCCAGGCCGTCCTGCTCGACGTCCGTGAAACCGCCGAGTGGGAGGCGGGACACGCACCGGATGCGCTGCACCTGCCCCTGGCCCGGCTGGTGGCGGGAGAAGCCCTGCCACCAGCCGCCCAGGGCAGGCCGGTCGTGGCGATCTGCCGCTCCGGCCGGCGTTCCCGGCAGGCCGTCGAGATCCTGACCGGCCGGGGGACGAAGGCCACCGATGTCACCGGCGGCATGGTCGCCTGGGCGCGGGCCGGTCTGCCGGTGGCCGGCCCGGACGGAGACGACGGTGCCATAGCGTGAGCGCGTTCGTTCTTGCGCTTGTCGCGGGGGCCCTGGTCGGTCTCGCGCTGGGCGCGCTGGGCGGGGGAGGCAGCGTCCTCGCCGTGCCCGCCCTGATCTACCTGCTCGGTTTCACCCCGGCAGCGGCCACCACCGCAAGCCTCCTGATCGTCACCGCGACCTCGCTCACGGCCCTGTTCGGCCACGCGCGCAGCGGCCATGTGCGGTGGCGGGCCGGCACCCTGTTCGCGGCCGCCGGCATCCTCCCGGCGGTGGCGGCCGGAGCGGCGTCGGCCCGGCTGCCGCAGCCGCTGCTGATCGCCGCGTTCGCCGCCGTCGCCGCCCTGGCGGCCACTCGCATGCTGCGCCCCTCCCGGGCGACGTCCGCCACGGAGCCCGGCGCTGTTCGGCCGGCCAGGGCCCTCGGCACCGGAGCGGGGCTGGGCGCGCTGACCGGACTGCTGGGGGTGGGCGGCGGGTTCCTCGCCGTGCCGGCCCTGGTCACCGTCCTGGCCTTCGAGATGCAGGCCGCCATCGGCACCAGCCTGCTGATCATCTCGGTCAACTCGCTGGCCTCGCTGCTCACCCGCGGTGCCACGACGTCGGGTCTGGACTGGACGTTGATCGCGCCCTTCACCGGGACCGCGATCCTGGGCGCCTGGGACGGCAAACGCCTGGCCGGCAAGGTCTCGGGCCCCCTCCTTCAGCGCACCTTCGCCGTGGTCCTGCTGGCGGTCGCCACGTTCATGCTCGTCGACGCCCTGACCTGACCCCGGCCGGTCCCGGCGGACTCACGCCAGGGACAGGAACAGCTTCTCCAGACGGGCCCGCATCCGCTCACGGTCGCCGTCGGTGGCCAGGTCGGCATCGGTCAGACAGTGCTGCAGACCGGTCGCGATGATCGCGAACCCGGCCTTGTCCAGCGCCCGGGAGGCCGCGGCGAGCTGGGTGACCACGTCCTCGCAGTCCCGTCCCTCCTCGATCATCTTGATCACTCCGGCGATCTGACCCTGCGCCCGGCGCAGCCGGTTGACCACCGTCTTCAGTTCCTCGGCTGCCATCGCCAGTTCCACAAGCACTCCTTCGATATACCCCCGCGGGTATCCTGTCCGTGGGGTGAAGCACCAGAAAGTGAAGGAAATTCCCGTGACCCCCACTTCCCTCGCCCCGGACCAGGCCCACACCCGGCTCCACGAGCTGACCGTCATCGATGTACGCACCCCCGGCGAGTACGCCTCGGGCCACATAGCGGGCGCGCACAACATCCCCCTGGACCACCTGGACGCGGCCCTGCCCGTCCTGAAGTCCGCCGCCGAGCGCGGTGAACTCGTCGTGGTGTGCGCCTCCGGCGCCCGCTCCGCCCAGGCCTGCGACACCCTCACGGCGCACGGCATCCCCGCCGCCACCCTCACCGGCGGCACCACCGCCTGGAGCCGGCACGGACACGACCTGCACCGCCCCGCCGACGCCCGCGGCGTCTGGCCCATGGACCGTCAGGTCCGCTTCGTCGCCGGGTCTCTGATCCTCGCCGGACTCGCGGTCGGGCAACGCCGGGCGTCCGCCCGCTGGTTGTCCGTCGGCGTCGCCGGAGGCCTGGTCTACTCCGCCGTCAGTGGCAGCTGCGCCATGGCCCGTGTTCTGGCCAAGCTCCCGCTCAACCAGCCCCGTGCCACCGACTTCGACGACACCCTCGCCGTACTGGCCGCAACAGGGCAGTAGTAGTCGGAAATCGATGCCGTCGCGATCATCTCCGATCGCCTGATGTCAGCCTCGGAGATACTCCCGTCGGCGCCTCGGCCGTCCGCATACGGTGCGGTCACGTGGCGGGACGGGCATCGCCGATCCCGCCGCACAGCCGACAACCAAGGGGAGGCGCTATGGCGAGTGTGGAAGTGTCGCTGAAGGAAATGATGACCGCGGCCGAGGGAGCGTTGGGGGCGGCCGTGGTCGACTACACCAGCGGCATGGCGCTGGGCACGCTGGGCGGGGGCAAGGACCTCGACCTCACGATCGCTGCCGCCGGAAACACGGATGTCGTCCGCGCGAAGGTGCGGACCATGGAGCAACTGGGTCTCAAGAGCCGGATCGAGGACATCCTGATCACTCTCGAATCGCAGTACCACCTCATCCGGCCGGTCACCGGACGCAACGGCAACGGTCTGTTCCTCTACCTCGTGCTCGACAAGGCGCGTTCGAATCTGGCGATGGCCCGCCACCAACTCAAGCGCGTCGAGGAGCAGTTGGAAGTCTAGGCCGACCGGATCCTCGGGCCGACGTGCGCCCACGATGTGAAGACTTCTTCAAGTCACCACATCAGCATCATCCCAACAAGTGGATGTGTGCGGCTATGAGCGAGAAGGATCGGCAGCGACGGACACAGGGTACGGCGGCGCTTTCCGGGCGTCGCCGCACCGTGTGACGACCATCCCCACGCGGCAGGGAGCGAGCACCGATGCGGGTCCCCCTCTACCAGGCCAAGGCGGAGTTCTTCCGCATGCTGGGACACCCCGTGCGCATCAGGGTCCTCGAACTGCTGCAACACGGCCCCGTCCCGGTGCGGGACCTGCTCGCCGACCTCGACATCGAGCCGTCCAGCCTGTCGCAGCAGTTGGCCGTACTGCGTCGTTCCGGCATCGTGGTGTCCATCCGCGAGGGCTCCACCGTCAGTTACGCGCTGGCCGGCGGTGACGTCGCGGAGCTGCTGCGCGCGGCCCGCCGCATCCTCACGGAGCTACTGGCCGGGCAGAACGAACTGCTGGTCGAACTGCGGCAGAACGACACGTCCCTGCCACCGGTGTCCTCCGGCGGCTGAGTCGGTGCGGGGCCATGGGCCGCGCCGCTCCGTCACCCTTTCGCGGGCGGCACACCGACCAGTTTTGTCAGGAACCGGTCGACCTGCTCCTCCAACGGGGGCCAGGGCAGCTCGGGTTGGTTGACGCGCAGTGACACCGCACCATGGACGGCCGTCCGCAGATCCAGGGACACGGTCTCGGCGTCGCCCCGCGGCGCCAGCCCGGCGTCCATGCAGCGACGGATCGCCGCGGTCGTGCGCCCGGCCATCTCCTCCTTGAAGGACATGTCCCTGCGCCGGTTGAGCGTGCTCTCGTGCAGCACCTTGTACAGCCCCGGGTGCTCGCGGGACCACGCCCCGAGCAGCGCGGTGCGGGCGCGCAACGCGGCTACCGGGTCGGTGGCACCCGACTCCGCCTCGTCCACCGCGCGCAGCAGGTCCGCGTGGCAGCGCTCCAGCGCGGCCAGCACCAGCGCGTCGCGGTCGGCGAAGTGGATGTAGACGGACGTCGCGGCGACGCCCACCTCGCGAGCGACGGCACGCAGCGACAGGGCCTCGTCGTCGGCGAGCTCGCCCAGCAGCCGCAGTGTCGCGTCGACGATCTCGGCACGCAGCCGCTCGCCCTGGCCCCGCGGGTTGCGGCCGCGTGAGGTGGTCCGGGCGGTCTTCCGGGCCGGGGTGGTGGCGTCCATGGTTCGGCATTGTAGGGGACGCCCTGTAGGTCTACAGTTGTAGCACTACAGGTGTTCACCTATGGGGGAGTCGCCATGACACTGCCGACCCAGAGCACGATCGTCGAACTGGACCCGGTGTTCGCGGAGATGGCTGCCGCGAGCTTTCGACTCGCCGGTGAGGGCCCGGAACTGACGCCACGCGAGCGCATCCTGCTCAGCCTCGTCGCCGACGTGTGCGAACAGGTCCTCGGAGTGCCGTACGAACTGCATGTGCGAGCCGCCCTTGACCAGGGCATCGACGCCGACGACCTGCGCGAACTGCTCCGCTTCATCTCCTACGACAGCGGATACCCGGCGGCGCTGGCCGCGCTGGTGCGGCTGGCCGAGATCGAGCGCGAGCACGGCCTGCCCGGACCGACCGGCAAGGGCCACGAGGTGGACGCGGACGGCACGGGCAGCCCGATTCCCGCGGCGATGCGCGCCCAGGTCCAAGCCCTCGACCCGGGCCTGGCCGACTACATGGACCTGCAGTCGCGCATGCGGGCCGACATGTCCCGCATCAGCGTCCGCGAACGGGCGTTCGCCACCATGACGGTGGACGTCCTCTACCAGACCCTCCAGGAAAGCTTCCGCGCTCACGTCGGCCGCGCACTGGGCGCGGGGGCGACACCGGATGAGGTCCGCGCCGCCGTCCGCGTCACCGCGCCATTCGGAATGACAAGGACCTGGCGCGCCTTGAACGTCCTCGACGCGCTGCTCGCCGAGCGGGAGGAACAGGAGGGGAAGCGGACGCCCGGCGCCGCCTGACCTTCCTCGCCCGCGCCAAGGTTCTCGCAACGGTGCAACTCACGGTCTGGACGGTGTCCTCATCGGCCTGCACGAGATTGGACTGCACGAGATCGGCCTGCACGAGCCTCGCAGTCGCCGGGACGGAGTTCTCGCCCGCCGAGGCCGACACCATCACCGACTGTGCCGTCCCGCCTCTCGCGCCTTCGTGAAGACGCGGTCAGGCGGGCTGCCACAGCTCGACCCGATTGCCCTCGGGATCGGTGACCCAGCCGAATCGACCGACACCTTCCATGTCCTGCGTCTCTTCGGCCACGTCCGCTCCCTTGGCGCGCAATTGCGCGAGCATCGCATCCAGGTCGCGGACCCGGAAGTTGAGCATGGCCTGCTGGGCGCGGGACCCGAAGTAGTCGGTCTCGGACTCGAACGTCGCGAACACCGTCGGCCCGGTCTCCTGACGCCACAGTCCGTTCTCATCGGCGTCCAGGCCCAGGCAGTCGCGGTACCACGCGTTCAGGGCCGCCGGGTCGGCGGCCCGCATGAAGTACCCACCGATTCCAAGCACACGTTCCATGCCGCCATCTTGCCAGGACGGTGATCGGGCGGCCCGGCACCACACCATCGCCCGCTTCACACCCCCGTCTCGATCGCTGGGGTCTCGGCCGGCCGTCCGTGAACCACGGCCAGGCTCACAGCGCGGCTTCGACGACGAAGAGCTGGGCGTCCGTGCCCGAGCAGGGTTCGACGACGGCCTCCGCGCCCGCGACGGTGCTCGCGGCTCTGATGCCCACGCACTTCTCGTCGGTCACATGGATCAGATAGGTCCGGCCGACGGCCTGCCCGGAGACCCCGGAATCCCGCGATTCCCTGGATTGCTCGGATTCCCGGGATTGCTTGGGTCGCTCGGATGCCTTGGGTTCCATGCGTACGAAGCGGAAGGCGGTGGTCCGGTCGCACGCCTCCCACGGTTCGAGCAGACCCTTGCCGGGCCCGGAGGTGAGCGCCTTCAGGCAGCCTTTCCCCTGGTCGGGTCGGAACCAGGAGATGCGGTAGGCGTTCTTGCCCACCGGCTCCAGAGTCGTCGTCTGCGGCTCCGTCTCGCCGCACGGGCGCTGTACGGCGACGAGGGAGCCGTACCGGTTGTCCGCCACCTGTCCGTCCGTCACACACAGGCCGGGGGACCCGAGTGGCCGGATGAGGACCTGGTCGCGCGGCAACTGCGTGGACGCGGAGGTCGGTGCGGACTCGGACGTCCCCGAGCCGCCGGAGTCACGCAGGGCGGCCCAGGAGGCGGCAGTGACCAGCGCGACGGCGACGACGGACACGGCGACGACGCGCGTGCGGCGGGCGTCCGTGAGTCGCCGGACCGTGCCAGGGGCGTTCGCTGCCGAGGGGCCGCTCTCCGAGGACAGCGCCGGAGATTCGGCGGCTCGCTGCCGTGCGGCAAGCCATTCGTCCACGTCATCGCCCTCCCCGCATGCGCGGACGAACGCGGCCAGCAGTTCCGGCCGCGGCAGTGAGCCATTGCGCAGCACGTCGGCCAGCGTGCTGCGCGGCAGCAGCTCCCCGTGCCGGGCGGCGCGCTCCTCCAGCTGTCGGTACGTCAGCCGGGAGCGCGCCTTCAGCTCGCGCAGCTCCGCGTTCAGCTCAGCCGCGGTCCGTAACTCCTGCAACGCGAGCGCCCTCTGTTCCATGCGATCCATATTTGTCGTGGGCCTGCCATGGAACAAAACCCTTTCAGGACAACGTCACCCGACGACTACCGCGCCTTCGGCGAGGTGTAGCCAAGGACCCTGCCCGCAGCGGCGGCCTGGGTCTTCTTGGAGGTGAGCTGCTCGAGCGAGGTGTTTCCCTCCACGGAGTTGTAGACCTTCCTGGCGGAGTTGTACGAGGTCACGACGCCGACGTGGTCGGCCCGTCCGTCACCGTTGTCGTCGTAGCTCACGACGTCACCGGGCTTCGGCTTGTAGGTGTTCGCCGCCACCTGCGCCTTGGTGTGCCAGGTTCCGTTGGACCTGCCGTACGTGCGGAAGGAGTCGGCTGCCGCGTTCAGGCCGGTGATCTTCGCCTTGCCCCAGTACCAGGTGTACTTGGCGAAATCCGCGCACCAGGCGCGCGAGGTCCACTTGACGCTGGTCCAGGTCTTCGTCCAGGCGCCGTTGACCTTGACGTACATGTAGCCCTTGCTCGTCCCGCACGCCTGGCGGTTGACGATCGTGCCGGTGCGGGGCGCGCTGGTGTGGTCCCACTGGAGGTTTGCCTTCGCCGTCCAGAAGCCGGTGTAGAAGTTGCAGTTGTTCCTCTCCGTGTCGCCGTCCTTGGCGTCGCCCTCGTACTTCCGCTTCTGCACCTCGGCGTTGCCGCTCGTGTACTGGCCCAGCGCCTGCTCGGCGATCAGCGCCCCCGGAGCGGTCGCCGCGTGGGCTGGGGCGGCCATGACGAGGCTCCCCAGTGTCATGGCCAGGGCCGCCCCCGCGACGGCTGTGGTCTTCACCGTGTTCATCGCAGACATCCGTGCTTCCTTCCATCCGATCCGTACCGGACCCGAAGGCGGGTCCGGCTGACAGACCGAAAGGCTGGCCAGGGTGTTCGAGGTCATCAATAGGTTGAAGTGTCCAGGACATGTCCGGGACACCCGTGACCTGTCCGGCCTGGTCAGGGGCTTGTCCGGGCTGCACGCGGTGACCGGAACGGGGCACCGGACCCCCCTTCGGAAGGAGGGACGCGGAATCTTCGGGCGGACCTCAGGCGCAACCCCACGTCCTTCGCGTGTGTCTTGACCCGCAGGAGCGGCGCAGTGCGCGCGGCAGGGTGAGGAGCTCGCGATGATGTCCGTACGCATGTGGGGGCCCGGAGTGGGAGCCGTGGCAGTGCTGTTGGCGACGGGGGCGTGGGCGCGGTGGCCGGTGGGCGTGGACACACGGCTCTGGTCCGAGGTGCGACCGGTGATCGAGGCCCGGCTCGTGACTCAGGCAGGAGGGAGCGGCTACGGGGAGAGCATGCCTGCCCTCAGGGCGAAGTGGTTCTGCCGGGCGGAAGCACTGGACCTCCGGGAGAACGGAGACCGGGTGCGGGCCGGGGTCGACACGCAGTGCCTGGAGTACGGGGTGCGTGCCGGCGCCCTCGTGGAGTGCGGCGGCGCTCACTTCCCGCAGGTGGTGCGGCTGGAGCGGGACACCGACGGCGGCTACCGCGTCGTGGCGCAGGAGGAGCCGCCGGACGGCGCCGGCTACGCCGAGTGGGAGGAGAACCACTTCAGCTTCGTTTCCGAATCCCGGCTCGACGACGGCGCCGGGACGCCCGCCGCGCTGGAGACCGCGGCCCGCGCGCACTTCGGACTGCCCGCCGGCGCACCGGTCGACGACTGCTGAGCCCAGCCCCTTCCGCTTGGCCGTCCGCACAGGCAGACCTTCTCGCACGGCACGTCGGCCCGATACCCGTGTCAGGTCGACGTTCCACTGGAAGGTGTCGGAGGCGGGTTCGCCGTGAACTGTTGCCGACTTGCCAGTAGGCGGCCTGAAGCGCCGGGCGTTCCTCAGGTGACGTCCGGGGCGGCAGGCGGGACGCGCGGGTGCCTGGGAAAGAGGTGGCGCACGCCCCGCCCGCACAGGTCGAGGGCGAGTTCACAGAACATGGCATTGGCCCAGCCGAACCAGTCCCGGGTGAACCGGCCGGGGTCGTCGACATGGAAACTCTCGTGCATCAGCCCGGTGCCCGCGGTGGTGGCGGCCAGTGTGTCCAGAGCCCGCGCCGCGTCGCTCTCGTCGCCGGTCAGCCCGGCGACGGCGATCGCCAGCGGCCAGACGTGTTCGTGCGGGGTGTGCGCACTGCCCACCCCGGACGCGAACCTGCCGCGGAAGTAGGAGGAGTTCGCGTCGGACAGCACGAGCCGCCGAGTGGACCGGTACAGCGGGTCGTCCTGGGCGCACCAGCCGCTGAGGGGGAGGCTCAGCAGGCTGGGGAGATTGGCGTCGTCGCCCAGCAGGACATGGCCCCGGCCGTCCACCTCGTACGCCAGCACGGACGCGCCGCCCGCCTCCACCACCGCGGTCGCCAGGATTCCCGCGTCGATCTCGTCCGCCAGCGCCAAGGACGTCCGGGCGAGTTCCATGTCGTGCAGGACGGACTCGGCCAGTGCGGCCAGGCCGTGCAGGCATGTCGACGCCAACGCGTTGGCCGGCACGAGATAGCCGTACGTGCAGCGGTCGTCGCTCGGTCGGAAGCCCGACCACGTCATACCGGTCCACGCCACCGGCGCGCCGCGGCCGCCGAGCGGAAGGGTGTCCGACGAGAAGGGGCCGGAGGGCCGGACGAATCGATACGGTGACCGCTCGTGCGCCTGCTCGACACGCCAGGTTCGTACGATCGTCCACGCGGCGCGGCGAAAGCCGTCGTCGAGGTGGTCCACACGACCGGTCGCCCGCCAGATCGCGTACGCCAACTGCAGTGGCGCGCACAGCGAGTCGAGTTCGTACTTGCGCTCCCAGACCCAACTTCCCACCCCGGGGCGGTCGGTGGGCTCGCCCTGCGCGTCGGTGGGGCCGTCGTTGAAGGCATTCGCGTACGGGTCCAGCAGGACGCAGCGGATCTGACGCCGCGACACGCCGACCAGGACATCGCCGATCCGGGGATCCGCGGCCAGGGCCAGGTAGGGACGCATCTGGGCGGTGCTGTCGCGCAACCACATCGCCGGTATGTCGCCGGTCCTGACGAAGACCTCCGCCGCCCAAGGGGCCGCAGGAGTTCCCCAACTCATCGACGTGGCCCAGGTGTTGGTCAGGCAGCTCTCGACGATGTCCGCGGCCGGGCCGGTGCCCCGCAGTTCGGTGGCGAGCTTCCCTCCGAGCGTCCTCAGGGACTCCGGAACGCTCCAGGGCGGAGGAGATTCGGGAATGGGAAACGTTACCATCACGCCTCTTGACTCCTCCTGTGACCTACGCCACGGTGTGATCAACGGGGAATGGAAACGTTACCTTGAGGGAGCTGGCGACCACCAGACCGGCGAGCCCGCCCAGGACTGAGCCGTCGCCAACTCCCCGTAGGGAGAAGGTGAACGCGTGTGACAGCTCCTCCGCGCCTGGGGCGCAGAAAGCTCGGATCGGACGCCCGGGCCGCGTACGTGTTCCTTGCGCCGGCCCTCATCGGGTTCACGGTGTTCGTCGTCTACCCGCTGATCCGGTCGGCCTACTTCGCGCTGACGCAGTACAACGGCCTTTCGGACCCGAAGTTCGTCGGCTTCGACAACTTCCGAAGGATGTTCACCACCGATCCGTCGTTCTGGCCCTCGGTGCGCGCCACCCTGCTGCTGGTGGTCCTGTACGTACCTTTGTCGCTGGCCATCGGACTGGCGCTGGCGGTCTTCTGCAACCAGCGGATGCGGGGGGTCAGCCTGCTGCGCACGCTGTGCTACCTGCCCGTCGTACTGCCGGTGGTGGCCACGATCACGCTGTGGAAGTTCGTCTTCAATCCCCAAGTCGGCCTGGCCAACCAGGTGCTGACGTGGCTTCACCTCCCGACGAGTGAGTGGCTGTCCGGTTCGGACTCGGCGATGCCCTCGATCGTGATCGTCATGCTGTGGAGCGTCGGCTCAACAATGATCATTTTTCTTGCCGCGCTCCAGGCGGTTCCCACCGAGCTCTACGAAGCGGCCAGGCTCGACGGCGCCGGACCCAGGACGGTGTTCTTCCGGATCACGCTGCCGCTGATCAGCCCGATCATGGTGCTGCAGGTCGTGCTGCAGATGGTGACCGCCCTCCAGGCCTTCAACCAGCCGAAGATCCTCTCGCCGGACAACATGGGAGGCCCGGGATTCAGCACCAGGGTGCTGATGCTGTCGATCTACGGCAACGGCTTCCCGAAACTCGGCCAGGTCGCCCAACTCGGCTACGCCTCCGCACAGGTGTGGGTGCTCTTCCTCGTCATCGTCGTCCTGATCGCCGCCACCGCTCGCTTCTCCTCGATTTGGACCTACAGTGACCACGTCTCCTGACGTCATGAAGACATCGCCGTCGGCAGCGGCTCCCAAGTCACCCACCACCACAAGTGCGAGCCGGCCGCCGGGCAGGGCCGCACGCACCGCGTCCTGGTACGCCATCGCGCTGCTCATCAGCTCCGTGATGATCCTGCCCATCCTGTGGATGCTCACCGTCGCGCTCAAAGGGCCTTCGGCCGTCTTCGAAGTGCCGCCGAAACTGCTGCCCCACGAGTTCCACTTCAAGAACTTCATCGACGGGCCGAAGGCGATCCACTTCCCGCGTCTGCTGCTCAACTCCGTTGTCATCACCGGTCTTTCGGTGATCGGGGGAGTGATGACGTCGATGATGGCCGGATACGCCCTGGCCCGACTCCGCTTCCCCGGCCGCAGGATCCTGTTCTATGTCTTCGTCGGCAGCATGCTCCTGCCACCGGTGGTCGGCATCATCCCGTTGTTCCAGCTGTTCAAGGACATCGGCTGGTACGACACCTGGCTACCGCTGATCGTGCCGGCCTGGCTGGGCGGCAATCCGCTGTTCATCTTCCTCGCCCGCCAGTACTTCCTGTCGATTCCCTACTCCATCGACGAGGCCGCCAAGGTCGACGGCGCGGGACACTTCCGGATCTTCGTGAGCGTCATGCTGCCCATCACCCGGCCGGCCTGGATCACCATGTCCATCCTGGCCTTCCAGATGTCGTGGAACGACTATCTCAACCCGCTGATCTATCTGTACTCGTCGGAGAAGTGGCCGCTGAGCGTCGGCATGGCCTCCTTCGTCTCCCAGTTCGCCGGCCAGACCCCGGACTGGAACCTCTTCATGGCCACCAACCTGCTCTACATGCTGCCCCCACTGGCCGTGTTCTTCGTGGCCCAGCGCTACTTCATCCAAGGCCTGAGCGCTCTGGGCACCGTCAACCAGCGCTGACCCGCACCCCGTCAGCCGACCCAATCCACGTACCAGGAGGGCACGTTGAAAAGAACACTCCATGCCGCCGGAGCGCTGCTGGCGGCAGGCGGACTACTGGCCACGTCGGCCTGCGGCGGCTCCTCGGGACAGGAGTCGGGCGGGAAGACCACGGTCACCGTGATGACCTGGGAGTCGAACGCGACCAACAAGCTCATCGACCAGGCTCTGGCCGGTTTCCAGGACCCGGACATCACGGTCAAGCGCATCGACACGCCCAACGGCAACTACAGCGACAAGCTCTCGGCGCTGACCCAGGCCAAGAAACTCCCCGACCTGTTCTGGTGCGGCAATGACACCGAGCAGCAGTACACCGGACAGGGGCTGCTCACCGACTGGTCCTCGAAGCTCTCCGGTTCCGGCGACTTCAGTGCCGGCAGTTTCGACTCCACGGCCATGAAGAACTGGAAGACCGCCGACGGCAAGATCGGCGGCGTCCCCTCCCTGATGAACACGTATGGCATCTGGTACGACATCGACGCCTTCAAGGCCGCCGGTATACCGGTACCCGCGGCCGGCTGGACCTGGGACCAGATGTACGACGCCGCCGCGAAGCTGCACGAGAAGGGTGCCAAGTACGGTCTCGTCGCCGACGCCATGACCGCCCTCGACGCCCCCTTCAGCCTCAGCCTCTACTCCCAGTCCGCCGGCGGCGCACCCTTCACCGACGACGTCCACCACCCCACCAAGGTCACCGTCGACGCCACGTACACCGAAGGCGTCGGCAAGCTCGTGGCGGGGATCAAGAGCGGCGCCGTAGCGCCTCCCGGTTACGACATCTCCAACCAGCAGTCGCTGTTCTCCGCCGGGGAGATCCCCATGCTCTGGAGCGGTCAGTGGCTGGCCGCCGGCTTCCTCACGGACAAACCGAAGATCAAGTACGGGTTCGCGCCCCTGCCCCAGGCCGACAAGCCGGCCACGCTGTACGACGCCGTGGGCATCTGCACCCCCTCGTACACCAAGAACGCGGACGCCACCTTCAAGGTCCTGAAGTACCTCGACTCCACCGTGTGGACCAAGGTGCTCCCCGACTCGCCCGTGGCGGTGCCGGCCTACACCGGTGCACAGGACGCCTACTTCAACGCCCTCGACAAGGCGGGGCAGACGACCGTCGCCTCCACCGTCAAGACGGATCTGAAGGCCTCGTCCACCATCGGCGTGCGCTTCACCACCCAGTGGGCCAGCCAGGCCAACGACCTGGTCACGGCGTACTGGCCCGACATCCTCCAGGGCAAGAAGCCGCTGTCCGATCTGCAGACCCTGGCCGACAAGATCAACGAAGTGATCAAGAGCAACAGTTAGGTGTGCGGCGCGTTCGCGGTCGGCGGGCAAGCCGCCCGCCGACCGGGGCGTACGACGAGAACGGAAACGTATCCTGAGGGCGTTCGCCCGGTCAGGCCCGCGCGGCACCCTCTCAGGTGGCCGCGGAACACATCAGGAAAGTTGGTCTCCGCCCCACGTGAGCAGTCGTCTCCCGCAGCGCCAGAACACCAGGCCGACGATGCGCGATGTCGCAGAGCGGGCCGGAGTCGCCCTTGTCACCGTGTCCCGCGTCGTCAACGGCATCGGGACGGTCCGCGAGGAGACGGCCGACCGTGTGAACGCGGCGATCAGCGAGATCGGGTACCAGCGCAACGAGATCGCGCGTTCCCTGCGCCCCGGGCAGAACTCGATGACCATCGGCCTGCTGCTCGGCGACCTGACCAACCCTTTCTACGCGTCGTTGGCGAAGGCGGCGGTCGAGGTGGCGGCCCACGCCGGCTATGCCGTTCTCCTGAGCACCGCCGACGAGGACCCGAAGGTCGAACGCCGTGCCGTGGGCGAGCTGATCGGGCGACGAGTGGCCGGTCTCATCATCGTGCCCGACCAGGGCGATCACGCCTTTCTGCAGGAGGTCAACGGCCACGACCAGGTGCCCATCGTCTTTGTGGACCGGCCCGCCACCGGAGCCGAGGCCGATGTCGTCCTCGTCGACAACGAGGGCGGGGGACGTATGGCGACGCAGCACCTCATCGACCACGGTCACCGCCGGATCGCGATCCTCGTCGCGCCCTCGTACTACACCACCGGCCGCCGACTGCGCGGATACCGCAAGGCCCTGCGGCAGAGCGGCATCGAAGCCGACGAAGCACTGGTGGTCACCCTGCGGCGCGGCACCACGGAGGAGGCCACCGCCGCCACCCACGCCCTGCTCACCTCGCCGCACCCGCCGACGGCGATCTTCTCGACGACGGGCTTCCTCACCGAGGGCGTCCTGCGGGCGAGCCAGCAGCTGCACGCTAGTATCGCCGTGGTGGGCTTCGACGACTTCAAGCTCGCCGATATGCTCCCCACCCCGGTCACGGTGGTGACCTCGGACATCGAGGAACTCGGCCGCCGTGCCGCCCGTCTGTTGATCGACCGCATCAACGGTGAGGACTCACCCTTCCACCGGACCGTGCTGCCGTCGCGGTTGATCGCCCGTGGCACGGGGGAGACGGCTGCCCGTTGACTTGCTCCTCGGGCTGAAGCCCGAGGATTCTGGCCTTCTCGTCCGTTGCTGTGCCGCTACGCGGCACGGGGTTCGGGGGAGAATCCGTGGCTTCCTGCTTCGTCGCGCTGTGCCAGGACGAGTCCTGGTCTTACCTGCGCTCCACAGGCTGCGACCGCCAGTCCGGCGGCCGTTCTCACGTTCCTCGCGGCATTGTGGTCCCGGTCATGGACCGTGCCGCACGCGGGGCAGGTCCACTCCCTGATGTTCAGGGGTTTGGGGCCGTCCTTGACGCCGCAGGCGGAACAGGTCTGGGAGGTCGGCTCGAACCTGCCGATCTTCACCAGGGTGCGCCCGTACCTGACCGCCTTGTACTCCAACATGGCCACGAACTGTGCCCAGCCCGCATCATGCACGCTCTTGGCCAGCCTGGTGCGCGCCAGTCCCTTGACCGCCAGGTCCTCCACACCGATCGTTTGGTTCTCGCGGATCAGCTTCGTGGAGAACTGGTGGTGGAACTCGCGGCGCGCGTCGGCCACCTTCGCGTGGGCGCGGGCGACCTTCAGGCGGGCCTTCTCCCGGTTCTTCGACCCCTTCTGCTTACGGGACAGGTCCCGCTGGGCCTTCTTCAGCTTCTTCTCCGCGCGGCGCAGGAACCGCGGGGAGTCGATCACACGGCCATCCGAGAGGACCGCGAAATGCGTCAGGCCCAGGTCGATACCGACCGCCTGGTCGCTGTCGGGCATCCGGTGGGCATCGTCGGCCGGGTCCGTGTCGATGACGAAGGACGCGAAGTACCGTCCGGCCGCGTCTTTGATCACGGTGACAGAGGAGGGGGCAGTGGGCAGGGCCCTGGACCACTTCACCTTCACCGCACCGATCTTCGGCAGGTTCAGCCGCCCGCTACCGGTGATCGACCAGCGGGCATTGGCGGTGAACCGGATCGACTGCCGGTTGTCCTTACGGGACTTGAACCGGGGCGCACCAGTCCTGGGGCCCTTACGGGTCCCCTTGAGGGAGGCGAAGAAGTTGCGGTAAGCGGCCTCGGCGTCGCGCAGAGCCTGCTGGAGCACCACAGCGGAAACCTCTCCCAGCCAGGACCGCTCCACCGTCCGCTTCCCCTCGGCGATCAGCTCCCTGGACAACTCGCCAGCCGTCGGGAACGCCGCACCCGCCTTCCGGGCGTCCTCACGGGCGCGCACCGCATCGTTGAACACGACACGGGCACAACCGATCGCCTGGGCCAGGGCGGTGCGCTGACCGATGTCCGGGTACAGGCGGAAGCTGTACCGAAGCTGCTTGGCGGCCACGATAGACACTTGGGTTATGGGCGAGACGCAGAAGACCAGAACTGGCCGGCACTGCGCTTTCGTGATGCACGTTCACTTGGTCTTCGTGACCAAGTTCCGGCACAAGGTGTTCCACGGACGCTCATCTGACGCGTATGGAGGAGATCATGCGGTCGGTATGCGCGGACTTCGCGGGGCCAACAAGCTCTGGTCCGGTTCCTACTTCGCAGGAACCGTCGGCGGCGCTCCACTCTCCGTGGTCAAGCAGTACATCGAGCAACAGAACCGGCCGGTGTGAGCATCACCCGGCTCCGCCCGGACCGGCCATCGCGGCGCTTTGCGCCACGGGTGGTGAACACGGGACGTCCGGCTCCGCCGAACAGGAAACCGCGACGCTCCGCGTCGCCACCGCAAGATTCGCTTCGCCATCGGGCTAAAGCCCGATGCACTACGAATGAATCCCGGTAGCGGCTCAGTAGAGCGTCGGCCACAGCTCGCGCGGCCACGCGAGCACGGCGTAGAGCTGCGCGAAGGCCGCCTGTTGGATCGCCTCGGTGCCGCCGGACGAGTCGAAGTGCACAAGACCCGTGCCGGGATCGCGCATCGTGGACCAGAGCTCGTCCGCGTAGTCGGCCATCGCCTGGTGGTACTTGCCGTCCCCGGTCACCGACTCCAGGAGCAGCAGGTTCTTGAAGAAGATCGAGTTGAAGTACACCGGCTGGGTGAACAGCCGTCCCTGCGTGACGTAGTAGGCGTAGGCCGCCTGGGCGATCCGCTCGGCCCTGCGCAGATACGTGCGGTCGTGGGTCGACTTGTAGAGAAGGACGTTCACGCCGACCGGCACTCCCTGGTTGTACGACCAGATGGTCTTCTCGACCGTTCCTTTCAGGTCGAGATGGTCCCAGTACAAAGCGCCGGGACTCTGCAGATACGTGTTCGTCCAGTCGTAGAACCGTCTTGCCCAGTCCAGGTAGCCGTCTTCACCGGTGATCTGGTGCAGACGGAGGGCGAGCTGGGCGCCCGGCATGTTCGAGACGGTGTTGCGGTCCTGGCTCCAGTTCGCCTGGGTCCAGAAGACGCCGCCGGGAGCGGCGTGCGTGGAGTCGGTGTCCCAGCCCGACCTGACGAGGTCGAAGATCTCCTTGGCCCGGGCCAGTGCCGCCGAGTCCCCTGTCTGCAGGTGGAGTTGGACTTTCGCCAAGCCCACCCATTCGTTGTCGTCGTAGAACATGTCGCCGCCGGAGCCGTAGGGGGCGCGAGGGTAGGAGTCGTACCCGGGCAGCTCGGTCGTGCCGCCGCCGGCGTTCCAGTAGTGCTCCTGCGCCTTCGCCCGCTCGGTCACCTCCGCCGCGTAGCGGGCGTCGACCGCCGCGAGGTCGAGGGCCGCGATGTGTACCTGGGAGAAGGGCCATTCGTACGAGTACGCGTTGTCTCCGGAAGTCGCCGGATACTGCTCGCGGACCAGACCGGAGCCGTCCTTGCTCGCCAGGTGTCTCTCCAGCGCGGCGTAGGCCGCGATGCCGCGTGACAACGCCTGTGACCGGTCAGGGTGTTGAGACCCGCCCAAGTCTGTCGCGGCTGACGTTCCGTTGGTCGCGGTCAGCGTGGCCATGGCCGCGATGCCGCCGCCGACCAGCGCCCGGCGAGAGGGATTCAAGCGCATCGAAACGCCTCCATTCAGAGCGCCGCCGCCTGCACGGGTCGCGCAGGCGTCAGGCGAATGGAAACGTTGCCACTGCCGAATGGAGTCGTCAACAGGCCGCGCAGGCACGGTAGTTCTTCGCCGTTACCCCAACAGCCTTTGTGGTACGGACCATTGACGTCCGATCGAGGTAGTGAGATCTTCCCGATGGTTACGTTTCCATAGCTCCGGACACCTGGATCCGTCCGGCCCCCACGGCGAAACAGGAGACGCAGACATGACCGCCCCGTCAAGCCCGTGGAGACCCCTGAGAGCGGTGCTCGCGCTGCTGCTGTTGGTGCTCTCCCCGCCCCTGCTCCTGCTGAGCTCGGCCCCGCGCGTCCACGCTCTCGACAACGGCCTGGCCCGGACACCCCCGATGGGCTGGAACGACTGGAACGCCTTCGGCTGCAATGTCAGCGAGGCGCTGGTCGAGCAGACCGCCGACTATCTCGTCTCCTCCGGCCTGAAGGACGCGGGGTACCAGTACGTCAACATCGACGACTGCTGGATGGCCTCGGCCCGGAACTCCGCCGGTCAACTGGTACCCGACCCCGTCAAGTTCCCCGACGGCGTCAGCGGCACCGCCGCCTACGTCCACTCCAAGGGACTCAAGCTCGGCATCTACGAGAGCGCCGGCACCGCCACCTGCCAGGGATTCCCGGGCAGCCTCGGCCATGAGCAGACGGACGCCAACAGCTTCGCCTCCTGGGGCGTCGACTATCTGAAGTACGACAACTGCAACCACCAGAACGTGCCCGACCAGCAGCGTTACACCGCCATGCGCGACGCCTTGGCCAACACCGGCCGGCCGATCGTCTACAGCCTCTGCAACTGGGGTCTCGCCAGTGTGTGGACCTGGGGTGCGGGGGTCGGCAACAGCTGGCGCACCACCGACGACATCAACGTCAACTTCTCCACGGTGGTGTCGATCTACAAGGCCAACGTCCAGCTCGCCCAGTACGCCAAGCCCGGTGCCTGGAACGACCCGGACATGCTCGAGGTGGGCAACGGCATGTCGTTCACCGAGGACCGTTCCCACTTCAGCCTGTGGGCCGAGATGGCCGCGCCGCTGATCGCCGGAACCGACCTGCGCAAGGCCTCCGCCGCCACCCTCTCCCTCTACGGCAACAAGGAGGTCATCGCCGTGGACCAGGACTCCCTCGGCAAGCAGGGCACCGAGATCTCCTCGGCAGGTGGGCTGCACGTCCTGACCAAACCCCTCGCCAACGGTGATGTGTCGGTCGTCCTGTTCAACGAGAACTCGAGCGCGGCCACGATCACGACGTCGGCCTCCGCGGTGGGGCTGCCGGCCGCTTCGTCTTACCGGATCAACAACCTCTGGAGCCACCAGATCAGCAGCACGACCGGCAGCATCGCGGCCAATGTACCGGGGCACGGCTCCGTCATGTACCGGGTGTCCGTCGGCAGCGGAACCAGCGTCGGGACGACACACCCGCTGATCGGAGCCTCTTCCAACCGCTGCCTCGACGCGTACGACGGTCAGACCACGCCCGGCACCAAGATCGAGATCTGGGACTGCGGTGGCGGCGCCAACCAGGCCGTCACCCTCACCGCCGCCGGTGAACTGCGGCTCTACGGCGGCACCCAGTGCCTGGACGCCTACGACAACGGGACCACCTCCGGCACGAAAGTGCAGCTCTGGACCTGCAATGGCGGAGCCAACCAGCAGTGGCGCCTCAACGGAAACGGCACCATCACCGGCACCCAGTCCGGGCTCTGCCTCGATGTCACCGGAGGCGACAAGCCCGCCGGGAACGTCAACGGCACCCAGGTCGAGTTGTGGACCTGCAACGGCGGCGCCAACCAGCAGTGGCGTCTGGGCTGACGGCCCGCACCCCCCACGCCCACGGAGCTGACATGAACTCAACGGCAAGACATGTCCGGAGCATCGGGACCGGTCTGATCGCGACGCTGACCCTCCTGATCACGGTCACCGGCGGCGTCGCGACCGCCGCCCCCGAGGCGACGATCTGCAACAAGTACTGCGACGGCCGCGACCCGGCCCTGTCCCCGGGGGACCGGCAGCCGGTCACCGCCACCATCTACTCCCGCACCCTCGCCCTGCACTTCAACGACACCGACGCGATGGGCTGGGCCTCGATCACCAACGGCAGCCCGACCGACGAGGTCTGGCTCGACCGCTCCTTCGACGGCGGCCGCACCTGGAGCTCGGGGAGCAAGCTCGGTGACACCACCATCCCCTCAGGACAAGGGGGTTGGCGCACCCTTATGTACAACGTCGACGACTGGAACAACAACGGCGTCGGCGCGCTGCGGGCCTGCGGCAAGGCGGGGGACCGGGCCGAGATCGCCTGCACGGCATGGGCCCGTACCACCTGGAACGCGTACAGCCGCCCCACGGCGGCGGCGACCGCGCTGATGCAGTCGTACAACAACTCCACCGGCCTGTTCGACACCACCGGTTGGTGGAACTCCGCCAATGCCCTGACCGCGATCATCAACAACATCCGCGTCACCGGAATGCCCAGCTACAAGTACGCCATCGCGAACACCTATGACCGTCAACTGGGGTCCCAGGGCGGCCAGTTCCGCAACGACTACATCGACGACACGGGCTGGTGGGGGCTCGCCTGGGTCGCCGCGTACGACCTGACCGGCGACAGCCGCTATCTCAACACCGCCCGCGCCGACGCGGACTACATGGCGCGGTACTGGGACTCGACGTGCGGCGGCGGGGTGTGGTGGAGCACGGCGAAGACGTACAAGAACGCCATCGCCAACTCCCTCTACCTGGAGCTGAACGCCGCCCTGCACAACCGCATCGGCGCCGACTCGGTCTATCTGGGCCGGGCGAACGCGGAGTGGTCGTGGTTCAAGGGCACCGGCATGATCAACAGTTCGCACCTGGTCAACGACGGCATCGACCTGTCGACCTGTCGCAACAACGGGTCCACGGCATGGTCGTACAACCAGGGCGTACTCCTCGGCGGACTGGCCGAGCTGTACCGCGCGACGGGGGACTCGGCCCTGCTGACCACCGGCCGCCAGATCGGTGACGCCTCGACCACCTCCGCATCGCTGAACTCCGGCGGAATCCTGCGCGAGCCGTGTGAGACGAACGGCTGCGGGGCCGACGGGCCGACCTTCAAGGGTGCCTACGTCCGCGGTCTGAGCGCCTTCAACGCCCAGTTGTCCGACCGCCCCTACACCTCGTACCTCGCGCGGCAGGCCGACTCCGCCTACGCCAACGACCGCAACGCCCTCGACGCGTACGGATTGCACTGGGCCGGGCCGATCGACTCCACGGACGCCGCCCGCCAGCAGAGCGCACTCGACGTGATGAACGCGGCGTCCTGACCGGTCGTCGCCGACCGGCGCCGCCCTCCTGGGAGATTTTGCAGGGTACCGATGACCTGTTGGTGGATGCCCCGTCCGCGTTGCTAAGATGCTGGGCATCACGTGAGCCTTCTCGGCGCGGACTCCGATCCGCCGAGGAGGCTTTTTTCATGGCCGGGTCCAGCCTGACCCGGCACCGGCGGACCCGCTTCGAAGGTACTCACGCGCCGAGTGACCTGAACGCGCCGCGCCGCCCATCGGTTCCCAGTTCCCATCCCGCAAGAGGAGATCCATGTCATGGGCCCACGGACGAACACCGCGGCAGCCACAGGTACTTGGCGACTCGGTGATCTGACCGTCAACCGCGTCGGGTTCGGCGCGATGCGCCTGACCGGGACCGCGCCCTTCGACCGCGGCGTGCCGCGCGACCGCGCACGGTCGATCGACGTGCTCCGGCGGGCGATCGAGCTGGGCGTGAACCACATCGACACCGCCGCGTTCTACTTCTCGGCGACGCGCTCCGCGAACGAGCTGATCAACCGGGCGCTGGCGCCGTACCCGGAGGATCTGGTCATCACCACCAAGGTCTGGCCGGGCCGTGATCCCTCGGGCGCGTGGTGGTGGGCCACACCGGCGCAGTTGCGCGGCCAGGTCGAGGAGAACCTGTGCCAACTCGGCCGCGATCACCTGGACGTGGTGAACCTGCGCGTGCCGCCGAGTCGGCGGGCCGGTTCGATCGGCGAGCACTTCGGCGCGTTGGCCGGACTGCGCGATGCCGGGCTGATCCGCCACCTCGGTATCTCCAACGTCACGTCCGAGCAACTGGCCGAGGCTCTCGCCATCGCCCCGGTCGTCTGCGTGCAGAACCCTTACGGGATCGGTGAGTTGAGCGAGGACCGGGCTCTCCTGCGGCTCTGTGGTGAACTCGGCCTCGCCTTCGTCGCGTTCTTCTCGATCGCCGGTTCCGGGCGGGAGGCGGGTCCGGCCTCCGGTGACAGCGAGGCGGTGCGCGCCGTCGCCCGCGCGCACGGTGTGTCCGTCGCGCAGGTCCGGCTGGCCTGGACCTTGCGGCAGGGGCCGCACGTGCTGGCGATCCCGGGCACCGGTGATCCGGACCACCTCGCGCAGAACGTGGCGGCCGGCGCGCTGCGGCTCTCGGAGGAGGAGATGGTGCGCCTCACCTCGCTGCGGCCAGCCGCGCACAGTAGCCCGCCGCCGGCCGAAATCCGTTCCACCGGCCACCGCTCGGACTGAGAGCGTCCGTCAGCAGTCGCCCACGAATCGCCTGGCGCCAGAGCCCCCTACGACAGGCGTCGAGAGACCGGAGACCGGCACGTCACCGCGCAGCGCAACTTGTGCGGACCCCGCGGCCCAGGCATGATCCGCCGGACCGGACCGGACCGGACCGGACCTAGGCCTGGTAGGCCGCGGAGATCTGGCCGACCAGGACGGCGAACGGCATGTCGAGGGCGGCGTAGACGGCGCCGGACTCGGGGGCGGCGTTGTCGGCCAGGGCCTCGACCATGAGGGTGGCGTAGTCGCTGACGACGACGCCCGCCTGCTGTATGCGCAGCAGTCCGGCCTCCCGCTTGGCCTGGCTGAAGGTGCCGGAGGCGTCCACGGCGACATACGCGTCATGGCCGGCAGCCGTCGCGGAGATCGCGGGCAGTGCCGCGCACACCTCGAGCGACACCCCGGCGAAGATCAGCTTCTGCCGGCCGGTGGCCTCGATGGCCTCACGGACGCGGTCGTCGTGCCAGGCATTGACCGTGCTGCGGTCGATGATCTTCAGTCCGGCCGGCAGTGCCTCGACCAGCTCGGGGGTGGTCGGCCCCCACATGCTCTCGGCCGCGGTGGTGGTGACGACCAGCGGGATGTCCAACACGGTCGCCGCCCGTGCCAGCGCCACCACGTTGTGCTTCAGCTCGCCCACCGGGATGTCCCGGACGCCGGACAGCAGGCCTACCTGGTGGTCGACCAGCACCACGGCGGCGTTGTCCCGGGTGATCGATTCCAAGAAATTGCTGCGCTCGCTCATCGTCCGCTCCTTTGAGGGTTGAGCCACAGCTTGTTGGTCACTAAAGTTGATAGTCAGTTTTAGTGACAATTCGAAGCTATACCTCGGTCCCCCCGAGCGCAAGCGCCGGTCACACAGCACAGTGGCGGACGACCGCCAAGACGGGAGAGACGTTGAGCGAGCACCAGACCGCGGAACCGGACCTCGGCGTACTCGCCGCCCAGGTCCTCTTCTCCGTTCAGCGTGAGCTGTTCACCGCGCTCGCCGAGCAGGGCTTCGACGACATCCAGCCCCGGGCCGGCGCCGTCCTCGCCTACCTGCGTGCCGACGGCATCCGTGCCAGCGAACTCGCCCGCGTCTCCGGACAGCACAAGCAGGTCATCGGCTCACTCGTCGACGACCTTGAACGCCTGGGTTACGTCGAACGCAAACCCGACCCCGGGGACCGCCGCGCCAAACTGATCTGCCCCACCGAACGCGGGCTGCTCCAGATGGAGGCCGCCGTCTCCATCATGCGCACGATCGAGGAACGCCACGCGAAGGCACTGGGTCAGCAGGAGTACGCCGCCTTCAAGACCGCTCTCCATCGCGTGGCCGATCTCCAACGCGAGATCCAACGCGAGATCCAGCACGACAGCCGAGGCGCGAGGGCGCGGTGAGGGCGACCGGGTGACCAGTGACGCTGGTTCGGCTTCGGTACCCCGGGGTGACCGGCCGAGCACCCCGTGGCCGCCACCGACCGGTGGCCCCCGTGCGGTCGCGAGGTCTAGAGTGGGGACAAAGTGGTTGAAGGGCGAACGGAGTTTCCCATGAGTGCGCTGCAGCCCCTGGACCTCGCGGCGATCGAGGCGGAGCGTACGCGCATCCGCGACACGCATCTGGCCTCGGACAGGCCGGCGAGTTCCGCACGCGGAGTGCACCACGTGGCGCTGCTCTCCGCCGACGTCGAGCGGACCGTCCGCTTCTACCAGGGCATCCTGGAGTTCCCGCTCACCGAGGTGATCGAGAACCGCGACTACAAGGGTTCCACCCACTTCTTCTTCGACGTCGGCAACGGCAACCTGCTGGCCTTCTTCGACTTCCCCGGCCTCGACCTAGGCCCCTACGCCGAGGTGCTCGGTGGACTGCACCACCTGGCCATCTCCGTCGACCCCACTACCTGGCAGCGGCTGCGCGAACGGCTCGACGCCGCCGGGGTCGACTACGAGGAGGAGAGCGGCACTTCGCTCTACTTCCGCGACCCCGACGGCGCCCGCGTCGAACTCCTCGCCGAGCCCTTGGGCGAGATGTACGGCAACTCCGTGCGCTGACGTCCGCTGAAAGTACGGGGCCGAGGGCACGGGGCTGAAGGTACGGGCCGACAGGTCAGCCCAGCGTGCTCGCCCAGTTCGCCGGCACCCGCCCCGCGGGACCCGGTGTCGGCTGGTCCGCGGGGTGGCTCAGCGGGGGAGCGAGGTCCGGGCCGGACTCGTACAGCTCGGACGTGTCGAAGTTCCAGAACCAGGCCTCGCCGGGTTCGAAACTGCGGATGATGGGATGGCCGGTGCTCCGCGCGTGCGCGGTTGCGTGCTTGGCCGGCGAGTCGTCGCAGCAGCCGATGTGGCCGCACTGCGCACAGCGGCGCAGGTGGAACCACCAGCCGCCGGTGGCGTCGCAGTCCCCGCACCCCGGACCGCTCGGCGGGACGCTCGGGTCGATTCCGGCGGGCAGGCTCATGAAGACTCCTCGGGTGTTTCGGTGTCCGCTGCGGTCAGTGGAAGGCGCACCTGGAAACGGGTGTCGCCCGGGACGGACTCCACGTGAAGACTCCCGTGGTGCTTGTTGACAACAATCCGAAACGAGATGTCCAGACCGAGCCCCGTCCCCTCACCGACCGGCTTGGTGGTGAAGAACGGGTCGAAGATGCGGTCGCGGATCTCGGGCGGTACCCCGGGACCGGTGTCGCGGAACTCGACGAGCAGGTCGTCGTGGTCGAGTGCGGTGCGCACGGTCAGGGTCCCCTCGCCATCCATCGCCGAGACGGCGTTGTCGACGAGGTTCGTCCATACCTGGTTCAACTCGCCCGGATACGCGGGGATCTTCGGCAGTGTACGGTCGAACTCCTTGACGACCTTGACGCCGGAGCCGATCTTCCCGGAGAGCATCATCAGCGTGCTGTCCAGGAGTTCGTGGACATCGACGACCTGATACGGCGCGCGGTCGAGCTGCGAGTACTGTTTGGCCGCGTCCACGAGGTGCGTGATACGGGTCGTGGAATCCTCGATCTCGTTCATGAGGAGCTCGGTCTCCACGGTGTAGTTCAGCCAATGGACCGCGCCCTGGAGCGTCTCCTCGTCCACGGCCGCCGCGACCTGGTCCAACCAGTCCGTGTCGAGCCCCGCCTGCACGAACGTCGGCGCGATCTGCCAGCCGCCCGCGATGTCGTGGTCGTCCAGCCAGTCGGCGAGCGCGTCCTCCCGGTCGGAGGTCTCCAGCGGGCTCAGCGGCGTGGCCTTGGCGACCTGCTCGGCGGTGCGCTCCTGGATCTCGACCAGGATTTCCAGAGTGTCCCGTTTGTAGGGGCCCGCGGCGATCGCGCCGAGCTTCTGCCGCATCTTCGCGACCCGCTCCCGCAGCGCGGAGGTGGCCCGGACCGCCGCCGCGGCCGGATTGTTGAGCTCATGCGTCAGCCCGGCCGACAGCGAACCGAGCGCCAGCAGTCGTTCGCGCTGCCCGATGGTCCGCTGGGCGTTCTGGGTGCCGTAGAACAGCCCTTCCAGCAGGTGTACGGCCATGGGGAACCAGTCCCGCATGATCGAGGAGAAGGTCTCGGCGGGCAGGATGAAGAACCGGGAGGGCACGGTGACGCGCAAGGAGCCCCTGTAGCTCGCCTGGTCCGGCCCGCTCACATAGGCCTGGGTGGCCCCCGCGTACACCCCGCGCTGGGAGCTGCGGGTGGTCTCCACGTCGTCGCCCCCGACCCGGCGCGACATCACCAGGGTGCCTTCGAGGAGCACGAAGAAGCAGGTGGCCGGATCGCCCTCGGTGTAGACGGGACCCGGGTCGAACTCCTCCACCCGGCCTTCCCGGCACAGCCGCCCCAGCTGGTCCGCGTCCAGCTTCTCGAACAGGAACAGCGTGCTCAGTTCCGCCATGTCGCACGGCATCGGCCGCCCGCTCATGACTGCTCCAGATAACGGTGGACGAGCATGACGGCCATGGCTCCCTCTCCGACCGCGGAAGCGACCCGCTTCGCGGACTCGGCACGCGCGTCCCCGGCCACGAACACGCCGGGAATATTGGTCTCCAGGTGGTACGGCGGCCGGTCCAGTTCCCAGCCCTTCGGCGGCTGCCCGTCGATGGTCATGTCGGGACCCGCCGGGATGAATCCGCGCCCGTCCCGCAGCACGGTTCCCTCCAGCCAGTCGGTGAGCGGGGCCGCGCCGATGAACACGAACATCCACTGCGCGTCGACGAGTTCGGTGTGCCCGCTCGTCACGTCCCGCAGGGTGAGCTGCTCCAGATGGTCCGTGCCGTGCGCCGCGTCGACGACCGTGCAGGTGCGCACCGTGATGTTGGGCGCCTCCTCGATCTGCTGGATCAGATAGTGCGACATCGAGGCGGCCAACGACGTTCCCCGTACGAGGAGGGTGACCGACTTCGCGCCGCGCGACAGGTACATGGCGGCCTGCCCGGCCGAGTTCGCCCCGCCCACGATGTACACGTCGTGGCCCTGGCAGGCGGCCGCCTCGGTCAGCGCCGAACCGTAGAAGACGCCGCATCCGGTGAGGTCGGCCAGCCCGGGCGCCTGCAACTGCCGGTACGAGACACCGGTCGCCAGGATCACCGCGTGCGCGGAGATCGCCGAGCCGTCCGAGAAACGGATGGTGCGGGACGCTCCGGTGACCTCGAGGCCGGTCACCTCGCGCGCGGTGAGGATCTCGGCGCCGAACTTAGCCGCCTGCCGCCGCGCCCGGTCCGTGAGCTGGCCCCCGGACACCCCGTCCGGGAAGCCGAGGTAGTTCTCGATGCGCGAGCTCTGCCCGGCCTGCCCACCGGTCGCCGAGCGCTCCACGAGCACGGTCCGCAGCCCCTCGGACGCGCCGTACACGGCGGCTCCGAGTCCGGCCGGACCGCCGCCGATGACGACGAGGTCGTAGAACTCCGACGTCGGCGTCGTGGCAAGGCCGACCTGCGCCGCGAGATCCGGGTCCGCGGGCTCGACCAGCGGTGTACCGTCCGGCGTGATCACCAGCGGCAGCCGCTCCCCGTCCTGACCGGCCGCGGACAGCAGCCGCTGCCCCTCCGGCGTGTCGGACGAGTACCAGCGGTACGGCACCTGGTTGCGGGCCAGGAACTCCCGTACGTCCGAGGAGCGCGCCGACCACCGGTGCCCGACCACCTTGCAGGTCGGCACGGGCCGGTAGTCGCTGGTCCGCCAGGCGTCCAGCAGATCGTCCAGGACCGGATAGAGCTTCTCCTCGGGCGGATCCCACGGCTTGAGCAGATAGTGGTCCAGATCGATCACGTTGATCGCGTCGATCGCCGCGTTCGTGTCCGCGTACGCGGTCAGCAGCACCCGGCGTGCGCCGGGGTACACGTCGAGCGCCTGTTCCAGGAACTCGATGCCGTTCATCTGTGGCATCCGGTAGTCGGCGAGGATCACCGCCACCTGGTCGCCCCGCAGCTTCAGCTCCTTGAGCGCGTCCAGCGCGGTCTCCCCGGACTCCGCGCGCACGATCCGGTGCGACTCGCCGTAGCGGCGCCTGAGGTCGCGCGCCACGGCGCGCGACACCCCGGGATCGTCATCCACGGTCAGAATGACGGTCCGCGCTGTAGCGGCGGCCTGTGCCATACGTCTCCCACCCCGAGCAGGACAGTGTCGTCCTCAATCGTATGTACGAACGCTCGCCTTCGCTCTGGAACCGCTTCACGCGTGCTCTGTGGGGGCCTCGGCCGGTGGCAGCAGGGACTCCCGCATCTTGGGGAGGATGTTGGTGACGTAGTCCTCCACGGCGGTGTCCAGGCCGATGTCGTGCTGGGCCTGCTCGGACAGGTACCAGCGGTGTTCGAGGAGCTCGTGGTAGATCTCGGCCGGGTCCATGGAGCCGCGCAGGTCCAGCGGCACCGCCCGGACGGTCGGCCGGAACACGTCTCGCACCCAGCGGTGGGCGAGGACCTCCGGGCGGGCGGCATGGGGGTACCCCCTGCTCGAGCGAAGCCGAGAGCTTGGGGGAGGGTCGCCGGGCGCGTAGTCGTCCTGGGTGGCCATCCAGCTCTCCAGGTCGTTCAGGAGGCGGCGCGCCTGGTTCTCCTCGGCGTCGAGCCCGGTCAGCCGCAACAGCTGGCGCTGGTGGTGGCCCGCGTCGACGACCTTCGGCACGAAGGTCACCGTGTCCCCGTTCGAGGAGTGCGCGATCTGCATCTCGGCGACGTCGAAACCGAGGTCGTTCAGGCGGCGGATCCGCCGGTCGATGTAGTGGTGCTTGCCCGCCGGGTAGACGGACGTGCGGGTCAGCTCGTCCCACAGGCTCTGGTACCGCGCGCAGATCTCCATGCCGAACTCGATCGGGTCGACGGAGGGGTGGAGGGCCCCCGCCGCCTCCAGGTCCAGCAGCTCCCCACTGATGTTGACGCGGGCGAGGTCGAGGTCGTACTCCCGTTGCCCATTGCTCAGTTGCGGGTGCAGCTCCCCGGTCTCGGCGTCCACGAGATATGCCGCGTACGCTCCGGCGTCGCGCCGGAACAGCGTGTTCGACAGCGAGCAGTCGCCCCACGCGAACCCCGCCAGATGCAGCCGCACCAGCAGCACCGCCAGCGCGTCCATGAGGCGGTGCATGGTGGCGGGCCGCATGGTCGTCTCGAACATCGACCGGTACGGCATCGAGCCGCCCAGGTGCCGGGTGATGAGGACGGGCTCCAGCGGGCCGCCCTCGCCGTCGGTGCGCCCGGTGACCACGGCGAGCGGGTCTACGGCGGGGATGGAGAGCCGGTCCAGGCTGCGCAGCAGTTCGTACTCGCGCAGGGCGGGCCGCTCGGCCAGCTCCTTGACGGCCACGACCTCGGTCCCGGCACGCGCGTAGCGCACCACGTGCCGTGAGATGCCGCGGGGGAGCGGGACCAGGTAGTGCTCCGGCCACTCTTCCAGTGGCAGTTGCCAGGGCAGTTCGAGCAGGAGCGCGGGGTGCTCCGGGTTGGTGGCGCTGATCTGCAAAGCCATCGACGGGCTGCCCTCACCTCGGGGTCGAACGTGTACCTGGCCCCAGCATCTACGAATGATCCCCGAGGCGGAAGACGCGGCGGGCGTTGCCCGACAGGAACAACTCGGTGGTCTCTGCGTCGAGGCGCAGGTCAGGGAGGTGTTCCAGGGCCTGACTCGGCGTGATCATGGGGTAGTTGGAGCCGAAGAGGACCTTGCGCCGTCCCCGGCCGCGCAGATAGTCGACCAGTTCGGTCGGGTAGCGGCGGGCGGTGTAGGCGCTGGTGTCGATGTGGATGTTGGCGTGTTTGTCGGCCACCGAGATCATCTCCGTGGTCCACGGGTAGCCGATGTGCCCGCAGACGATGGTCAGCTCGGGGAAGTCCAGCGCGACCTGGTCGATGTACGGGATCGGCCGGCCCGTTTCCGAGGGGCGCAGCGGTCCGGTGTGTCCGACCTGGGTGCAGAACGGGATGCCGAGCTCGACGCAGGCGGTGTACAGCGGGTAGTAGAGCCGGTCGGTGGGCGGCAGCTGCCACAGCCACGGCACGATCCTGAGGGCCACGAAGCCCAGTTCCTGGACGGCCCGCCGCAGCTCCCGCACGGCCGCGACGGGCTGGGTCAGGTCCACGCCCGCGACCCCGCGCAGCCGTCCTTCGGACCGGGCGACGAACTCGGCGACCTCGTCGTTGTCGATGAGGGGCCCCTGCGGCCCGTACCAGGCCGAGGACAGCCCGATCTCCACGTCGGCAGCCGCGAGCGCCGCCATCGTGACCTTCACCGGAAGCGGCTCCTCCAGCAGCCCCATGCCGGTCCAGCGGCGCAGCGACTCGAACATCTCGTGGTTGGAGTGGCGCAGTGTGGGGTGCTGCATCCACGCGTCGACGACCGGCATGATCCCGTACCCTCCCCGGGGCTCGTGGCTAAGCGATTGCTCATCCCGACCCTAGAGGGGTCCGCGCGCGGAGTCAGCGCTTCACGGGAACCATGGGTGAGGACCGAGGACCGAGAGGACTCCGCCATGCCGACACGGGCACAGACGCAGGAACCGCGGACCGATCTGGACGCGCGCTACAGCTCCCCCGGGGCCACCGCCACCCCCTGGGCGGAGGCCGCGTCCCGCCTGGAGAAGGCCGAGATCTTCTGGCTGTCGACGGTACGTCCGGACGGCCGACCCCACGTGACCCCACTCATGTCGGTGTGGCTGAACGGGGCGCTCCACTTCGCCACCGGGGCGCGGGAGCGCAAGGGGCTGAACCTCGCCGCCAACCCGCACGTCGTTCTCACCACCGGCACCAACGCCTACGGCGAGGGCCCCGACCTGGTGGTCGAGGGTGACGCGGTCCGGATCACCGAGCAGAAGCGGCTGGCCGAGCTGGCGGCGGCGTGGGAGGCGAAGTACGGCCCGGAGTGGCACTTCGAGGTGCGGAACGGGGCCTTCGACTCCGCCACGGCGGCTGCGGCGCCGCCGTCGACGGAGGAAGCCGGGGACGCGGGCCTCGCCCTGGTCTTCGAGGTGGTGCCCCACACCGTCTTCGGGTTCGGCAGGGGCAAGAATTTCAGCCAGACCTGTTATCGCTTCACCCGCTGACCATGGCATCGACGAGAGCCGTCAGCGCCGAGGTGAGTCGTGAGAACCCCGGGCCCGTGGGGCCTCCCGGTTCGGTCATGTACGTGTCCCGCCGGATCTCCACCATCAGGGCGGTGACCCGCGGCTCCCTCTCGTAGAAGCGCAGCGGGACGTACGCGCCGGAGAACGGGCTGTCGATCCCGACACCGCTCAGGCCCGCGAACGCCTTCTCCGCGAGGGTGACCAGCTCGGGCGGCGTGTGAAAGGAGTCGGTTCCCAGACAGACCTGCGGTCGCGGACCGTCGCCGTGCAGCTCGTACGGCAGCCGGGCCGACGGATACGAGTGGACGTCGACGATCACCGCCCGCCCGGCGACGGCGAGCCGGTCGGCCACCGCCGCGGTCATGGCCGCCGCGTACGGGTGGAAGTAGCGTTCGATCAGTGGCCGCGGGTCGATGTCGGCGGGCCGCAGCGGTGTGCGCAGGGTCGTCCGTGTGTAGACAGCTCCCATTCCGACGGACAGCATCTCCTCCCGTTCATCGGGAAAGCGTTCGGGATCGACCACCAGCCGGGACAGCCGGTTCACGAACCGCCATGGTGTGACCTCGGCCGCCCGCGCCGCGGCCGCGGCCAGCTCCGCGGTGTGCGCGTCCGTGATGTGGTCCAACTCCCGCTCCAGCGCGGCGTCGTCGAGCGCGATGCCGGCGCGCACCGGCGCCGGAATGCGCCGCGAGGAGTGCGGGACGTGCAGGATGACGGGGGAGTCGGGGGCACCGGGCAGGAGCTCGAAGGACGTCTCGTCGCGGTCAGGAGTCAGGTTCACGTGAGATTCCTATCGCAGCCCGGCCCCCACCGCTCACCTCAGCGCACGCTGCCACCGCCGTGGCGCGCGTAGTGCTCGATCAGGGCCGCCCGGGTCGTCTCCAGCCGGTGCGCGAGGATCGCGGCGATGGTCCGGGTCAGCGACAGTTCCAGGGCCGGATCCCGGTCGCACAGCGTGCGCACCTCCGCGGCATCGAACTCGTACGCGCGTACGGGACTGAACGCCTCGGCGCCGAAGTCCCAGTGGTGCGGCGGGAACAGCCACGACCAGCCGAGCAGATCGCCGGGCCCCAGTGTCGCCACGGAGATGCGTCGCTCCCCGACGACCCGCTGGTACAGGGAGACCGTTCCGGAGCGGATCACCCAGAAACGGTCCGCGGTTCCCCCTGCCTCGAAGATCTTTCCGTCCGCCGGGAAGGAGACCTCCCGGGCCAGGGACATCAGCCGTTCCCTGTGGTCGGGGGAGAGGGCGGGCAGCAGCCGGAGAGCAGTGGGCATCGCGGACCTCCATCGCACCGCCGCAGGGCCCCATGGACGCGACGGCACATGTCGTACCGGTATATCCCGTCACCTCCATTGGACCGGCACCCACGGAATTCGTCGCGCCGGGGGCCGGATCGAGACCGTGCGCCCTGCCGCGAGCCGCTCAGGGCAGTGGTTGTTCGGCCCAGATGACCTTGCCGGCCGGGGTGTACCGGGTGCCCCAGCGTTCGGCGAGCTGGGCCACGAGGAACAGGCCGCGTCCGCCCTCGTCCGTGGTGGCCGCGTACCGCAGGCGGGGTGAGGTGCTGCTGTTGTCCGAGACCTCGCAGATCAGGCTGCGGTCCCGCAGCACGCGGACCTGGATGGTGCCACTGCCGTAGCGGATGGCGTTCGTGACCAGCTCGCTGAGGATCAGCTCGGTGGTGAACGCCATGTCGTCGAGGCCCCACTCCGCCAGCTGCCGGGTCACCGAGGCGCGTACCTCCCCCACGGCCGCCGGTTCGGACGGCACCTGCCATTCGGCGATGTGCTCGGCGCCGAGCGCGCGGGTGCCCGCGACGATCAGGGCGATGTCGTCGCTCGGACGGTCCGGGAGCAGGGCGTCCAGGACCGCCTGACAGGTGTCGTCCGGTGACCGGTCGACCGCCGTGAGGGCGGCGCGCAGCAGCTCGAGCCCCTCGTCGATGTCCCGTTCCCGGTCCTCGACGAGCCCGTCCGTGTAGAGCACCAGACGGCTGCCCTCCTCCAGCTTGAGCTCCGCGGTCTCGAACGGCAGACCCCCGAGCCCCAGCGGGGGCCCGGCGGGCACATCGGGGAACTCCACGCTGCCGTCGGGACGGACCAGCGCCGGGGGCGGATGGCCGGCCCGGGCGACCGTGCAGAGCCGGGAGGTCGGGTCGTAGACGGCGTACAGGCAGGTGGCACCGGTGATCGCGGCGCTGCTGTCCGCCGACGCCTCGTCCTGGTCGATGCGGCCGACCAGCTCGTCGAGGAGCCCGATGATCTCGTCGGGCGGCAGGTCCAGGGCGGAGAAGTTGTGGACGGCGGTCCGCAGGCGTCCCATCGTGGCCGCCGCGTGCAGTCCGTGGCCGACGACATCCCCCACGACGACGGCGACCCGGGCGCCGGACAGCGGCAGCACGTCGAACCAGTCCCCGCCCACCCCCGCCTGCGCCGGAAGATAGCGGTAGGCGATGTCCAGGGCGCCCTGCTCGGGCAGGTTGCGCGGCAGCAGACTGCGCTGCAGCGTCACGGCCATGGTGTGCTCGCGCGTGTAGCGGCGCGCGTTGTCGATGGACACGGCGGCCCGCGCGACCAGTTCCTCGGCGAGGGCCAGCTCCTCCTCGTCGAAGGGCTCGGGCTTGCGGGAGCGCCAGAAGTTGACGACGCCCATCACCAGGGGGCCCACCCGCAGGGGCACGGTGATCAGCGAGTGGATGCCGTACTCCACCACCTGCGTCGTGCGTTCCAGGTCCTGGGCGAGCCAGCCGGGGGCCCCTTCGAGGTCGGGCTCGACGACGCCCTGGCCCGTGCGCAGGCTCCGGGACTGGGGAGTGGAGGCGATGAAGCGGATCTTCTCGCCCACCGGGTAGAGCGGGGCGTCCTTGCGGATGCCGCTGTACGCGGTACGGCGCAGCTCGGTGACGCCGTCCGGCTCCTCCCCGTTCAGTACGGCGTCCGCCAGGTCCACGGTCGCGAAGTCCGCGAACCGCGGGACGGCCACCTCGGCCAGTGTCTCGGCGGTGCGGGTCACGTCCAGACTGGTGCCGACGCCCACCCCGATGTCGTACAGGAGTTTGAGGCGCTCGCGCGCCACCTCGGCCCGGCCGGACAGCGCGCGCAGCTCGGTCGAGTCGCGCAGGGTGGCGACACTGCCGGGCGGGCCGCCCTGGAGGTCCGTGGGCCGCTGGTTGATGGCCAGCAACCGGTCCCCGACCAGATGCACCTCGTCCGTGGCGACCCGTCCCGAGGCCAGCAGCTCGGCGGTGTCCGCCTCGAGGCCCAGTTCCAGGACATGCCGCCCCTCGGCGTCGGCGGGCAGGTCGAGCAGGCGCTGTGCCTCGTCGTTGGCGAGCAGCAGCCGTCCCTCGCCGCCGGCGATGATCACCCCCTCCCGGACGGCGTGCAGCACCGCGTCGTGGTGCTCGTACATCCGGGTCATCTCGTACGGGCCCAGGCCATGTGTCTGGCGCAGCAGGCGCCGGCTCACGAGCGCCGTACCCCCGGTGGCCAGGGCGAGTGCGGCGGCCGCGGCGCCCAGCAGGAGGGGCAACTGCCGGTCCGCGACCCCGCCCACGTTGGCGGTCGTGATACCGGCCGACACCATGCCCACGACCTTGCCGTCGGGCGCCTTGATGGGAACCGTGGCCTGCACCAGCGGCCCGATGGTCCCGTTGATCTCCTCGGTGATGGAATGGCCGGCCAGCACGGGGGCGGTGTTCCCGACGAACTTCTTGCCGATCCGGTCCGGTTTGGGGTGGGTGTAGCGGATCCCGTCGGTGTTCATCACAACGATGAAGTCCACGTGGGACTGCTTGCGGGCGTCCTCGGCCTGCGGCTGCAGCACGAGCGTGGGGTGGGGGCTGCTCAGCGCCTCACGGGTGCCGGGCGCGTTGGCGAACGTCTCGGCCACGGCCAGCGAACGGTTGCGGGCCTCCTGTGTGCTGTCGTGCCGTACCTGCAGCACCAGCGCCACCACCGCGGAGACGATCAGCAGCAGCACGATCACCACTTGCAGCACGAACACCTGGCCCGCGACGCTGCGTCCGCCCAGCGCGGACCGCGGTCCCCACGCGGGTCTGCGCCCCGCGCGCGGACCGCCTGGGCGAGGGGTCGACCGAGCCCGGGATCGACCCAAGAGCCGGACCATGTGCCTATGTCTACACTGCCGGGCGCCCCGAGGCGAGGGGCAGCGCGTGGTGTGACAGGGGCCGGTCGGGGCCCGTGGCACGGGTCTCTCGGCGAGTGCTGCTGTCGGGCTGATCTGGCCGCATCATGGAGGAGGGTCGATTTGCCCGCTTATGTAACTCTGGCTTGTCTCGGGTACGGGAGGTCGTCATGCACACTCCGGACCGCTACCGGTTGATCTTCACCCATCAGGAATCAGGCGTCGGCGTCATCACCGACGAGGTGGTCGTCGAACGGACCGACGCCCTTGGACCGGGCGGGAACCCGGTGTACTCCGACCCCACCGGCATCCTCCGCGCCGAGATCAGCACGGCCGGGGAAGTGCGGATGCTGGCCAGCGGCGGCTACCAGTCGCCGATGGTGCCCACCGCCGAACCACTGCCCTGACCGTTCGGTCTCGCCCGCGACGAGCCGGTCGCGGGCCAGGTCAGCACGGCCAGGGCGCCGAGCGTGAGCACTCCGCCGACCAGGAACGTCCCGCGCACCCCGGCGGCGTGGAGCAGGGTGCCGCCGGTCAGCGCGCCCGCCGCGACGCCCGCGTTGAAGGCGGCCGAGTTCGCCGCCAGGGCGAGTTCCGTGCGCCCGGGTGCGACGTGGAGGACCTGGCTCTGCGTGGCCATGAAGACGGGGCCCACCGACGCGCCCAGGAGCATCAGCAGGGCGACGGCAGCCACCTGGCTGCGCCCGCCGCCCAGGTACAGCCCGAGCAGCGCCACGGCCTGGGTCGCCACCGGGACCGTCAGGGTTGCGCGCGGGAAGCGGTCGAGGAGCGGGCCTGCCGCCGAGACGCCCGCGATGCCCGCCACCCCGAACGCCAGCAGTACGGCGCTCACCGAATCCCTGGAGAAACCGCTCACCTCGTCGAGGAAGGCGACGACGTACGTGAATCCCGCGAAGGCGCCGGTGACCGACAGCGCGGTGGTCGCCAGCACCACGGCGAACCGGCGGACGTCGGGAGTCGCCCCGTACGCCGCGTGCCCCTCGTCCGGGCGCGAGGTCGGCAGCAGGACGGCGACGGCGACGAGCGCGACGAGGCCGAGCGCGCCGAGCACCACGAAGGGCGCCCGCCAGCCGCTGTGTCCGCCCAGCCAGGTACCCGCCGGAACCCCGAGCACCGTGGCGAGCGAGCCCCCGATGGACAGCAGCCCGATCACCCGCCCGCGCCGCTCGGGTGGGAACAACCCCACGGCGACCGGACCCATCACCGCCCAGAACAGCGCCTGGGCCAGCGCGGTCGCGATCCGTGCCGCGAGCAGGAAGCCGTACGAGACACCGCTCAGCGCCGACATCCAGCTGGCCACCACGAGCAGCCCCAGCAGGCCCGACAGCAGATGGCGGCGAGGGATCGACCGGGTCAGGTGCGCGACGGGCAGCGAGACGACGGCCACGGTCAGGCCGTACCCGGTGACCAGCAGCCCGACGGAGGAGAGCGACACACGCAGGTCGTCCGCGATGAGCGGGAGCAGTCCGACGGGCAGATTCTCCGTGGTGTTGAAGGTGAACGCGGCCAGCATGAGCGCGGCGACGACGGCGGCCCTGCGCCAGGCGGTGAGACGAACGCTCGCCATCCACGAGCCTTTCTGTGAAGGGGTGTTGAGGGGGTGCCGAAGGGGGACGGGCGGCCGGACGCGGCCACGGGCCAGCCTGCGGGGTCGCCGCGCGGCCCACTACTCTTTCGGCTGGAGCCGAATCGCCCATCCCGACCCCGTGAGCTCGGCCGAAGACCCGTCGGAGACTGTTTTGCCGCTGACCCTGCACCTCGGCACCGACGATCTGACGCGCTGCCGGTTCGCGGTGTCCCCGCTCTGCCAGACGCACGAGGCGCTGCGCATGCTGCGGCGCCCGGACCGGCACGCCTTCCACCGGGACTGGCTGCGGCGCGTGCGCGACATCGTGGTGGGCCTGGACCTGGCGGAGCTGTGGCTGTTCATCCCCCGCAAGGGCGGTTACACCCCGGACTTCCTCGGACCGCCGCCGCGGACGCCGAACGCCTCCTTCGACGAGGAGCTGGCCCTGATGCGCGCCACCGACCCCGTCATGGCCCGTACGGAGCTGGCGCGTTCGCTCGCCTGCACACCCGGCGCCGCCGCATCGCCGTACGGGCGGGCGGCGTTGGAGGACCCGGCGGGCACCGTGCGACGCCTCGCCGACCTCACCGAGCGGGCCTGGCACGCGCTGCTCGCCCCGGACTGGCCCCGCCACCAGGCTCTCCTCGAGGCTGATATCGCCTACCGCTCACGGCAGTTGGCGGACGGCGGACTCGAGGCACTCTTCGGCGACCTGCACCCGGAGATCGGATGGGCGGACGACACCCTCACCCTGCGCGGGTACGCCGACCTGAAGGAGGCGCAGGGGCCCGACGGGCGGGGTGTGCTGCTGATGCCCAGTGTCTTCGTACGGCCGGACGTGGTGAGCGGCTTCGCCCGGCCCTGGCAGCCGACGGTGATCTATCCGGCCCGGGGCACGGGCGGCCCGCCGACCGGGGCCGCCCCCGCCGAGGCGCCCGCCGCGCTGGCCCGGCTGCTCGGACCCCACCGCGCCGCCGTCCTCGTCGGCCTCGACGGTCCCGCCTCGACCACGACCCTGGCGAACCGCCACGGTCTGGCCCCCTCGTCCGTCTCGTCCCACCTCTCGGTGCTGCGCGAGGCCGGACTGCTGGTGTCGCACCGACAGGGGCAGTACGTCCTCTACGAGCGCACGGCGCTGGGGGACGCGCTGGCAGCCGGGGCCCGATGAGCTACCCGGCGCCCTTGCAGGTGACGGTGAAGTGCGCTCCGTCGGGGTCGGTCAGGATGGCCTCGGTCGAGCCGAGGCCCTGCTGGTGGGCCGTGCCGCCGTGGGCGCGCGCGGCACGGGCGGCGGCCTCGACGTCGTCGACGGTGAAGTGGATCTGCCAGTGCGGCCGGATCGTCGGGTCGGGTGCCGCCTC
>NZ_JAGXJM010000348.1:0-263 GCF_019091445.1 Streptomyces sp. GbtcB7
GGCGATCTCGCGGCCCACCTCGCACGGGTCGAGCGGCCGGCAGGTGTCCTCGCCGTCGCTGATCAGCACGTTCCGCCGGGGGCCGTTGCCGCCGTCGAGGTCGCCGGCCCCCTTGGGCAGCGCGGGACCGATCGGCGTCCACCCGGGGGGCGTGGGCGTCGCGACGGGGGTCTCCGCCCCCGGGGGGCCGAGGGGGCCCACCGGGTACGGCTGGGCGGTGCCCTTGCGGCCCGCCTGGCGGGCGTTGCCGGGGAAGTGGGCGC
>NZ_JAGXJM010000349.1:0-263 GCF_019091445.1 Streptomyces sp. GbtcB7
AGTGATGTAGGACTAACTACAATCGTGAAAAAGGTAAAACAATTAAAGAATAATCGAATGTTGGGCTAGAGTCAATGATCGTGCATCGGTCCGGATGAATCGGGGGTTACACCGAAGGATCGAACGATATAGTGAAAGCTCACCAAAAGTTCGCTAGGAGTTCACCAAAAGCTCATTGGAAGTTCATCGAAAGATCGCTAGGAGTTCATCGAAAGTTCCCCAAGAGTTTGATTGAACAATTGACGTGCCAGACAACATAGATT
>NZ_JAGXJM010000350.1:0-262 GCF_019091445.1 Streptomyces sp. GbtcB7
CACATTACAAAATGAAGTAAGAATTGCTAGCTTGCACACTTCAACAAGAGGCAAAAATTATTATCTTGCACGTATCAAAAGAGAAGCAAAGCTAGCATATCTCTAAAACTTGCTAAGCTTGCATGTTCTATAATGAAGTAGAACTTGCATGTTCCAAAAATTGCTAGTTAAACTTCTCCTTTTTGTTGATGACAAAGGAGGAGAAGGTACATGTATAGTAAAATAAAATTTTATTATGTATGATGGTTTGGATGCAATACTT
>NZ_JAGXJM010000351.1:0-262 GCF_019091445.1 Streptomyces sp. GbtcB7
AGTCCTCGGTGTGGGTCTTAGCAAGTCTGTAGACGTTCCTTGTATCCCCATGTTAACGTGGAGTGCATCAGAAACAGATTACCCCGTGGCTATCAGCTCCAATCAATCATACTGATTAAATTTGAGTCTACCAGACTCATACCTAAGAAAATATGACAATATCAACCTCGTAAGCTCTAGCACATCTAACACTCACATTGTATCTGTTGCCACCTCAACTCACTCTCACATCGATTCACTAGACATTGCTTCTCATCTATCT
>NZ_JAGXJM010000352.1:0-262 GCF_019091445.1 Streptomyces sp. GbtcB7
CTAACGAAGGTGACGAGGGGCTACAGTGTCAAAGATGGTTTACTGCAGACGATGAATTAGAGTAAAGATTTGAGCATCCACGAAGGATATCAGTGGGCAAAAAACAGTCCACTTTTCTAGGTAGGACATCAAAAGGATGGATCAGACGTGTGCCAACGTGAAAAAGCTCAACCATTGCTGTGACTGGTTCGATCACCGGCATGGGGAAGGCTGCATGTGATAATAATAACACGCCGTCATCTAATTGCTACACTCCATTAAT
>NZ_JAGXJM010000353.1:0-262 GCF_019091445.1 Streptomyces sp. GbtcB7
TGATCGAGCCGGATCAGGGCGGGATCGGCGTCGTCGGACATGACGGCGACCAGCTCGGTGTCGTCGGCCGACAGCCGGATCGACACGGTCGGACGCTCGTCACCCGCGGCATGTTCGACGACGTTCGTCGCGACCTCGCTCACGGCGAGGGCGAACAGCATCCGGTCCTCGTCCGTGACACCGGGGGCGTCCCGCCAGATCTGGTCCAGGGCGTCGTGGACCGCATCGACCAGCGCCAGCTCGGCCGGGCCGGTGACCTTGG
>NZ_JAGXJM010000354.1:0-262 GCF_019091445.1 Streptomyces sp. GbtcB7
TATTTCATAGTAAGGAGTTCAAGTTCACCATCATTTGAGCTTATGCTTGAGTAGTCTTCGATTGTTCTTAGTTCAAAATCCTTCCTGTCCTTTGGAAGGTGGATCTTAAGTTCTTCACGTGCATTGCATATCATTTCATAGGTCATTATAAACCTGATAAGTTCTTCGATCAAAAAAGTATTCAATTTTTTTTATTCTTGAATAGTCATTATTTTCAAATCCCAATTTTTAGAAAACAATTGTAAAATCTTGTTAACAAGTA
>NZ_JAGXJM010000355.1:0-262 GCF_019091445.1 Streptomyces sp. GbtcB7
CCGCGGGCTGGCACAGGGACGCGAAGTGCTGGAAATCGCGGCCGGTGACGGAACCCTGTCACGGTTCCTGTCAGCCGAAGGCGTGAGCGCCCGTGCGACAGACGACCACGGTTGGGACAGCGTAATCGACTACGGCACCGACGTCGAGCGATCCGATGCTCGCGCCGCACTCCGAAAGCACTCGCCCCGTGTCGTCATCTGTTCCTGGCCACCGCCCGGCAACCCGTTCGAGCGGGCAGTATTCGAGACACGATCTGTTGAA
>NZ_JAGXJM010000356.1:0-262 GCF_019091445.1 Streptomyces sp. GbtcB7
AGTTCCACTCGTCCAGCCGGTGTTCAAACTCTTCTGGGATCTTCCCCGGGTTTTCCTTTCTAATTGTATTTATAGTGCACTTCCAGTTTTTGTAAGCATTTTTAGCCTTGTCATCCACCCACTTCCACATGAGCTTATCATCAACAACAAACTCATAAAAGATCTGTTAAAAAATGAACAATATTATTTATCAATTAATTCTACAACTAATTAATCATTGAGTGAGCAACAGAAAGAGTCCTTATAAAGAGTTTAGTGGACA
>NZ_JAGXJM010000357.1:0-262 GCF_019091445.1 Streptomyces sp. GbtcB7
CGAAACACGAAAATAATAGGTAAAAATATAAAAGTAAAACAAATCTTTCTTTGTTGTTCTCATATTATTGTTGTGATATTAAAGAAGAAACAAAAAAATATAAACTAAAATCTGGATTCAAATATAGTAAAACTATTGGCGTAATCATGTATCTCCATCGTAACAACTGGTTTAAATTCAACTTCTATTACTACTCGAAACTTGAAATTTCTTATAGTAAGAAGTCTGTTAAAAAAGTATGAAATAATGAATTCATTATTTT
>NZ_JAGXJM010000036.1:0-127985 GCF_019091445.1 Streptomyces sp. GbtcB7
ACAGGCCCCCCCCCCCCCCCCGTCCAACCCCCCCCCGCCCCCCCCACCTGCCACCACACCGGCCCGAAGTGAGCCAACGCCGCCACCCCCAACGGCCCCCCCGCCACCCCGGCCAGCACCGCCATCACCAGCCCGCACAACACGGCCGCGACCCCCACCCCCACCACGACCCGCCCGCACGACCAGGCCTCACGCCCCTCCCCCGGCGCCCCCGCGGTCACCAGGAACCACGCCACCGTCACCCCCGCCACCACCGGCACTCCCATCCCCACCTCACTCCACACCGCCCCGGGCACCGGCACCGGCACCGCCGCCAGCAGCGGAAACGCCGGCAGCAACGGCCCCGGCCCCGCCGCGGACAACGGCCCCGCGACATGCCCGGCCCCCAGCACGATCCCGGGCCCGAGCCCGTACGCGGCCCCCCACACCGCCGCGTTCGGCACGAGCGCCAGACAGAGCAGCAGTACCGCGAACCGCCCCGACCACACCTCGGTGAGCTGCCCGAACGAGTCCCGGACGGCATCGCCGTGCCACACCAGCGACGCCGCCACCAACAGCGAGCCACCCCCGACGAGCACCGCCGCCCCGGCCCCGGCCGCCCGCGCGGAGGCCCCGAGGAATTCGGGCGAGCAACGGCGTACGCCGGCGGGCAACACGGCGAGCGACCGCCGGACCCGCGCGGGCACAGGGAAGCCGGCGCGTCCGTACGCCGCCCACACCCCCACCCCCGCCGCACTCCCGGCGAGCAACGGCAGGCATCCGGCGGTCCACACCCACGAAGGCCGCAACTCCCCACCCGAGCAGTACAGCGCGGCCGCCAGTCCGACCGTCAGATAGCCCCCGACGACCCCCGTCCACACCGTGCCCGGCTCCGCCTCGGCCTCGGCGTCCGCCACGCCACGCACCGCCCGGTACAGCAGCCACACGGGCAGGACGACCAGCAGCAGCGGTGTCACACCCATCGGCATGGGCAGCCCCGACAGGGTCTCGGTGCGGATCAGCTCCACGCCGTGCGCGAGCAGCCACAACGCGGCGGCCACGTGCAGCGATCCACTCGGTCCGCTGTCCGGATAGGGCGAGCTGATCCACAGCATCATGACGAGGACGGCGAACGAGCCGAGTCCGAGCCCCGCCGCGAGGGCGCCACCCAGGAGGCTGGCGCCCAGTCCGGATGAACGGTGGCGCATCCGGGTGAGCAGGGGCGACAACGACAGCCTGCGGTCGGTCATTTGGGTCACGCCCGCCATGCTCCCAACGACACGCGCTTTCTCGTCGTAACAGGCGAACCTCGGATGTGTCGCTCAATATGCAGCTATGTACTTTTTCGTACTAAGGGGCACCCTATGGGGTCCGACATGACACGCACCCCTGAGACCCCGCTGCCCTCCCCCAAGGAGTGCCGCCGCCTGCGCGAGGCCCAGTCGCTGAGCCAGGCCGACGTCGCGGCCGCGTTGGGCGTCACCCGTGCGACGGTGCGCTCGTGGGAGAACGGCCGTACGACGCCACGCGGCACCAATCGGGATGCGTACGTACGACTGCTGACGGGCGCCGAGGAGGTGACCCCCCATCAGGAGAACCCGGCTCCCGCCCTGGTCGGCGCCGCCACCGGCCCCGTACAGACATCCCCCGACCGCGCCGAACCCGCCCCCGAGCCGCCCTCCGGAACCCCACCCGCCTCCGAACGCGCCCCCAAACCCGATCCCGAACTCGGCCCTGATCCCGTGCGCGGCCCCAAACCCGCGCTCGACCCCGAACTCAGCCCCGAAGCCGAACTCGAACCCCTTTCACCCTCCCTGACGCCCGATCAGGCCTTCGACGCCCTCTACGCGTTCTGCGCCCCCGCCCTCGTACGGCAGACCTACCTGCTCACCGGGCGGCGCGAACTGGCGCGCGAGTCGGTGGAGCGCGCCTTCCAGCTGGCCTGGCACCGCTGGCCCGAGGTGGCCATGGACCGCGATCCGGCGGGGTGGGTGCGGGCGACGGCGTACGAGTTCGCGCTCTCGCCCTGGCACAGGCTGCGCCCCCGGCACCGCAACCCGGAGCCGCCGCCCGCCGCCCCCGCGGACCGCGCGCTGCTCGACGTACTCCTGCAACTGCCGCCCGTGTACCGGCGGACCCTGCTGCTCTACGACGGGGTCGGGCTCGATCTGCCGGAGACCGCGGCCGAGACGGAGGCGAGCACGCCCGCGGCGGCCAACCGGCTGCTGCACGCGCGCGAGGCCGTGGCCACGCGGCTGCCGGAGCTGGCGGAGCCGAAGGAGTTGCACCGGCGACTCGCCGAGGTCGCCTCCGCCGAGCGGCTGCGCGCCGCGAAGCCCACCACGGTCCGCTGGGGCGGAGAGCAGCGCGCCCGGCAGTGGACCCGTGCCGCCATCGCCTTCACGGTCGTCCTCATCGGCGCCACGACACTGACGCTCCGTACGGCCCCGGACCACTACGAGCCGCCACTGGCGCCCGGCGCCACGGTGCACGGGGTGCCGCCCCGGGTCGCGCCCGGACCGCTGTCCGCGGAGGAGCTGGCCCTGCGCGCCAAGCTCAAGGGGGAGACGGTCAGCGGGCCGGAGCGGCTGGTTCCGGAGGCCGGCTGAGCCGGGTACGACGACGGGCTCGCACCCCGGTGGGGATGCGAGCCCGTTCAGTCCGGAGAAGGTCCAGCCTGGAGAAGGTCAGCCGGCGAGGATCTCGCGGGCCAGCTTCGCCGTCTCGGTCGGCGTCTTGCCGACCTTGACGCCGGCGGCCTCGAGGGCCTCCTTCTTCGCGGCGGCCGTGCCGGAGGAGCCGGAGACGATGGCGCCGGCGTGGCCCATGGTCTTGCCCTCGGGCGCGGTGAAGCCGGCGACGTAGCCGACGACCGGCTTCGTCACGTTCTTGGCGATGAAGTCCGCCGCACGCTCCTCGGCGTCGCCGCCGATCTCACCGATCATGACGATCAGGTCGGTGTCGGGGTCGGCCTCGAACGCGGCGAGCGCGTCGATGTGCGTCGTACCGATGATCGGGTCGCCACCGATGCCGACGGCGGACGAGAAGCCGATGTCACGGAGCTCGTACATCATCTGGTACGTCAGCGTGCCGGACTTCGAGACCAGGCCGATGCGGCCCGGCTTCGTGATGTCGCCCGGGATGATGCCGGCGTTCGACTGGCCCGGGGTGATGAGACCGGGGCAGTTCGGGCCGATGATGCGGGTCTTGTTGCCCTTCGACTTCGCGTACGCCCAGAAGGCGGCGGAGTCGTGGACGGCGATGCCCTCGGTGATGACGACCGCGAGGGGGATCTCCGCGTCGATCGCCTCGACGACGGCGGCCTTGGCGAAGGCCGGCGGCACGAAGAGGACGGACACGTTGGCGCCCGTCTTCTCCATGGCCTCGGCGACCGTGCCGAAGACCGGGATCTCGGTGCCGTCGATGTCGACGGACGTGCCCGCCTTGCGCGGGTTCACGCCACCGACGATGTTCGTGCCGTCGGCCAGCATGAGCTTGGTGTGCTTCATGCCCGTGGCACCGGTCATGCCCTGGACGATGACCTTGCTGTCCTTGTTGAGGAAGATAGCCATGGCGGTTGTTTCCCTCGTCCCTTACTTCGCAGCCGCGAGCTCGGCGGCCTTGTCGGCCGCGCCGTCCATGGTGTCCACGCGCTGGACCAGCGGGTGGTTGGCGTCCGACAGGATCTTGCGGCCCAGCTCGGCGTTGTTGCCGTCCAGACGCACGACCAGCGGCTTGGTGACTTCCTCGCCCTTGTCGGCGAGCAGCTGGAGCGCCTGGACGATGCCGTTGGCGACCTCGTCACAGGCGGTGATGCCGCCGAAGACGTTGACGAAGACGGACTTGACGTCCGGGTCGCCGAGGATGATCTCCAGGCCGTTCGCCATGACCGCGGCGGAGGCGCCGCCACCGATGTCGAGGAAGTTGGCGGGCTTGACGCCGCCGTGGTTCTCACCGGCGTACGCGACGACGTCGAGGGTGCTCATGACGAGACCCGCGCCGTTGCCGATGATGCCGACCTCGCCGTCGAGCTTGACGTAGTTGAGGTTCTTGGCCTTGGCCGCCGCCTCGAGCGGGTTGGCGGCGGCGTGGTCGACCAGCGCCTCGTGCTCCGGCTGGCGGAACTCGGCGTTCTCGTCCAGCGACACCTTGCCGTCGAGCGCGATGACGCGGCCGTCGGCGACCTTGGCGAGCGGGTTGACCTCGACGAGGAGGGCGTCCTCCTTGATGAAGGTGTCCCACAGCGTCACCAGGATCTCGGCGACCTGCTCCGCGACCTCGGCCGGGAACTTCGCCTGGGCGACGATCTCGCGGGCCTTCTCGATCGAGACGCCCTCATTGGCGTCGACCGGGACCTTCGCGAGGGCCTCGGGGTTCTCCTCCGCGACGACCTCGATCTCCACGCCGCCCTGGACGGACGCCATGGCGAGGAAGGTGCGGTTGGTGCGGTCGAGGAGGTACGAGACGTAGTACTCCTCGGCGATCTCGGGCGCGGTCTCGGCGATCATCACCTTGTGGACCGTGTGGCCCTTGATGTCCATGCCGAGGATGTCCGTCGCCCGGGCGACGGCCTCGTCCGGGGTGGCGGCGAGCTTGACGCCGCCGGCCTTGCCGCGGCCACCGACCTTCACCTGGGCCTTGACGACGGACTTGCCGCCAAGACGCTCGGTCGCCTCGCGGGCTGCCTCAGGCGTGTCAATGACTTCACCGGCCAGCACCGGTACACCGTGCTTGGCGAAGAGGTCCCTCGCCTGGTACTCGAACAGGTCCACGCGCGTCCGTCCCTATCAGTGATCTCGCGGTTCGTTGGATGCGTGGGCGTGCCGCGAAGGGCAACGTGACGTCCGCTGTCACAAGGGTGGCGCACACGGTGTCCGAGCGCGCGGCATGTCCGTCCCGCAGGTTATCGCCGCAGGACGTGGGTCCCTAAATCGCAGGTCACACCTGAGCGGTGATACCTGTCACAGATCTGGCCGGGACGGGGCCTCACCAGGCTGGGGTTTGCCTGGTGAGGCCCCTCGGACAGCCCCTGAGGGGCCCAGGGAGGGTGGTCCCCACCCCAATGGGGAGCACCCTCCCCATCCGCGGGGTTTCGGTCGGACACAGCCGACGGCTTTCGGCCGTCCGGGGCCGTGGCCCCACGGAGTCGGTCGGTGGGTACAGCGAGCGGTACGGCGGGAGGGGCGGTCAGACGCTGTACGTGCCGTACGGGGCGTGGTGCGGACAACTCGGCGTGACGGACTCGGCCGCACGTCGTCCGCGACGCCCGCCGCGAAGCCGCCGACATTCCTCTCGCCGCCGTAGGCCAGACCGGTGGCGCCGGCGGATGTTCTTGTTCATGCGTACGTCGGATCCTTCGGGTTTCCGAGAGGCCTGGGCTTCCGTCCGGGGACCGGAGAGAGTCAGGCCGACAGCGGTGAAAGGACCGCCCTAGCCAGGGAAGACCGGAATGTCCCGGCACCTGTCCCGGGTCTCGGCCGCGGTCACCGCCGCGGGAACGCCGGGCACGAGCCGCAGCGGCGCCCGGTGACTCGGAGTGACGATGGCATGAGGATCGCCGTGGCGCGGCGTGCCGCTGTCGACGGCAGACTGACCGCCCAGCGCGCCCGTGGGGTCGCCGGGGGGTGCCTGCCGGTCGGGCCCCGGTCCCGGCGCCACACCCCGGTGCTCGCCGCGCACGGCGACACCGTCCGTGTCCGTACCGAGGCGGGCAGGGCCGTAGTACGTCGGACTGACGGTCCCGGCGTCCCCGTGCCGCACCACCGCATGCGGCGACGAGTGCACGGCACCCGCACCCGAGTGCTGGGGCGCCGAACCGGCGGACGGAACCTGACCCCCCGCGCCCGGGAGCGAGGGCGGACCGGGCAGCTCGGGCAGCTCGGGCAGGGAGGGCAACGAAGGTAGGGGCGGCAGGGTCTTCGGCGGAGCCTGGCCCAACTCGCCGGTCACGGTCTCCACGAGATCACCGACCGGCCGTACGACGCTGTCGGCAGCCGGCCGTACGACGTGCCGGACGGTGTCGGTCACACGGGTGACGGTGTCGCCGACCTGAGCGACGGTGTCCGTGACGTGAGTGTGGGTGACGGTGTCCGTGACGTAAGTGATGGTGTGGGCCGGCGAGCGCGCCACCGGGAGCGGGGCACCCGGCTTCACCAGCCGTACCGACGAACTTGTCGGAACCGTCGAAACCGTCGGCACCAACCCGTCCGCCGCATGCGCCTGCTCCCCGCAGAGGAGCCCGAGCGCGAACAACCCGGCCACCAGCAGCGCCAGTCGCAGCGCACGCCGCCCGGCCGCCGTGCGCGTCATGCGTGTGATGCGCAGAGCGGCACCGGCGAGGGGCAGTTCGGCGGCGGGCGGGGTCAAGACGGGGTGATCCTCCGTGCGGCGGGAAGAGGCGTCGATCCTCGCACGGGTCTCCTGAGGTCGCGCAAGCCCTCTGTCGCCCTCATCACCGATGGGTAGTCATGTCCGCTTTCCCACGCTCGTCACGTCTCCTCACGCCTCCTCGCCTCTCCTCACGTCTCCTCAGGCGGTGTCCGGTATCGGGAGCGGCCGCTTCTCGATCGCCGCCGCCATCACCTCGGGAAACAGGTCGGGCGTACAGGCGAACGCCGGTGCGCCCAGCGCCGCGAGCGCCGCCGCGTGCTCACGGTCGTACGCGGGCGCCCCCTCGTCGGACAACGCCAGCAGCGTCACGAACTGCACCCCCGACGCCTTCATCGCCGCGACCCGCTTGAGCATCTCGTCGCGTATACCCCCTTCGTAGAGGTCGCTGATGAGCACGACCACCGTGTCGGCGGGCCGGGTGATCTGCGACTGGCAGTACGCCAGCGCCCTGTTGATGTCCGTACCGCCGCCCAACTGGGTGCCGAAGAGGACGTCGACCGGGTCGTCGAGCTGGTCGGTCAGATCGACGACGGCCGTGTCGAAGACGACGAGCCGGGTGGCGATGGACCGCATCGACGCGAGGACGGCACCGAACACGGAGGCGTAGACGACGGACGCCGCCATGGATCCCGACTGGTCGATACAGAGGACGACCTCCTTCTTCACGGACTGCGAGGCGCGCCCGTAGCCGATCAGCCGCTCGGGCACGATCGTGCGGTACTCGGGCAGGTAGTGCTTCAGGTTCGCCGCGATCGTGCGGTTCCAGTCGATGTCGTGGTGACGGGGTCTGCTGATGCGCGTACTGCGGTCGAGGGCGCCGGTGAGAGTCGCCCGCGTGCGGCTCGCGAGCCGCTTCTCGAGATCCTCGACGACCTTGCGCACGACCGCCCGCGCCGTTTCCTTCGTCGTCTCCGGCATGGCCTTGTTGAGGGAGAGCAGCGTGCCGACCAGGTGCACATCGGCCTCGACCGCTTCCAGCATCTCGGGCTCCAGCAGGAGGGTGGACAGCCCGAGCCGGTCGATGGCGTCCCGCTGCATGACCTGCACGACGGACGAGGGGAAGTAAGTCCGAATGTCCCCGAGCCAGCGCGCGACCGACGGCGCCGACGCCCCCAGCCCCGCCGAACGGTCCCGCCCTGACCGCCCCTTGCCGTCCTTCCCGTACAACGCGGTGAGCGCCCCGTCCATCGCCGCGTCCTGCCCCGCGAGCACGCATCCGGTGCCGTCCGCCTCCTCACCCCCCAGCACGAGCCGCCACCGCCGCAACCGCTCGCCGGCGGCGTCGGTGGGTCCGGTCGGACCGTTCGATCCGGTCGCTTCCACAGGTGCCGCTGTCATCGGGCCACCCCCGCAAAGTCGTCGTCGTAGGCCTCGCCCAGCCCCAGCAGCAGGCTCAGCACCGGCAGGACCGCGTCGGCGCGCCCGGGGTCGAGGTCGGGCGCGAACCCGGGTATGCCGGAGGCGGCGGCCTCGGCGCTCCCCCGCGCCCCCGGGCCGCGCCGGACCAGCTCGCCCAGCGTTCTGCGCACCCCTGCCTCGTACGCCGAGAAGGTGCGCCGCAGCAGTGGCAGCACATCGGTGAACGCCTCCGTCGGCACCCCGGTCAGCCACGCGTCCACCAGACCGAGCAGCCGCTCGTCGTGCACGAGCAGCATCCCGCCCCCGGAGCCACCGCCGACGAACCCCTCGATCCACGCGGCCGCGTCCCCCGGTTCCGTACCCGGCGACAGCACGAGACCCATGAGCCGCGCGGCCTCGTCCTGCCCCAACTCCCCGTCGTCCAGCAGTAGTCGTACCGTCCGCCCACGGATCACGCCCGGCACGGTGTCCCGCCCGGCCAGCACCCGGAGTACGGAGTGCCAGCGCTCGCGTATGCCGCCGGGGGCCGCCGTGCCCTGCTCTCCCAACAGCCCCACCGCGCCGTGGACCGCGTCCACATGGCGTCGCATGTGCTCGGCGGCCTCGGCGTCGATGGCCGCACAGGCAGGTGGGAGCCCGACGAAGATCCGCTCGGCGAGGCCCACGGCGACGTCCGTGAGGGCGTGTGTGTCCGTGCCGCGCACATCGCCGTACCGCAGGGAGCGGACCAGCGCGGGCAGGGCCTGGGCGAGGTGGCCGACATCCGCGTCCAGCGCCGCCCGGTCGGCGAGGACTCGCATCACCACGGGCAGCGCGTCCGGGAGTTCGGCGAGCAGACAGCGTTCGGCCAGTGCCGTGACGTCGGCCAGGGCGTGCGCGGCGATGGCGTCCGCCTCGGCCTTGCCGGTCGCCGCCGACAGCACCGTCGTGCCCCAGACCCCGGCCTCGGCGACCCGCACGGACAGCTCCGGCTCCCAGCGCAGCCGCCAGGTCTCCCGGAAGGTGCCGGTGCTGCCGCGCGAGGCGGTGGGCTCGCCCCACGCGACACCGAGCAGCCGCAGCCGGTGCAGGAGTCTGCTCCGCCCGGCGTCGGTCTCCCCCCGCAGGTCCAGCTCCAACTCCCGCTCCATCGGCTCGGGTTTCAGTCGCAACCGCTTCTGCGCACGCGCCAGGTCGCGCTGCAACGGCACCGCGGGAGCGGACTGAGGCACCTCGCCCAGCACATCGCCGACCACGAGCCGGTCGTGCACGAGCCCCAGTGGCACGTCCGAGCCCTCGCACATCACGGCTCGTACGGCGTCGGTGGTCTCGGTCAGCCCAGGCAGTGGGCGACCGCGCATCGCGGCGAGGGTGTCGGCCAGCCGTACCGCCTCGATGACGTGCGCCGACGACACCATTCGGTCCTCGTCGCGCAGCAGCCTCGCCACCTTCGTCATCCAGCGCTCGACGGGACGGTCCGGGGCGGCGAACAGATGCCCGTACCAACCCGGCGAGTCGATGCCCGCGCCGTACCCGCTGACCCGCGACAGCCTCCGGTGCGTCCACGGCACCCACGTCATGTCGGCCTTGGCCTTGGGGAGCCCCTTGAGCAGCGCCCGATCGGCGGCCACGGTCGTCTTCTGCCGCAGCGCAGGCACGTGCCAGGCCCCGCACACCACCGCCACCTCGTCCCCGAACTCCCGCTGCGCCGCCCGCACCTGGAGCCGCATGTACGCCTCGCGCACCAGGTCCCGGTCGTGTCCCCCGACCCCGTAGGTCTCCCGCAGTGCCCCCATCGCCTCCTCCAGCGCGGTGAACGGCGCGAACGGGTCGGCCCCGATCCCGGCCCCGCCCCGGTGCTCGACCACGTCCTCCCACCAGCGCTCGGGATCGTCGTAACCGGCCGTCTCCGCGAGTACGGCGAGGGGGTCGATCCGCACGTCCGCGTCGACGGAACGGTCGGACGCACCGGCCTCCTTCTCCCCCTTCTCCCCTTCGTCCCCCTCTTGCCCCTTCTCCGACGTCCCCTTCTCCTCTTCGTTCCCCCACGCCAGCGTGTGCGTCGCCGGGAGGTCGATGAAGCGGGCCGGGACTCCGTGCTCCAGGGCCCACCGGATCGCCACCCACTCGGGGGAGAACTCGGCGAGCGGCCAGAAGGCGGAGCGGCCGGGCTCGTCCACGACATGGGCGAGGAGTGCGACGGGAGGACGCATGTCCTTCTCGGCGGCGAGCGGGATGAGCGCGTCCGCCTCCGGGGGTCCCTCGATCAGTACGACCTCGGGCGTCGCCGCCTCCAGCGCGGCCCGCACGGCACGGGCCGACCCCGGTCCGTGATGCCGCACCCCCAGCAGCAACGGCCCCGCCGTGAAGGCCGTCATGCGCTCACCTCCCGGCAGGCCCGGTAGAAGTCCTTCCAGCCGTCCCGCTCGCGGACGACCGCCTCCAGGTACTCCTGCCAGATGACCCGGTCGGCGGCGGGATCGCGGACGACGGCGCCGAGGATGCCGGCCGCCACGTCGGACGCACGCAGGACGCCGTCGCCGAAGTGGGCGGCGAGGGCCAGGCCGCCCGTGACGACCGAGATCGCCTCGGCGGTGGATAGCGTGCCGCTGGGCGACTTCAGCTTTGTCCGCCCGTCGGCCGTGACCCCGTCGCGCAGCTCGCGGAAGACGGTGACGACACGGCGGATCTCGTCGATGCCCTCGGGCACGGCGGGCAGGTCGAGGGACCGGCCGATCTGGTCGACACGCCGCGAGACGATGTCGACCTCCGCGTCCGCGCTCTCCGGCAGGGGCAGCACCACCGTGTTGAAGCGGCGGCGCAGGGCGCTGGACAGCTCGTTCACCCCGCGGTCGCGGTCGTTGGCGGTGGCGATCACGTTGAAGCCGCGGACGGCCTGCACCTCCTGGCCCAATTCCGGTATGGGCAGGACCTTTTCCGACAGGATCGTGATCAGCGTGTCCTGCACGTCCGCCGGGATGCGGGTCAGCTCCTCGACCCGGGCCGTCATGCCCTCGGCCATGGCCCGCATGACGGGGCTCGGCACGAGGGCGTCCCGGCTGGGGCCGTGGGCCAGCAGCTCCGCGTAGTTCCAGCCGTACCGGATCGCCTCCTCCGGTGTGCCGGCCGTGCCCTGCACCAGCAGGGTCGAGTCGCCGCTGACCGCCGCGGCCAGGTGCTCGGACACCCACGTCTTCGCGGTGCCGGGCACGCCGAGCAGGAGCAGGGCGCGGTCGGTGGCGAGCGTGGTGACGGCGACCTCGACGATGCGGCGCGGTCCCACGTACTTCGGTGTGATCACCGTGCCGTCCGGCAGCGTGCCACCCAGCAGATAGGTCGCCACCGCCCATGGCGACAGCCGCCAGCGGGCGGGCCGCGGCCGGTCGTCCTGCGCGGCCAGCGCGGCGAGTTCGGCGGCGAAGGCGTGCTCGGCATGTGGTCGCAGCGCCTCGCCCGCGCTCTCGCTCACGCCTTCGCCCAGGCCCTCGCTCACGGGCGGACGGACGGTCGTCGGTTCAACGGACGCAACGGGCACGGACATGGCTCGCTCCCCCTCCAGCTCGGCCGGTTCGGATCTGGTTCCACCGTGCACCACGCCACTGACAATGCGCTCTGACCTGCACAAATACACTCGCGAAGGTCGATTGTCAGTGGCGGGACCTACCTTCGATGACATGACTCAGCAGGGGGTGCGCTGGACGGCGGATCAGGTGCTGGCACTGGCGCCTGATGCCGCGTCACGTACGGCCGGCAGCAAGCTCGGCGCGGCCGGGCCGTGGTCGGAGGCAGGCAGTTCTGACGAGGGGACGGTATGGGGACTGTGCAGGGGAAGCGGCAGCAGGCCTTATCAGACGGTCATCGACATCGCGGACTCCACCGGGCCCGCGTATACGTGCAGTTGCCCGAGCCGGAAGTTCCCGTGCAAGCACGCGCTGGGACTGCTGCTGCTCTGGGCGGGCGCGGACGGTTCGGTGCCGCGGGGGCCGGCGCCGGACTGGGCGGAGCAGTGGATAGAGGGGAGACGAGAGCGAGCGGCGGAGAAGGGGACGACGGGCGGGGCATCTGGGACGGCGTCACCGGGCGATCCGGAGGCGGCCCGGCGCAGGGCGCAGCGGCGGGCCGAGCGGATCACCGCGGGGGCGGCGGAGCTGGAGCAGCGGTTGGCGGATCTGCTGCGGGGCGGCCTCGCGTCGGCCGAGCAGGCGGGGTACGGGATGTGGGAGGAGACGGCGGCCCGCATGGTCGACGCGCAGGCGCCCGGACTGGCCGCGCGGGTCAGGGAATTGGGGGCGATTCCCTCCTCCGGACCCGGCTGGCCGGTGCGGCTGCTGGAGGAGTGCGCGTTGCTCCATCTCCTCGACCAGGGCTGGCTGCGCCGTGAGCGGCTGCCGGACGACCTGGCCGCGACGGTTCGCTCGCGGGTGGGGCTGCCCGGTTCGGCGGACGGGCCACCGGTGCGGGACCGCTGGCTGGTCCTCGCCCAGTACGACACGGCGGACACCCGGCTCACGACCCGCAGGATCTGGCTCTACGGCGCGGAGAGCGACCGCACCGCGCTGCTCCTCTCCTATGGGGCCGCCGGCCGTGCGCCGGAGCTGACGCTGCCGGTGGGGCTGGCCTTCGAGGCGGAGGTGTCCGCGTATCCGGGCGCCGGACAGCTCCGAGCGGCCCTGGGCGAGCGGTTCACGCCGCCCGCCCCCGCGCGGACACGTCCACCGGGGCTGACCGCCTCCCAGGCGGCGGCCCGCTTCGGCGAAGCCCTGCGGGCCGACCCCTGGCTCGACTCCCACCCGGTCACGCTGGCCCGGGTGATACCCACCCCCGACGGGGACACCTGGCAACTGGCAGACGCTGAGGGCGACTTCGCCCTCCCGATCACTCCTTCCCTTCTCTCCCGACCTGGACTGTGGCGCCTCGCCGCCCTCTCCGGCGGCGCCCCCGTCACGGTCTTCGGAGAGTGCGGCCACCGCGGCTTCACTCCCCTGACGGCCTGGCCGGAGGGCGTCGGGGAGCCGGTGTCCCTGTGCTGACCACCGGCGCCGCCCACACCACTGGCACCAGCACCAGCACCAGCACCAGCACCAGCACCACTGTCACCGGTCGAGCCATCAGCACCGCCTCCCCACGGAAAGGACGCTCATGAACACGACCTCCGCCTCCGCGGGCGCGCCCGTCGGAGGTTCCTGGGAGGAGCTCGTCACGATGGCCCTGCTCGGGACCGAGCGGCGCCCGCCTCCGGCCTGGGCCGCCGGGCGCGAGGCGCCGGTGGCCCTGCTGGACGCGGCCGCGGTGGAAACCCTGCGGCGGCGGGCCGGGGTGCGGGCCGCACGGGCGGCCGCCCGTCCCGAGCCCGCCGCGCCCGACCCACGACCGGCCCTCCCGCCCGCCGCGGCCCACCGACTCACGACGCTGCTGGCGGACCGTCCCGGCACGGGAGGCGGCGGCCGCCGGGGCACGGCGCCCGACCTCATGGAGCTGCTGCCGCAGTGGCTCGCGCTGGCGAACGCGCGGGGTTTCGCGCCGCCCCCGGAAGCACTGCCCGCGCTCCTCGACGCCGCCCGGGGCCGTACGGACCTGCGGCCTGCGGCTCTGGCCTTCGCCGGGCCGCGCGCCCTGTGGCTCGCCCGGCTGAACCCGGACTGGCGCTTCGCCCTGCGGTCGCTGCCTGGCGGCGGCACCGCGCTGCCCGGCCCAGAGGACCCCGGGCGCGCGCAACAGCTCTGGCAGGAGGGTCTCTTCGCCGAGCGGGTCGCACTGCTCACATCGATACGGGCCCAGGACCCCGGGGCCGCGCGCGAGCTGCTCGCCACCACCTGGGCGACCGAACGGGCCGAGGACCGGCTGATGTTCCTCGACTCCTTGCGCTCCGGACTGTGCGCGGCGGACGAACCGTTCCTGGAGCGGGCGCTCGCCGACCGGAGCCGCAACGTCCGAGCCACGGCGGCGGAACTGCTGTCCGCGCTGCCCGGTTCGGCGCTCGCCGCGCGGATGGCGGCGCGGGCCGGCTCCTGCGTGGCCGTCGACCGGACGCGGGGCACACCCTCGATCGTCGTCGAGGCGCCGCACGAGTGCGACGCGAGCATGGAGCGCGACGGTGTTGTACCGAAAGCTCCGGCGGGACGAGGGGAACGGTCGTGGTGGCTGGGCCAGTTGGTCGAAGCAGCGCCGCTCGGGACATGGTCGCGACGGCTCGGCGGACGCACGCCGGAGGAGATCGTGACGCTTCCGGTGGCGGACGACTGGCAGAGCGAGCTGCATGCCGCGTGGTGCCGGGCGGCGGTACGGCAGCGGGACCCGGGCTGGTCCCGGGCGCTCCTCGGCGCGCCGTCGGCTCCGGAGGCCGGCGGGCCGGGGGCGGTGTCGCTGGCGGAGCGGTCGAAACTGCTCGCCACGTTGGGCTCCGCCGAGCGGGCCGAGTGGGTCGCGGGGTTCATCGCCACGCACGGTTTGTCCGAGGCGTTCCAGCTGCTCGGGGTCTGCGCGGTGCCGTGGGCGGGGCCCCTGGGACGGGCGGTGGTCGACGCGCTCAATATCGCGCGGGACGCGGGGAGTTATCCATGGAGCTTCAGTGGGGTGATGGGGCTGGCCGAGCGGTGCCTGGATCCGGCGGAGGCGGGGCGGCTGGAGGGACTCACGGCGGTCGCCGACGAGCCGGAGAACGCGGCGCCCGGTGCCGGTGGCTACTGGGCGGAGGCCTTCCAGCGCCTCGTCACCACCCTGCGTCTGCGGGCGGTGATGTCCTCGGAGCTGGATGGTGCGGAACCACGCTGACAGGAGCGCCCCTTGAGGGGCGCGGGCAACTGCGCGACCAGCCCCCACCCACCCGCGGCCGCCCCACGAGCGATGGGGACCGCACCCCCGCCGGAGCGGTGCTACGCGCCGGCCGGCTGGCGCACGTTCGCCCGGACCCACTCCACGATCGACGCGGTCGTCGCGCCCGGCGTGAAGATCTCGGCGACGCCCTTCTCCTTGAGCGGCGCGATGTCCGCCTCGGGAATGATCCCGCCGCCGAAGACCTTGATGTCCTCCGCGTCGCGCTCCTTGAGGAGATCGATGACCGCGGCGAACAGTGTGTTGTGGGCGCCGGAGAGGATCGAGAGGCCGATCGCGTCGGCGTCCTCCTGGATCGCGGTGTCGACGATCTGCTCCGGGGTCTGGTGGAGCCCGGTGTAGATGACCTCCATACCGGCGTCGCGCAGCGCCCGCGCGATCACCTTGGCCCCGCGGTCGTGGCCGTCGAGCCCCGGCTTGGCCACCACCACGCGGATCGGACCGGCTGCCACACCCATCACTGCCTCCATGAACGGACTTCATCGACCGCCCCGCACCGCACCGGCAGGGGAAGTGAACGAACGTTATCGTCAGATCCGTGCAAACCGCAGTTTCCCGCTGAAGACCGAGGGGGAAATCACACGGTGGGACACATTCGCCGCGCATCGCTCCGCGTCACTGCGGCACACGCGCCGCAGGGATCTGCGACGCGCGGGCCGTGGCCGGAGCCTGCGCAAGGAGAGCCGCCAGCGGGTGGCAGCACCACCGTCGCATCACGGAGGAGCGACGGCGGTGCGGCGCACCGGCGGGAGCACGACGGCAGGGAATCCCGTCGCGTCACTGGCGCACCACACGCCACGGACGCACCGTCGGCAACCGCCCACGCCATCGCCACCGGCACCACCACCGCGGCTTTCCACGAGGGCACACGGGGGACAGAGCGGTCCCGCTGCGTGCCGACTGGAGGTCGGCCATGAAGGTCACCGGGGCCGAGTTGCCCTTTCTCCCTCTCCGTCAGCGCCTGCTGCCCAGCCGACTGACCGGGCTCTCGGTGGCCCTATTGAAGGCGACGGCCCTGGAGATCGCCATCCTCGCCGGGCACCTCCTCCTCTATCCGTCAGGCATCACCCAGGAGCGCCGCGGCGCCCCCGCGCTCCCCCCGCCCGACGCGCCCCGGCTGCCCACCGGGACCAAGCCGCCGGTCGTGCTGCTGCACGGCTTCATCGACAACCGTTCGGTCTTCGTGCTGTTGCGCCGCAATCTCGCCCAGCACGGCAGGCAGCACATCGAGTCGCTCAACTACTCGCCGCTGACGAACGACATCCGCGCCGCCGCGGAGCTCCTCGGGCGGCACATAGAGGACATCTGCGAGCGCACCGGGCGCGATCAGGTGGACATAGTGGGGCACAGCCTCGGCGGACTGATAGCGCGCTACTACGTCCAGCGCCTCGGCGGGGACCTCCGCGTCCGCACCCTGGTCACGCTCGGCACGCCGCACGCGGGCACGAAGGTCATTCCGCTGATGAACGCGCACCCGATCGTCCGTCAGATGCGCCCGGGTTCGGAGGTGATCGAGGAGCTGCGCAAGCCCGCGCCCGACTGCCGTACACAGTTCGTGAGCTTCTGGAGCGACCTCGACCATCTGATGGACCCGCTGGAGACCGCCTACATCGACCACCCGGACCTGCTCGCACAGAGCGTCCAAGTGAGCGGAATCGGACATCTCGCCCTGCCCGTCCACCCCGCGGTCGCCGCCGGGATACGGCAGGCACTCGACTTCGAGGAGACACGGGCCCGCCCCGCCGCCGCGCCCGCCGCCGAAACGGGGGGTCTGACAGTGGCGTAACGCCTCCACAGAACACCCTCAACATCGAACGGCAATCGAACGCCAGGCCAAAGCCGTGCCCGCCCTCCCCCGAAACACGGCCGAATGCCCGTTTCCCGAGCGGAGGAAACCTGCGGAAGATTGTCGCGCCCGCGTACCGCCGGGTACAGTCGCCGCACTGCTCTGCCAGCCCCTGTTGTCGAGGCGAAAGAGAAGTTGGTGAACGACCGTCACCCGTCGGGGACCGTAACGCCCCCGGCTCCGGCCTCCGATGCCGCCGCGGCGCCCTATGCGTCGTACGGTGGCCAGGAAGCCCAGTACGGCGACTTCACCTCGTACGACGGCTACGCCACCACCGGTACCTACGCGACCGGAAGCTTCGAGACCACGGGTTTCGAGACCTCGACCTTCGCGGCCGACCCTCTCTTCGGCGACATGTCGGGCGGCGACGGCACGGGTTCATACGACGCCACGCAGTGGAGCACCGGCAGCCACCAGATGCCGCACTACGACCCGTACGCCGCACAGCACCAGGCCGCGTACGACACGGGCGCCTACGACACCACCGCCTGGGCGAGCGGATACCAGCAACTCGCCGACATCCCCGCGCAGCACCCGGGCCCCGAAGGCACCGGCCAGTGGGACGCGGCCGCCTGGCTCCAGGCCGAACAGACCGGCCAGACCCAGCAGTGGACCGCGCACACCCAGGAGACGGGCGCGTACGACGCCACGCAGTGGAACACCGCGGGCGAACACGACCCGTACGACGGGTACGAGCAGCACCAGCAGGCCGAGTCGTACGAGCAGCAACTCGCCGCCGAGGCCTACGAGCATCAGCCAGCGCCCGAGTCCGACGTGGACGACCAGACCTTCGACCGGCCCTTCGACCAGCAGGCGACCGCGACCTTCGAGCAGGTGTCGTACGAGGAATCCGGCACCGCGGAGGACGAGTTCGAGGACGCCGGTGACGCGCAGGACGCGCCGCTGCTGGAGGACATGGAAGAGGTCACTCCGGCCCCCCGTGCCGCCAACCGGTCCGCGTCCCGTTCCCGGCGGCGCACCCCGGCGAAGCGTTCCGCCCTGCTGACCGTCGCGGTGCCCTCGGCCTGTGTGATGGGGGTCGCGGGGATCGCCGCCGCCTCCGTGGGCACCATCGGCGGGAACGACAGCAAGGACAACACAACCCTCAGCGCGGCCGACGGGACCGCGGTGAAGCCGTCGGCCGCCAACAACAAACTGGACACCCAGCTCCAGAGCCTCTCCGCGGGCGCGGACGACTTCGCCGACCGGGCCAGCCGGACGCAGGAACGTATCGACCTCAAGGCTCAGCAGGCCGCCGAGAAGCAGAAGGCGGCGGCGGAAGCGGCTCGCAAGGAGCGGCTGCGGCCGAAATTCGTGCTCCCGGTCACGCAGAGGGGCCTCAGCGCCTACTTCGGCCAGGCCGGCATCAACTGGATGTCCGTGCACACGGGCATCGACTTCCCGGTGTCGTACGGCACGCCGGTGATGGCCGCGACCGACGGCACCGTGCGGACGCAGTGGAACAGCGCGTACGGGAACATGGCGATCGTCACCGCGATGGACGGCACGGAGACCTGGTACTGCCACCTCTCCAGCTACAAGGTTCCGTCGGGGACGGTCGTGAAGGCCGGTGACCAGATCGCGTTCTCCGGGAACTCCGGCAACTCGACCGGTCCGCACCTGCACTTCGAGGTCCGCCCCGCGGGCGGCTCCGCGATCGACCCGCTGCCGTGGCTGCGCAGCCACGGCCTGGACCCGACGTAACCCACGAGGCCTCGGGCCCGACGTAACCCACCGGCCCCTCACCCGACGACGTGACCGAACGCCGTCGCCGGGCGCCAAGCTGCCGCCCCGTAGAACTACAGCTTCTCCACCGGCGCGTACCGCAGCAGCAACCGCTTCGGCTTCGCCTCGCCGAAGTCGACCGTCGCCTCCGCGTTCGCACCCGTTCCCTTCACGCCGACCACGGTGCCCAGGCCGAACTGGTCATGGGTGACCCGGTCGCCGACCGCGAGCGAGACCACCGGCTTCTCGGAGATCCCGCGGCGTGTCGCGAAGCCGGAGGCGCCGGACGCCGCGGACCGCGAACGCGAGGACGACAGCGAGGCAGCCACACCGGAGACGGGCCCCGAGGGCATGGGAGCGGTCGCGCCGGTGCGCTTCCACTCCAGGTGCGTCTCCGGGATCTCCTCCAGGAAACGGGACGGCGGGTTGTACGAGGGCTGGCCCCAGGCGCTGCGCATGGACGAACGGGTGAGGTACAGCCGCTCCCGCGCGCGCGTGATGCCTACATACGCGAGGCGCCGCTCCTCCTCCAGCTCCTTGACCTGTCCCAGCGCGCGCATGTGCGGGAAGACGCCGTCCTCCATGCCGGTGAGGAAGACGACCGGGAACTCCAGGCCCTTGGCGGTGTGGAGGGTCATCAGCGTGATGACGCCGTTGCCGTCCTCCTCGTCCGGGATCTGGTCGGAGTCGGCGACGAGCGCGACACGCTCCAGGAACGCGGAGAGCCCACCGGACGCCGCACCAGCACCAGCAGCCGCCGCACCCGCAGCAGCGCCCGCCCCCGTGCCTTCGCCCTCGCCCTCGCCGGTCTCCTGCTCGAACTCCAGGGCCACGGCGGCGAGCTCCTGAAGGTTCTCGATCCGGGTCTCGTCCTGCGGGTCGGTCGAGGCCTGCAGCTCGGCGAGGTAGCCGGTGCGCTCGAGGACCGCCTCCAGGACGGTCGCCGGGCCCGCGCCGGACTCGACGATCGTGCGGAGGTCCTCCATGAGCGTGTTGAACCGCTTCACGGCGTTCGTCGACCGCGCCGCCATCCCGTACGCCTCGTCGACGCGGCGCAGCGCCTGCGGGAAGCTGATCTTCTCGCGCTGCGAGAGCGCGTCGATCATGGCCTCGGCGCGCTCGCCGATGCCGCGCTTGGGAACGTTCAGAATGCGGCGCAGCGGGACCGAGTCCTCGGGGTTGGCCAGGACCCTGAGGTACGCGAGGACGTCCCGGACCTCCTTGCGCTCGTAGAAGCGGACGCCGCCGACGACCTTGTAGGGCAGGCCGACGCGGATGAAGACCTCTTCGAAGACACGGGACTGGGCGTTCGTCCGGTAGAAGACGGCGACGTCGCCCGCCCTGGCCTCGCCCGCGTCGGTGAGACGGTCTATCTCGTCGGCGACGAACTGGGCCTCGTCGTGCTCGGTGTCGGCGACATAGCCGGTGATGTTCGAACCGGCGCCCGCGTTGGTCCACAGGTTCTTGGGGCGGCGGGACTCGTTGCGCTCGATGACCGCGTTCGCGGCGGTCAGGATCGTCTGGGTGGAGCGGTAGTTCTGCTCCAGCAGGATCGTCGTCGCGTCCGGGTAGTCCTCCTCGAACTGGAGGATGTTGCGGATGGTCGCCCCGCGGAAGGCGTAGATCGACTGGTCGGCGTCGCCCACGACGCACAGCTCGGCGGGCTCGAGCTCGCCCTCGGCGGGCGGCACGTCCTCGGGCCGGTCACCGGCGACCGGGCCGACGAGCTCCCTGACCAGGGCGTACTGCGCGTGGTTCGTGTCCTGGTACTCGTCGACCAGGACGTGGCGGAAGCGGCGCCGGTAGTGCTCGGCGACGTCCGGGAAGGCGCGCAGCAGGTTGACCGTGGTCATGATCAGGTCGTCGAAGTCGAGCGCGTTGGCCTCGCGCAGCCGCGACTGGTACATCGCGTAGGCCTGGGCGAGGGTCTTCTCGAAGCCGTCGGCGGCCTGGGCGGCGAAGTCCTCCTCGTCGATCAGCTCGTTCTTCAGGTTCGAGATCTTGGCGCTGAAGGACTTGGGCGGGAAGCGCTTGGGATCGAGATCCAGATCACGGCAGACGAGCGCCATCAGCCGCTTGCTGTCGGCGGCGTCGTAGATCGAGAACGAGGAGGTGAAGCCGAACTTCTTGCTCTCGCGGCGCAGGATTCGCACACACGCGCTGTGGAAGGTCATCACCCACATCGCGTTCGCGCGCGGGCCGACGAGCTGCTCGACGCGCTCCTTCATCTCGCCCGCGGCCTTGTTCGTGAAGGTGATCGCGAGGATCTGGCCGGGGTGGACATGGCGCTCGCCCAGCAGATGGGCGATGCGGTGGGTGAGCACCCGGGTCTTGCCGGAGCCCGCGCCGGCCACGATGAGCAGCGGGGAGCCGGAGTGCACCACGGCCGCGCGCTGGTTCTCGTTCAACCCGTCCAGCAGGGCCGCCGGGTCCACGGCGGGGCGGTGCGCGCCGTCGCGGTAGTAGGCGTCCCGGCTCGCGGGCACGTCGAAGCGGCCGCCGAACAGGTCGTCCGGAAGCGGCTCCGGCGCCCCGTCCTCGGGCGGCGGCGGGGGCTCTTCCTCGTGGGCCCCGGAAGGCTGGAGGTCCGCCAGAAAGCTGTCATCAAAGAGGCTGCTCATCGCTCTCCGAGTCTAGGCGGCCCCACTGACAACCCGCGGCCACCCTGGAAACCCGACCGGTTTTTCCGCGACCGCGCATGATCGCTTTCCGTGACCGCGCATGATCTCTTTCCGTCGCCCTTTCCGCCGCGGACGCCGTCACCGTTCAGGATCGTTTCATTACGGTCAGCCACAGTCAGTCCCGATCAATGGCCCTCAGGATCAAGGTCACAAAAATGTATCGGGCATATCGCACATCAAACTTCACAGAACACTTATGAGTTGGCTAGCGTGCCGGGCAGGCCGCTCGACCCAACCGGCGAACATCGCCGGGCCGTGCGGCCTCCGCCGAGTCCGGTGCGCCGTACGGCAGCCGGAGCCGGGGACCCAACCGACCTTGGGGTGAATCGGTCCAACTGTCCGCTGGGACAAGGACCGTAGGGCAAACCTTCCGGAATCACCCGCCCGAACCCGACAGCTAACTCGGTAGGCGGAAGACGGAAGGAGTCGCCTCTCTTGGCGTCGCATCGCAAGTGGAGTCCTACGGGTACGCGCATAGCGGGTATACGGACCCCCGCCCTCGCCACGGCGGCCCTCACCTCCGTGGCCCTGCTCTCCCAGACGGCGAACGCCGCGCCCTCGGCCGACTCCAAGCCGAGCATCGAAGAGGTCGAGAAGAAGGTAGACGACCTCTACCACCAGGCCGAGGCGGCGACCGAGAAGTACAACGCGACCAGGGAGAAGACCGCGCAGCAGCGCAAGCGCGTCGACTCCCTCCTCGACGACGTGGCCCAGCGCACCGAGAAGCTCAACACCGCGCGCGAGGAGCTGGGTTCGTTCGCCGCGGCGCAGTACCGCACCGGTGCCTCCGCCCCCGACACCGCGACCCTCCTGCTGGCCGACAATCCGCAGGACTACTTCGACCAGACCCAGCTGATGGACCGGCTGACCAGCCGCCAGAAGGTGGCCGTCGACGACTACATCACCGAGCAGGCCGCCACCACCAAGAAGCGCGCGGAGGCCTCCCAGAGCCTGCAGACGCTCACCACGACGCAGAGCGCGCTGAAGACGTCCAAGGCCGACGTGCAGCGCAAGCTCGCCGAGGCGCGCGACCTGCTCTCGAAGCTGACCGCCGAGGAGAAGGCGCGGCTCGCGGCGATCGAGAAGAAGAAGCAGGAAGCGGCCGACCGCAAGGCGGCTGAGCTGGCGCAGCAGCAGGCCGCGGCGGAGAAGAAGGCCCAGGAGGCGGCCGCCCAGCAGCAGACGACCTCCGCGACCACCGGCACCACCGGGACCACCGGGAGTTCGGCCACCGACTCCTCGTACACCGCCAAGGCCGACAAGGCCCTCGCCTTCGCCCGCACCCAGATCGGCAAGCCGTACGTCTGGGGCGCGACCGGGCCCGGCTCCTACGACTGCTCCGGCCTCACCCAGGCCGCCTGGAAGGCCGCGGGCGTCGATCTCCCGCGTACCACCTGGGACCAGGTCAACGCGGGCACGACGGTGCCGCTCTCCGACATCAAGCCCGGTGACCTCGTCTTCTTCTACGACGACATCAGCCACGTCGGCCTCTACATCGGCAACGGCATGATGATCCACGCCCCCAAGCCGGGCGCGTACGTCCGCGAGGAGTCGATCTTCTACGGCGGCGAGTCGATCATCCACAGCGTGGTGCGTCCGGCCTAACGCCTCGACGCCCGCCGCGCGCGCGTGGGGCTCATCGAGCTCCACGCGCGCGTGGCCCGCCGCCAACCCGCTCGAAGGTCCTTAGCATCGGGCCCATGTCAGCCATCTCCCCGCCCGGCACCCGGTGGACCGGCCTGCGCACCTGGTGGGCGCAGAGTCCGCCGGGCGCCGGAGCCGCGATCCTGGCCACCGGCATCATCTCGATCGGGCTGGAGCAGACCGGCTACGAGATCCTGTCCCGGATCGTGCTGGCCCTCGCGGCCGTCGGCTGGCTCGGGCTCGCCGCGGCCTTCGTCGTACGGCTGCTGCGGGAGCGGGAGCGATGGCTGACGGAGGCCGGTACACCGAGCGCGCTCACCGCGGTCGCGGCGACCACCGTGCTCGGCACGCGGCTGGTCACGCTGGGGTGGGAGGTGTCGGCCGAGGCCCTGCTCGCCCTGTCGGCGGCGCTCTGGCCGGGGCTGCTCCTCCTGGTCGTACGGCAATGGCGGCCCCGCATGCCCGGAGCGGTGTTCCTCGGCTGTGTGGCCACGCAGGGGCTCGCGGTGCTGGGCGCGACGCTCGCCGCCGCGACGCACACGGACTGGCTCGCGCACACCGCGCTGGTGCTGTTCTGGCTGGGGCTCGTGCTCTACGCGGCGGCGCTGTTCTACTTCGACTACCGCGAGGTCGCCACGGGCGCCGGGGACCAGTGGGTCGCGGGCGGCGCGCTCGCCATCTCGGCGCTGGCGGGGTCGAAGCTGATCCTCGCGTACCAGGCGAACATCTACCTGTGGAACAACGACGACAACGGCGTGCTGCGCTGGGTGACCGAGGCGCTGCTCGTGCTCGTCCTCGGCTCGTACTGCGTGCTGGCCGTGGCGGAGGCCCTGTGGCCCCGACCGCGCTACGACGTGCTGCGCTGGGCGACCGTGTTCCCGCTGGGGATGACGGCGGTGGCGGCGCTGTCGGTCGCGGCCGCCATCGGCGTCGGTTGGCTCAGGGGGCTCGGGCAGGTGCTGCTGTGGATCTCGGTCGCGGCGTGGCTGGCGGTGGCGGCCGTAGCGGTCAGGCGTCCGCGGGAGCCGTAGCGGTCAGGCGTCTGGAAGCCGCCGTGACCGTCGGGTGTCCGGAAGCGCCGTAGCCGTCCGTGGGGGCCTTCGGGGGGCCGTCAGGTCCAGAGCACCGCGATGAAGATGTTCGCGGTCGTGAGGAGCCCTACGAGCCCGAACAGGCCCTTGTCCACCTTCTCGTCGTCCCGCTTCACATAGACGAGTCCGAGGATCACGATCAGCAGGGCGAGCTTCACGCCGATCTTGATGGTGTTGACCGAGTGGTCGTCGGCCTGGTTGAGGCCGACGAGGGCGACGCCCGTGACCAGCATGGTCAGCGCGCCGTGCAGCATGGCGGGGACGAACCGGGCGGTGCCCTGGCCCATCGCCTTCATCTGGGTGAGGAAACCGCCGAGGAGCGAGGCGATGCCGATGATGTGCAGGCCGACGAAGAGATGGATGAGTACGTCCATGGAGCCGGAGCCTAATCGGCGGCCCTGACCCCTCTTGTCACCGGCCCACCCCCTGTAGACCCGTACCACCTGGGAACCACCGATTGTCCCGGAACCGCCCCATCGGTCATCACACCGCGTGAAGTCGACCGCGCCGGGCCGGGATCACGGTCACATACGGTCGCCCCGCGATCCAGTGGCGCCACTTCCGTACATGACGTTACCGGGACATCACTCTCAGGTTTAGCGTCCTCCACCAGGTGACCGGCTCCCCACCGCCGCCCGGGCCAGGGGCGGCAGCCGGACACCACCGCCGAGAAAGGTCCGGCGGCGGCCCGCTCCCCCTGTGTGGGCCGCCGCCGGACGTGTCCCCATTGACCGCGCTCGTACCCGGCGGTCGTAGGCAAGTCCCCGGGAAGGATGTGGGCCCTCGTGGCAGCGCACCGAAAGCCCAGACAGCGCTCGCTCGGTGGAAACACGGCCCGCACCGCCGCGACCATCGCCCTCGCGGGCGCGGCCACGGCGACGGGCTTCGACGGGACGGGGCACGCGGACCCGCAGCTGTCGCCGGCACAGGTGAAGGCCAAGGTGGACAAGTTGTACGAGGAGGCGGAGGTCGCCACCCAGAAGTACGACGGCGCGAAGGACAAGGCCGACAAGGCCGAGCAGCGGCTGAACGCGCTGCGCGACGAGGCGGCGCGCAAGGAGGACCGGCTCAACACGGCTCGGGACGCGCTGGGTTCGATCGCCGCCGCGCAGTACCGCAGCGGAGGCCTGGACCCCGCGCTGCAACTCGCGCTCTCCGACGACCCCGACCAGTACCTGGAAGGGGCCGCGTTCGCCGAGCGGGCCGGCAGCCGGCAGGCGGAGGCCGTGGCCCGGGTGCGCAAGCAGCTGCGGGAGATCGAGCAGCTGCGCGGGGCCGCGCATGTCGAGCTGGCCTCGCTCAAGTCGCGTCAGGCGGAGCTGAAGCGGGCCAAGAAGACGATCACCGGGAAGCTGGACACGGCGCGGCAGCTGCTGTCACGGCTCACCGACGAGCAGCGCGCGCAGCTCGGGGACCTGGGAGCGGCCGGGGGCGCCGGGGGTACGGGAAGCGCCGGGCAGCGCGCCTCGCGCTCCGCCGTGCGGGACCTCGGCCCGGTGTCGTCGCCCGGCTCCGTCGCGGCACCCAACTCGCGTGCGGCGGAGGCCGTCGCGTACGCCTACGGGAAGCTCGGCAGCCCCTACGTCTGGGGCGCCACCGGGCCCGACGCCTTCGACTGCTCGGGCCTGGCACAGGCCGCGTACCGCGCCGCGGGCATCTCGCTGCCGCGCACGACGTACGCGCAGATCAACGCCGGACACCGGGTCTCGCGGTCCGAACTCCGCCCCGGTGACCTGGTGTTCTTCTACTCGGGAATCAGCCATGTGGGCATCTACGTCGGAAACGGCCAGATGATCCATGCCCCGAACCCGTCGGCGCCCGTGCGGCTGGCGCCGGTCGACGAGATGCCGTTCGCCGGGGCCACCCGAGTGGCGTGAAAGACGCGTGGGCGACCGCGGTGTGGTGCGGACGGAGAAGTGGATCACGGTAGCGTCGGCGCGGACTCTGTTTCCGTCGTCATCGCTCCGTCGTCCCGTCGTCGCTCCGTCGTCGCTCCGTCGTCCGAGAGGTTCTGATGCCCGGCTCTCTGCTGCCGCCTCCGCCGCCGCCCGCGCACATCAGGACCTGGCCGGACCGCGCCGCGCTGCTGGCCGACCGGGGGCAGGCGCTGGAGGAGCTGCGCAGGCGGAGCCTCGGGGTGCACCGGGTCCTGCTGCTCTGGCTGCTGGCGCTCGCGGCGATCGTCGGCTGGGCGCTGCTGGTGCTGCCGCTGCGACAACTCGAGCAGCGCGACCCCACCGGTTTCGTCCTGGGCCCGCTCTTCGCCCTGCTGGGCCTGGCCGCGCTCGCCCCGACCGTCGTCGCCGTCGCCCTCTCCGTCCGCCGGGACCATCACATACACCGACTGCTGGACGCCTGGTCCGAGTTGGACCGGCACCCCGCGACCGACTCCCGGCTCCGCTCCCCCGGCCTCAGCCTCTTCTGGCTGCTCTCCTCGCTCGGCGTCTGCGCGATCGGTGCCTGGACGTCCTTCACGGCGGCCGCGCGGGCCGAGCCCGGCCACCCCCTGTACAGCGATGTCGTCCAGGGCATGGGCATCGGTCTGATCCTGTGGCTGACCGGCCTCATCGGCATCGTGAAGGCCGTACGTCACTACCGCTGGGCGCTACGGATACTGGGCCGGGCGCCCGACGCGGAACACCGGTAGGCAACCCTCTCGACGCGATCGGCTAGACCAGCCGGCGCGCGGTGGCCCATCGGGTCAGCTCGTGCCGGTTCGACAGCTGGAGCTTCCTGAGAACCGCCGAGACGTGCGACTCGACCGTCTTCACCGAGATGAACAACTGCTTGGCGATCTCCTTGTAGGCGTAGCCGCGGGCGATGAGACGCAGGACCTCGCGCTCGCGCTGGGTGAGACGGTCGAGGTCCTCGTCGACGGGCGGGGCGTCGGTGGAGGCGAACGCGTCCAGGACGAATCCGGCCAGGCGGGGCGAGAAGACCGCGTCGCCGTCCTGGACGCGGAAGATGGAGTCCACCAGGTCCGTGCCGGTGATGGTCTTGGTGACGTACCCACGGGCGCCGCCGCGGATCACACCGATGACGTCCTCCGCGGCGTCCGACACGGAGAGCGCGAGGAAACGGACCGGCTGCCGGGCGTCGGCCATCAACGGGGCGCAGCGGCGCAGTACTTCGACACCGCCGCCGCCGGGCAGATGGACGTCGAGCAGGACGACCTCGGGCCGGGTGGCCGTGATGACCGTGACCGCCTGGTCGACGTCCGCGGCCTCGCCGACCACCTCGACGCCGGTCCGCTCGGTCTCTCCGATCTCGGCCTGTACTCCCGTACGGAACATGCGGTGGTCGTCGACGAGCACGACCCGCACACGGCGTCCGCCCGCGGCAGCAGTCGCGTGGGGGCCGACGGCGGTCGCACTCGTGGGCGCGCCCACACCGGCGACGGACTCGGCGGCCGACCCGGTGGTCGACCCGGTGGCCGACCCGGTGGTCGACCCGGTCGCGGCCTCAGCCCCGGCGCCCGCCCCGGCCGCACCCACGGCGGCATCCTCCAGCCCGTTCGATGCCGGGGTCTGCCCGGTCGGTCCGTTCACGTCGCTCATGACGTCTTCTCCGCCCTTTCCATCTCCAGCTCGACCTCCGTGCCGCCGTCCGGCACCGCGCGCAGTCGCGCCGTGCCGCCGTTGCGCTCCATGCGGCCGATGATCGATTCTCTGACGCCCATGCGGTCGGCGGGTATCCCGTCGAGGTCGAAGCCGGGACCACGGTCGCGGACGGACACGAAGACCGTCCTGCCCTCGACTTCGGCGTAGACCTGTACGGCGCCGCCCTCGCCACCGTACTTGGCGGCGTTCACCATCGCTTCCCGCGCGGCCTGCATCTGTGCGGTCAGGCCCTCGTCGAGCGGGCAGTCGCCCACGACGACGACCTCGATGGGGACGCCGTGCTTGTCCTCGACCTCGGCCGCGTTGCGACGGACCGCCTCGGCCAGCGTCGCCGGCTCGTCCGCCTCGTCCTTGCCGGTGCCCTCCGGTTTGTAGAGCCAGGCGCGCAGGTCGCGCTCCTGTGCGCGGGCGAGCCGGCGCACCTCGTTCGCGTTCTCCGCGTTGCGCTGGATCAAGGTCAGGGTGTGCAGCACTGAGTCGTGGACGTGGGCGGCGACCTCGGCCCGCTCCTGGGCGCGGATGCGCATCAGGCGCTCCTCGGAGAGGTCCTGGGTCATGCGCACGAGATAGGGGCCGGCGAGGAGCGCTGTGCCGACCAGGACCGCGAGCGCCGCTTGCAGGACCGACCCGAGGTGGGCCGCCGAGCCCTGGAGCACGAATATTCCGGAGACGCCCGCGGTGACGAGCAGGACACCGGCCGCGGAGCGCAGCAGCGTGAGCGTACGACGACGACGGCCGACCTCGACCCAGCGGGCCCGCCGCGCGTTGTCCGCCTGGCGCCAGACCAGGGCGACGCCCGCGCCGACGAGAACGGTCGGCCAGAGATAGGCCCTTGCCCCACCGCCGAGATTCACATTGCCGACGAAGACCATGGCCACGACGACCATGAGGAGCAGGGCGACCATCTGGCCCCGGTCCGGCTTGCGGGCCACGAGTCTGCGGCGGCCGTCGGGGGCGGTCTCGGTGGTGAAGGCCGGGGTGCGCCCGGAGTCGACGCCGCCGACGCCGAGGGGCACGAAGAACCAGAACGCGGCATAGAGCAGCGCCCCGAGGCCGTCGGCCATGAACAGGCCGACGAACACCAGCCGCACCCAGATCACGGGCAGCCCGAGATGCCCGGCGAGCCCTCGCGCCACGCCCCCGAGCCAGCGTCCGTCGCTGCTGCGGTAGAGCTTGCGCGGGGGCCGCGGGTCGTCGAGGGGCACTGCTGCGGCTTCCGGCATGCCATCGATGTTCACACGGGCGGAGGGCAGGAGCATCAGGGTCGACCCCCGAGACTCCCCTGATCTTCGAGAGACCGGTGCTCGAACGGTTCCCTCCGCCCCCGTCAGGGCCGATATCAGGGTTCGGCCAGGGTCGTCCCGACTGCCGCCGGGCCTTCCCGCCCGTCACCATGGACACATGACAGATCAGCAGCACGCGGCAGCGGAGCCGGATCCCGGCCCCGGCCCGGGCGCCCCACCATCGGGCGCCGGGCCGCGGGACGCCGTGCCGCCCTCCGCGGGCACCGCCACGGGCGCCGTGGGAGCCGCGGAGGGTGCGGGAGCGCCGGGCGCGACAGGTGAGGAACCGCGCGCGCACGGGGAGCCGCCCGCGCCCGAGGGCCCGCGCAGGTTCCGGCGCGACCGGCGGCAGAAGATGCTGGGCGGTGTGTGCGCCGGGCTGGGGCGGCAGTGCGACATGGACCCGGTGATCTTCCGGATCGTGCTCGCCGTGCTCTCCGCCACGGGCGGCATCGGCCTCATCTTCTACGGCTTCGTCTGGCTGTTCGTTCCCTACGACGACGAGGAGGAGAACGAGGTCCGCAAGCTCCTCACCGGCCGCGTCGACGGCCACGCGCTGGCGGCCGTGCTCTTCGCACTGGTCGGCTGCGGGGTGTTCCTGTCGATGTTGAGCAACGGCAGCGTGCTGACGTTCGCCGTCGTCCTCTCCCTGCTTCTCGCGGGCGCGGGGTACTGGTCGCAGCAGCGCGGCGCCCCCGACCCCGACCCGCTCGCCGCCCAGGCGGTGGCGGACGCCCCGCCGGAGGCGCAGGCCCCGCCCGTCCCCGTCTCCTACCCCTCCTGGTGGCGCGACCCGATCGTCAAGGACGGCTCGCACGTGGGCGGCACCGGCTATCTGTGGGGCCCGCCGGACGCCCGGGACCGGGATGTCGCGGCGGCGCTCAACATCGCCCGCGGCACGCCCCGCCCGGACATACGGGACCTCCGCGCGGCCCGTGAGCCGCAGCCGCGCGGCCCGCGCTGGATCGGTGGCTGGGTCTTCCTGCTCGCGCTGGTCGCGGGCGGCCTCGGCACGGGCCTGACGTGGAACGACCATCCGCTCGCCACCAGCCTGCAGACCGGTCTGTCCTGCGCGCTCGTCGTGTTCGGCCTGGGCATCGCACTCAGCGCGTTCGTGGGGCGTACGGGCGCGGGGTCGATCTTCCTCGCAGTGATCACGGCGGCGCTGCTGGCCGGCTCCGTGGCCCTGCCGAAGGACATCAGCACCCACTGGATGCGGGTCGAGTGGACTCCCAGGACCGCTGCCGCCGTGCCGGAGCGTTTCGACCTCGGCACGGGTGTGGGCACCCTCGATCTCACCCATCTCGGCCTCACCAAGGGCCAGACCGTGACGACGACCGCGGAGGTGGGCGCGGGCCAGTTGAAGGTGATCGTCCCCAAGGACGCGACCGTGAAGCTGAACATCGACGTGGGCGTCGGGGACATCCAGCTGCCGGGCGACGGCAAGAAGGACGTGGACGTGGAACCGGGCAAGCACAAGCAGGTGACCCTGCCGGCCCCGACCGGCGGCAAGAACGGCGGCACGCTCGACCTGAACCTCCAGGTCGGCGTGGGACAGGCGGAGGTGATCCGTGCCACGTCATGAGTTCCAGCCGGGAAAGCTGGTCGCCGGCCTCTTCCTCACCGCCGCGGGCGTCACCTACGCGGGCGACGCGGGCGGTTGGTGGGACACACCGTGGTTCGCGATCATCCCCGTCGTCACGGGTGGGCTCTGCCTGGCGGGCGCGGTGGCGTTCCTGACCCATGGCATACGTCGTCGGCGGTTGCGGCGACGGGGAGCCGGGGTGTCCGGGTAGCGGGGGCGTGAACGGAGCGCTGGTAGGTACAGGGCGATCCACTCCCTGCACCTACCAGCCTGCAATGCCGTGCGATCCACCTTGCGATGCCGCACGATCCACCCTGCGATGTCGTGCGACGCTCCGCGCTGAACTGTCCTGACCCGCGTTGCTCAGTAGCGGAGGTTTCCGGACCGTTGGCTGCGCCTCGCGCGCAAGGCCGCGTCGACGGAGAAGTACGAGGCGCCCGCGAGGACCAGGGGCAGCCAGGCCATCAGGTAGGCGAGGTCGTTGCCGTAGTAGTACGGGTCGGAGGCCCAGCTCACCGTCATCCACAGGCTGAGGGAGATGAGCGCGCCGCCGAGAGCCGCGAGGCGGGCCAGCAGGCCGATGAGGGTGCCGATGCCGACGGCCAGTTCGCCGAAGGCGATGGCGTAGCCGAAGCCGACGGGGCTCTTCAGGGCGAGGTCGACGAGGGCCGGGATCGCAGCGGAGTCGTGCACGTTGCGCATCAGTTCGCCGATCGAGCCGGAGCCGGAGTCGGAGAGGAAGGCGCTGTTGGTGAGTTTGTCGATGCCGGCGTAGATGAAGGTGACGCCGAGGAAGACGCGCAGGGGCAACAGGGCGTAGCGGGTGGCGGTGTCCCGCCAGTCTCGTCCGCCGCCGTCGCGATAGGGGGTTTGGGTGTCCGACCGCATACCGTGAGTCATCGCTCTCCGCCGCCTCTCGCCACGTGCCGTTGACCCCTCAACAGACCATACGTACGAGAGCGGGCTCCCGCTCAACGCTCGGGGCCAGTTTTTTTCGATGGCGCGGGCGCGCCCCCAAAAGGCGCGGAGAACTGCGCGAACGGTCCCCACCGGCCCGCAGTCGAACGACTCCGGTGAGCCCACCCGCCCGCATTCGAACTTACTCCGGTGAGGCCCCCACCCGCAGCCGCGGAGTTCAGTCCGTCACCTCGATCAGGCAACGGTTCGTTTCCACTCCGGCTGCCGTTACGACCTGGACCTCCACCCGGCCGGGTTCCACGTCGACCGGGACCGGCACGGTCAGGACCGCGTCCGTGGGGTTGCTGAAGCCGCCGGGGACCGGCACCAGGGGGACATGGACGTGCACCGCGCCGATGCGGACGACCATGCGGGACAGACGGTCCGCGCTCTGGGCGCCGGGTGGGACGAAACCGGCGCCCCGGATCTCGATGTCGTCGCCGGTGCGGATCGGCGCGTCGAGGTCGCCGGCCTCACGGGAGCGGACGACGGAGAGGATGACGGGGCGGCCGCCCTCGGCGTACTTCCCGGCGACGTAGGTGGCCGCCGAGACGAGAACCAGGAGCGCCAGACCCCAGGGGAGGTCGGGCAGTTGCTCCGGACGCCTGGCGAGCCGTACCGCAGCGAAGACCAGGGCGACGGCGCCGATGACGACGTACTGGATGTCGGCGAAGCTGCCCCGGCCGGAGTCGTCCGTGAGGAGGTCGGCGGCGCGCGGCCGGTCCGCGCGTACCTTCTGCAGGCGTTGCCCGAGGATCCGCAGGCCCACGACCCGGCGTACCAGCACCGCGATCGCGCAGACGACGGCGACGACGGTCACCACACCTGCGCCGCGGGCGAGTTCGAGGCCGGCGATCAGGTCGTCGCGTTTGCCGTGGGCGGAGGCCGCCGCCAGTTGGCCCACGAGGACGAGTATGGCGTAGACGACGAACAGGACCCAGCCGGCGGCCATCGCCCGTGAGGTGGAGAGGCGGTTGTCCTCGCCGACGACCGGGGCGAGGGCCCCGCCCCGCGCCCGGTGCAGATAGCCCGCGCCCGTCAGCCCGGCGGCCACCACCAGAGCGGCCAGCAGGCCCGCCGTGCGCGCCGCCGTCCAGCCCGCGCCGATCGCCGTGAGCGACTGGACGATGAGCAGGGTCAGGACGGCCCCCCACACCGCGTACGCCGTGCGTCGCCACAGGCGTCCCAGCCATGCCTCGCCGTCGACTCGTCCGCGCTCGGCGACCAGGTCGGCGGACTGGGTGAGTTCGTCGGAGACCCACTGCCGGGACGCGGACGCCGAATGCGCGACGGCGGCGGGCAGTCCCTGTCCGGACGCCAACTCGTCGCGCCTGGCGAGGAACGCGGCGACGGCGCGCCGGTGCCCCTCGCGCGCCCCGTGCGGACAGTCCCCGCAGGTGCAGCCGCCCGTGTGCGCCGCCCCCTGTCCCGCACCGAGCCCGCCACCGCGCTCCGCGCCGTGTCTCGCCTCCTGCACCGCCACGCCCGCTGCCGCCTTCCCCGCTCCGAGAGCTGCCTCGCAAGCCTTGCAACTGCCTTGCGATGACAGGGCATTGTGCCGCACGAAACAGTGCCCGCGTCGGGCAGGTCTGGTCAGCGCGGGTGAAGCGCGGTTACCCCGTGTTGACCCGGCTGCGAGAATTTCCCCATGGCCGAGATCATCCAGCGCGACGGGACCTGGGCCTTCGACGGCAGCACGGTCAGGATCACGCCGGGACTCCATCGCTCCGTGCCGTTGTTCCGGCAGACGTACGGAGAGATCGCCGTTCCCCTGGAGGCGGTTTCAGGCATCGTCTACGAACCCGAACGCAAGCGCGGCAGACTGCGCCTCAGGCTCCGTGAGGGCGCCGATCCGCTGCTCCAGGCGACCGGCGGGCGGCTGCCCGACGCGGCGGACCCGTACCGGCTGACGGTCGACATCGACCGTACGGGGGTCGCCGAGTACGTCGCCGAGGAGATCCGGCACGCCCTGCTCCTGGACCAGATCCCCAAGGAGCCGGCGAAGGCCTTCCTCCTCGCGGGGCCGCCCGTGCCCGTGTCCGTCCGGTCCAGCGACGGCACGGTCTCCTTCGACGGCGCGCAGGTGCGGATCGACTGGGCGGACACCTCGGACCGGGTCAAGCGGGCGACGGGGCCGCGGATCATCGCCGTCGGGGACCTGGTGCAGGTGGAGTGGCTGCCCAATTCCGGGTACGAGGACGGGTTTCTGCGGTTCGTGACGCGCGAGACCGTGTTCTCCAAACTGCCGCCGGAGAAGGATCCGTTCGCCCTCGACCTGTGGGGCAGCGCCCGCCGCGACCTGCTCACGGCGCTCGTCGCCGCCGCGGTGACCGCCCGGCTGCCGCATCCCTCCCTCCGGGCGGGCGAGCACGTCGACCGGCCGCCGCAGCTCACCGCCGCGGCGGGACCAGGAGCGGCACCGGTAGCAGCATCGGTACCCGCCCAGGCCGACCATCACGACGTACTGCTGCGGCGGCTGCGGGAGCTGGGCGAGCTGCATCGCGACGGGGTGCTCACGGACGAGGAGTTCGCGGCGACCAAAGCGGCCGTACTGCGGGGTTTCTAGCGGTTGCGCACCGGAATTCAGCTGAGGAGGTCCGGTTCGCTGCGGCTGATGTCCTGCCACAGCGGCTGGTAGTTGATCCACGCCACCAGGTCGCCGCCGAGCTGTTCCCGGGTCGCGACCGCCTGCTTGTGGTCGATGAGGATCGGGCGGCCCGCGGCCCGTGCGGTCAGCTGGACCTGGCTGGAGCGCTCCATCGACAGGAACCACCAGGCCGCCGCGTCCACCGAGTCGCCCACGGTCAGCAGCCCGTGGTTGCGCAGCACGAGCGCCTTGCGGGTGCCGAGCGCGGAGGCGATCCGGCGGCCCTCCTCGGTGTCCACGGCGACACCGGTGTACGAGTCGTACAGCGCGTGGTCCTCGTAGAAGGCGCAGCTCTCCTGGCTGATCGGGTCGAGCAGGTCACCGAGGGCGGACAGGGCGCGGCCGTGCACGGAGTGGCAGTGCGCGACGGCGACGACGTCGGGGCGGGCGGCGTGGACCTGGGCATGCACGGTGAACGCCGCCTGGTTGACGTGGTAGCGGCCCTCGATCACCTGCCCGTCCTGGTTGGCCATGACCAGGTCGCTCACGGTGACGTGCTTGAAGGGCATCCCGAAGGGGTTCACCCAGAAGCAGTCGCTGTACTCCGGGTCACGCGCGGTGATGTGACCGGAGACCCCGTCCTCGAAGCCGAGCCGCCCGAAGATCCGCAGCGCCCCGGCCAACCGCTCCTTGCGATGGCGTCGCTCGTCGTCCGACGAGTCGTACATCGGCGGCATGGCGAACTGCAGCTGGTCGGTGGGCAGGGGCACGGGCGGCGTGGGCCCTTGCATAGGTCCTCCAGCACTGGCGTGTCCGATACGGAGCGGAAGTTACCTCTGGTCGGCGCAGGAGAACAGAGCCGTTCGGTGAAGAGAGTGCGCAACCGTTACGAGAGGGCCGGGGCCGGGGCCCGAGGTCGCCGACCGAGCGCCCGCCCATACCCGACAGTACGTGTCGGGTATGGGCGCCACACTCACCGTATGAGCGCTACCAACGGCCTTACCGAGCGCCCCGCCGAACATGCGAACCCCGCGCGCTGGGGCACCTTCGCCGCCGCCGAACCCTCACTCGCCCAGTCGGTCGAAGACCGCTTCGGGGCCTTCACGCACCACGTCCTCGCGACCCTCCGCAAGGACGGTTCGCCCCGGACCACCGGCCTGGAGGTGCGTTTCCTGCGCGGCGAGCTGTGGCTCGGCATGATGCCGGACTCGCTCAAGGCACTCGACCTGCGCCGCGACCCGCGCTTCGCGCTCCAGGCGAACCCGGGGCCGGGCACGGCGATGGGGGGCGGGGACGTCCGCATCAGTGGACGGGCCGTCGAAGTCGGCGACGGGGCGGTCAAGGCCGCGTACGTGAAAGAGGTGGAACCGCCGGAGCCGTTCCACCTCTTCCGCACCGAGCTGACGGAGGTCGTACGGACCTACGTCGAGGACGACACGTATCTGGTCGTCCAGGTCTGGACGCCCGGAGAGCCGGTGCGGACTCTCAGGCGGACCTGACGGGTGGGACTACTCCCACTCGATCGTGCCCGGGGGCTTGCTCGTGACGTCGAGGACGACTCGGTTGACGTCCGCGACCTCGTTGGTGATGCGGGTCGAGATCTTGGCGAGGACCTCGTACGGGAGGCGGGACCAGTCGGCGGTCATCGCGTCCTCGGAGGAGACGGGGCGCAGCACGATCGGGTGGCCGTACGTGCGGCCGTCGCCCTGGACGCCCACGCTGCGGACGTCCGCGAGCAGGACCACCGGGCACTGCCAGATGTCACGGTCCAGGCCGGCCGCCGTGAGCTCCTCGCGGGCGATGGCGTCGGCCTCGCGGAGCAGGTCGAGCCGCTCCTTCGTCACCTCGCCGACGATCCGGATGCCGAGGCCCGGGCCCGGGAAGGGCTGGCGCTGGACGATCTCGTCGGGGAGACCGAGCTCCTGCCCGACCATCCGGACCTCGTCCTTGAACAGCTTGCGCAGCGGCTCGACGAGCTCGAACTCGAGGTCCTCGGGGAGGCCGCCCACGTTGTGGTGGGACTTGATGTTGGCCGTGCCGGTGCCGCCACCGGACTCGACCACGTCCGGGTAGAGCGTGCCCTGGACCAGGAAGGCGACGTCCTCGCCCTCCGCGGCCTCGGCGATGATCTCCGCCTGGGCCTGCTCGAAGACCCGGATGAACTCCCGGCCGATGATCTTCCGCTTCTCCTCGGGGTCCGAGACGCCCTTGAGCGCGGTGAGGAACCGCTCCTCCGCGTCCACGACCTTCAGCTGTACGCCGGTCGCGGCCACGAAGTCCTTCTCGACCTGCTCGGTCTCGCCCTTGCGCATCAGGCCGTGGTCGACGTACACGCAGGTCAGCTGGGAGCCGATGGCCTTCTGTACGAGGGCGGCGGCTACGGCGGAGTCCACGCCGCCGGAGAGGCCGCAGATGGCGCGCTTGTCGCCGACCTGCTCGCGGATGAGGGCGACCTGCTCGTCGATGACGTTGCCGGTCGTCCAGTTCGGCGTGAGGCCCGCGCCGCGGTACAGGAAGTGCTCGAGCACCTGCTGGCCGTGCGTGGAGTGCATGACCTCCGGGTGGTACTGGACGCCGTACAGCTTCTTCTCGTCGTTCTCGAAGGCCGCGACCGGGACGACGTCCGTGGACGCCGTGACCGTGAAGCCCTCGGGGGCGGCGCTGCACGCGTCGCCGTGCGACATCCACACCGACTGCTCGTCCGGGGTGCCTTCGAAGAGGGTGGATCCGGACTTGGAGACGTGCAGGGGCGTACGGCCGTACTCGCGGGCGCCGGTGTTGTCGACCGTGCCGCCGAGGGTCGTCGCCATCAGCTGGAAGCCGTAGCACATGCCGAAGACGGGGACGCCGGACTCGAAGATCGCTCGGTCGAGGCGGGGGGCGGCCTCGGCGTACACCGACGAGGGGCCTCCGGAGAGGATGATCGCCGCCGGGTTCTTGGCGAGCATCTCCTGGACCGGCATGGTGCTCGGCACGATCTCGCTGTAGACCCGGGCCTCGCGGACGCGGCGGGCGATGAGCTGGGCGTACTGCGCACCGAAGTCGACGACCAGGACGGTGTCGGGGGCGGCGGGGGACGCTTCTGGCACGGTTTGCCTTCCGGCGGTGAGCAGGGGGTGTGGGGTATCGAGTCTACCGGGGGTCCACGCGAGCATGCCTGCACCGGGTTCTCCGCCCCCGCCGCCCCTACCCGACCCATCCCCAGGGGCTCCGCCCCTTCGACCCCGAAATCCGGGCCCGCGGCACCCCGAACCCCGCGGGGCTCCGCCCCTGCACCCGACCGGGGGCTCCGCCCCCTGGACCCCCGATCGCCCGAAGGGCTCGTCCTCAAACGCCGGACGGGCTGAAGATGCGCGCAGCGCCCCTTAGGGGCGCGAGGAACTGCGCGGCCGACCCCCACCGGCCGTCGGCCAAAGAACTTCGGGCGGACGGGGGACGCGGGGCGGAGCCCCCGCCCCAGGGGCGCGAGGAACTGCGCGACCAACCCCCACCGGACCCGCAGCCAAACGAACCAGGCGGACGGGGGACGCGGGGCGAAGCCCCCGCCTCAGGGGCGCGGGGAACTGCGCGGCCGGCCCCCACCGGACCCGCAGCCGAACGAATCGGGCGAGTGGGGGACGTGGGGCGAAGCCTCACCCGCCCGCGGCCGGGTCCGGATCTCAGTATCCGAACCCGCTTGGACGTGGCACGGCCCTGTGGGCATACTGCTTGCATGCTCACGCAGGCGACCTTCGTGTTTACCTATGGCAACCGGCCCACCGGCTGCCATGGTCGTGCTGCTTGAGCAACTGACAAGCGACTTCCCAGGCGCCCCGGGCCGACAAGGCCCGGGGCGTCTGTCGTTTCCGGGTCCTGCCGATCCGGGGCACCTCATCCCAAGAGGAGCCCACCATGGCCGACGTACTCGACAAGACCGGCGCCCGTACCGACGAGGCCGCAGACGTGATCACCGGCGCCCGTGAACGCATCGACGCCCTCGACGACCGGATCATCGGCCTCGTCCAGGAACGGATGGCCGTGTCGAAGGTGATCCAGGAGGCCCGGATCGAGTCCGGTGGCCGCCGGGTGAACCTCTCGCGCGAGATGGAGATCCTCGCCCACTTCAGGGACGCGCTCGGCAAGCCCGGCACCTCGCTCGCCATGACGCTGCTGGAGCTGTGCCGCGGCCGCGTCTGACCCCGTACGCGACGTACGCACGTACGCACGTACGCATGCCCTCTCACCCGTACGGCGCGTGACCGGGGCGCCGCGGACTTCGTTGGTCCCGGTGTCCGTGCCAGCCAGGGGCGGGCCCGAAAGAACCACGCGTGGCTCCACTGGGGCGATGAGACGTACGGATCGTGCCGTACGTCGTGGGACCTCGTCCCAGGGGTGTGACCGGACGGCAGGGGACAGCAGCCCGGTCACTCAAGAGAACGGTCGGCTCCGGGGACGCCCGGGGCCGTCCGGCGGAACCTGTTCCACGGGCCGAGCACACCCCCAGGCTTTGGCTTCCGCTCCACTCCGCTCCACGGTCCCAAGTCCCGCCCCCCCCGTAGCCATACCCCGTGTCCGTACCAAGACCCGTGGCGCAACCCCCGGCGCCGCTCCCCAGGCACCGGCGCTGCCCTGACGTCGGTGCTGGCGAAGAAGGGCCCCGCGGTCTCCGTCCCGCGGGGCCCTTCGCACGCCCGTCGGATCCCATCAAGGGCCCGTCGGATCCCGTCAGGTGCGGGACACCGTGCCGCACGTCTCCGTGCCGGAGTGCTTGATGTCCCGGCTGCGGTCGTACGGGTCGGTCGTGGGCCCCGTCGGAGGCGCGCCGGTGGGGGCGGCCGAGTCGAACTGGGGGTGCAGGAAACCGTCGTAGACGTCGCAGGCGGTGTTGCCGAGGTCCTGGTCGTACCGGGTGATCGACAGCTTGCCGGGAGTGGCCTGGTACTTCCGCGGGTCGAGGAGTTCGAGGTCGAGGACGCGGCGCACGATGGTGCGGGCCACCTCGGTCGAGCCCCCGCCGGAACCCTCGGTCGGCGCCCCCGACGTCTCCGTCGTCCCCGGCGCCTTCGATGCCTGGTCCGCCTGGATCAGGGGGTAGACGAAGGTGTAGTCCATGTGGATGGCGACGGACGCGTGTGCGCCCGCCTTGAACGTCGTCCGGCCACGGACCTTGACCACATCCCCGGCCGGCCGCACCTCGGCCGGATCGAACCGGCTGAAGAGCACCAGCGGATCGTGCTTCTTGCCCGGCGCGCGCAGCCAGCTGTTCACGTCGTCGAGCATGCGGGGCTGCTTCGGGTCGAGGACGGCGAGCGCGCTCCCGGGGCGCTCGCCCCGCAGGGTCCCCGGGGCCAGGTTCGCGCCGACGAGCAGGGTCTTCGCCTGCTTCAGGGCCGCGGCCACCTGCGCGCTCGTGAACGTACCGACCGGCGTCGCCTTCGGTACGACGATGGCGGCGGCGCCGTCGGCCCAGCGCTCGGCGGGCGAGCCGGCGAACGGCCTGTCGAGGGTGGGCGTGTCGGGCGCGGCGCTGGAGGGAGCGGCGGTCGGAGACGCGGTCTCGGCGGGCAGCGCGGCGGCGGACGTGCCCCCGGACGGCGTACCGGACGACGTGCCGAAGGGGTCGCCGGGCAGCAGCGACGGCTTGACCGCCACCAGCGCCACGGCGATCGCGACGGGCACGCCGAGGATCGCCCACAGCCGGCGCCGACGGGCCGCGCGCCCGTCCATCTCCCGCCAGGCCGGACCCGTTCGCCACCCCTCCGGCTGGGCGCCCTTGGCGTCCTTCTGCCGGAGCCGTTCGGTCACCATGCGCGCCCGGGCGGACGGCTCCTTCGGCGCCGAACTGCGGATGTCACGTTCGGTGTCGCGGGCGAACCGCTCCCACACGTCGTCGGGGACGGAGGGTTGCTCGAACTCCCCGGACTCCCCCGCCCCTTCGGGCTGCTTGTCAGACACGAGGATCAGTTCTAAGTGGATCGAAAGCCTGTACACAAGGCAGATCCATGCAGATCCGTGTGTGACACAGCCCACATAAGAATTCTGTGAGTGAAGGCACAACCGTTCACGGGTTTCGCGGGTCACACCTGCTGAACCAACGGCCACACCCGCGCCCCACACGCGGAGGCCTCATCCCATACGAGTACCGTGACGACGCGGTACCGGACTTTCCGAGGTCTTCATGAAGCTTCGCCGTGCCATGGCCCTTGCGGCCGCAACGGCAGCAATAGCCCCTCTGGCGCTGCTTTCGGCGCCGGCCGCGTTCGCGGAAGAGACCCCCTCCCCCACCGCGACGGTGTCCGAGACCGCGAGCGAGCCCGCGTCGGCGACCCCGACCGAGACCACTCCCGCGCCCTCCGAGACCCCGTCCGCGTCGGCGACCGAGACCACTCCGACGCCGAGCGCCTCCGCCACCGCCACCACCTCGACCTCCGCGACCCCCGCGCCGAGCACCACGTCGCCGGAGCCGTCCGACACGCCGGAGCCCGAGCCGTCCGAGTGCCAGGACTCCAAGGTCGACGTCTCCATCTCCGGCCTGCCCGGCAAGATCGCGGCGGGCAGTGGTTGGCACAAGTTCTCCCTGAACGTGCTCAACAACTCCAAGTCCACGCTGAACGAGCTCGGCTTCTTCGCCGGCGCGTCCTCCGACAAGGCGGGCGACAACCTCTTCCAGAGCAAGAAGGTCCAGCTCCAGGCGTACAACGAGGACACCAAGGCCTGGGAGGACGTCGACTCCGAGGGCTACGCGGTCGGTTACGTCGGTTACACCGACGAGCTGAAGCCCGAGTACGAGGTCGACATCCCGCTCCGTATCAACGTGAAGTCCAGCGCCCCGGTCGGCGCCGGCTTCTCGCTCGGCGCCAGCATCTACGGCGACACGGACGGCGAGTGCACGGGCTTCGGCGAGGTCGCGTACAAGTTCCAGATCGTCTCGTCGGGTACCGACACCGATGGCACCAAGCCGCAGGAAGGCGGCAAGGTTCCGGTCTCGGACAAGCCGGCCGACAAGGGCAACACCCCTGAGGTCAACGGCAGCCTCGCCGAGACCGGCTCCAGCTCCGCCCTGCCGATGATCGCGCTCGCCGGTGGCATCGCCGTCGTCGCCGGTGCGGGTGCGGTGTTCGTGGTGCGGCGTCGCAAGTCGGGTGACGCGACCGCGTAAGCGGCCGGCGACACACCCACGTAGGCAACACGCCTCGTAAGAGAAGAAGGACCTGGGCTCGGAGGGGGGCACAGGTCCTTCTTCGCGTTCATATGTACTGCTTACTGCTTACGGCTTCGGGGGCACCGTCGGCATCCCCAGGAACGGCAGCCGCAGCGCGCCGAAGGCGTCCGCGGGCACCGCCGGGTCCCGGGGCTCGACCGGCTTCAGACGCTCGTACGCCGCTCCCGGCGCCGGACGCGGGTCCGCCTCGCCCTTGTTGGGCCAGTACGACATCGCGCGTTCGGCCTGGGCGGTGATGGTGAGCGACGGGTTCACCCCGAGGTTCGCGGAGACCGCGGCGCCGTCGACGACGGAGATGCCCGGGTGGCCGTACAGCCGGTGGTACGGGTCGATCACGCCGGTCTCCCGGGAGTCGCCGATCGGGCAGCCGCCCAGGAAGTGCGCGGTCAGCGGCGTTCCCATCAGCTCGCCCACGTTGCTGCCCGCGAAGCCGTTGATCTCCGCGGCGACTGCGGACGCGGCCTCGGACGCGGCCCTGATCTGCTTGGGGTTGGGCGCTCCGTGACCCTGCCGGGCCGTCAGCAGGCCCTTCCCCGCGCCCTTCGGTTTCAGGTAGGTCGTCAGGGAGTTGTCCAGCGACTGCATCACCAGACCGATGATGGTCCTCTCGGACCAGCGGCGGTTGGAGAGCGAGCGGAGCACGAGGAGCGGGTGCTTCGCCGCGTTCGCCAGCCATCCCGCCACCCTCGACGAGCCCTCCGCGTACGGGACCTGGAGGATGGACAGACCGCCCATGGCGTTCGAGCCCTTGCCGTAGCGGACGGGCTCGATGTGGGTGTTCTCGTCCGGGTGGATCGAGGAGGTGATGGCGACACCCTGGGTGAAGTCGGCCTTGGGCGTGCCGTGCGCCTTGCGGTAGCGGCGGTTGTCGGTCTGCGCGCCCACCAGCGCCTCCGAGTTGGTGCGGGTCAGCTCGCCCAGCCTCGGGGAGAGGTACGGCAGTTGGCCGCCCGCCTTCATCCGGTGCAGCAGGGTCTGCGTGCCGTAGGTACCCGCGGCGATGACGACCCTGCGCGCCTTGAGCGTCCGCCCCTCGCCCTTGCGCTTCTCGTCCGTGGGCAGGGTGGCGACGGCGTATCCGCCCTGCGAGTCGTCGGTGACGGACACGACGGTGGTCATCGGGTGCACGACCGCGCCCGCCTTCTCCGCCAGGTACAGGTAGTTCTCGTTGAGGGTGTTCTTCGCGCCGTGCCGGCAGCCGGTCATGCACTCGCCGCACTCGGTGCACGCCTTGCGGGCGGGTCCGGCGCCCCCGAAGTAGGGGTCCTCCACCTCACCGCCGGGCCCGGCCTTCGCCGTACCGTCCGCGTCCTGCCCGTCGCCGAAGAAGACGCCGACCGGCGCCATGTGGAAGCTGTCGCCGACGCCCATCCGCTGGGCGGCCGCCTTGAGATGGACGTCGGAGGGGGTCATCGTCGGGTTGAGCCGCACGCCGAGCATGCGGCGGGCCTGGTCGTAGTACGGATTCAGCTCCGCCTGCCAGTCGGTGATGTCCTTCCACTGCGGGTCGTCGAAGAAGGCCTTCGGCGGTACGTAGAGGGTGTTGGCGTAGTTCAGGGAGCCGCCGCCGACTCCGGCGCCCGCCAGCACCATGACGTTGCCCAGCAGATGGATGCGCTGAATGCCGTACATGCCGAGCGCCGGCGCCCACAGGTAGTTCTTGATGTCCCAGGAGTTCTTGGGCAGCGCGTCACGAGTGAAGCGACGGCCCGCTTCCAACACGCCTACGCGGTAGCCCTTTTCGGTGAGCCTGAGGGCCGTGACCGAGCCACCGAAGCCGGAGCCGACGACGATGACGTCGTAGTCGTACGGGTCGCCTACCGGCGGTTGGACAGACTTCTCCTGTGGCACGTGTTCTCCTCGCTGCGGGTCGTCCGTGGTTGCTCGCGCAGTTCCCCGCGCCCCTTACGGGGCGCTAGCGCAGCCGGAGCGCCTTCATCACCCTCAGGCTGCGACTCATGAACTGCGCGTACTTCTCGTCGTCCATGCCGAGCGAGGGCGCCATCGGCAGCAGCCGCTGCTGGGCGACGGTCTGTGCCTCGGTGTACTTGAGGATGCCCTCGGAGCCGTGCCGGCGGCCGAGGCCGGAGTCCTTCATGCCGCCCATCGGCGACTGGACACTGCCGTACGCGGGCGCGTATCCCTCGTTGACGTTGACCGTGCCGGTGCGCAGCCGCGCCGCGACCGCGCGTCCGCGCCGCCCGTCCTTCGTCCAGACGGAGGAGTTGAGGCCGTACGACGTGGAGTTGGCGAGTTCGACGACCTCGTCGTCCGTCTTGAAGCGGTAGAGGGAGACGACCGGCCCGAAGGTCTCCTCGTTGCAGACGGCCATGGGGGCTTCCACACCGTCGAGAATGGTGGGCTCGTAGAAGTAGGGGCCGATGTCGGGGCGGGCGACGCCACCGGCGACGACCTTCGCGCCCTTCGCGACCGCCTCCTCCACATGCCGGGTCACGGTCTCCAACTGCCGCTCCCCCACCAGCGAGCCCATGTCGGCGCCGTAGGCGAGGGAGGTGCCGAGCCGCATGGCCTTGGTCCGGGCGGCGAAGCGCTCCGCGAACGCGTCGGCGACGGACTCGTGGACGTACAACCGCTCGATCGAGATGCAGAGCTGGCCGGCGGAGGAGAAGCAGGCGCGGACGGCGCCCGCGGCGGCCTTGTCGATGTCGGCGTCCTCCAGGACCACCATCGCGTTCTTGCCGCCGAGCTCGAGGGAGACGCCGACGAGCCGGGCGGCGGCGCCCTGGGCGACCTCGCGGCCGGTCCGGGTGGACCCGGTGAAGGAGACGTAGTCGGCGTGCTTGACGACCTCCGGCCCGACGACCGGACCGTCCCCGATGACGACCTGGAAGACCTCGGCGGGCAGCCCGGCCTCGACGAGCAGGTCGCGCGCCCACAGGGCGGTGAGGCAGGTCTCGGTGTCCGGCTTCATGACGACCGCGTTGCCCGCGACGAAGGCCGGGAGCGCGTCGCCGACGGAGAGTTCGAGGGGGTAGTTCCAGGGCGCGATCTGACCCACGACACCGCGCGGGTGGCGCAGTTCGGTGACCTTGGTGAGGGTGGGCATGGCCCCGGCGTGCCGCTTGGGGCGGAGGTAGGCGGGAGCCTTCCTGCCGTAGTGGCGGGCGGCCACGACGACGGCCTGCACCTCTTCGTGCGCGTGCAGCCGGGCCTTGCCGGTCTCCAGCTGGATGAGGTCGAGCACCTCGGCCTGACGGGCGAGCACCAGGTCGTGGAAGCGGAGCAGGACGGCGGCGCGCTGCCGTACGGGCGTGGCGCCCCAGGCGACCTGCGCCTTACGGGCCCGCTCGAAGGCCTCCTGTACGTCCTCGGGGGTGGACTCGGGCAGGTCGGCCAGCTTCTCGCCGGTGAACGGGGTGTGGTTGGCGGTCCGCCCGGAGCCGACGACACCCTTGGTGAGCTGCGCGACCAGCTCGGGCGTGACCACGTCGGCGGCGGTGCGGGCGCCCACGGGAGCGGGGGCGAGGGGGTTGGTGCCGGTCTTTTCCGACTTGACCGTGCCGGTGATTTCCGAGGCCTGCGAGTCCGTCATGAGGCGCAGCGTATGACGGAGCGAGGGCTTTGGGTACCCGTTGGTAACCCGCTTTCACCGACTGCACACACCGCGCCAGTGGGCACTGGCAGGGAACGCCCTGATCAGGGCGTTGTTCGGGAGTTCGGCGCCGCCTCGCCGACGCCGAGGCGTGCGCGGGCGCTCTTGAACAGCGAGGTGCCCCGACGGCGTGCGCGGCGTCCGAAACACCCTTTATGCCCCACTTATATTCCACCCGCGTTCCACGATTACCGCAAGGGAAATCTCCCAGGAAAACCCTCTTTTTCCGTCCCGCCTTTTCCCGCGTCAATTATCCAGAGTGCTTTTTTCGGGAGAAAGCGTGAGCGAATCGGTCATTCGAGAAGTGAGCTGAACCACACTCCAGGCCCTCACTTCACTGAGCATTCATGTTGAACGCACTCACGACTCACGGTATGTTCACATCCCTGTCGGCACCTTCTCCCACATATATGGATCTTGCTTACGCGGTTTCCCAAGTGGCCAGCAAACGAGGGGCGTGCCCCGTCTTGCCAGGAGAACGTGACGATGGCTGTGCCCACTGTTTCGGTGATTGTCGCTGCTTATAACGCGATGCCCTACCTGACACGGTGCATTACGTCCGTCGCCGATCAGAGCATCGGGCAGGACAAGCTGGAGATCATCGTCGTCAACGACGGCTCCACGGACGGCACGGCCGCCGAACTCGAGCGGCTGTCCGACACGTATCCGGCCCTGATGCGGGTGATCCATCAGGAGAACTCCGGTGGCCCCTCCGCCCCGCGCAACCGCGGACTCGACCACGCGCGAGGACAGTTCGTGTTCTTCCTCGACGCCGATGACTACCTGGGGCCGGAGGCCCTGGAGCGCATGGTGGCGATGGCCGAGGAGAACGGCACGGATGTCGTCCTCGGCAAGATGGTCGGTGTGGGCGGACGCGGCGCGCCCACGTCCATGTTCCGGCGCGACCAGCCGAAGACCGACGTCTTCTCCTCGCGGGTCTACTGGACCCTGAACCCGATGAAGCTGTTCCGCCGCGAGCTCCTGGAACGGCACCACCTCCGCTTCCCGACCGATCTCAAGATCGGCGAGGACCAGATGTTCGTCGGCCCGGCGTATCTGCACGCCTCGGGGATCTCCGTGCTGGCCTCGTACGACTGCCTGTACTGGGTGCAGCGGGACGACGACGGCAACATCACCCTGCAGACCGGGGGCTCCGAGCCCCGGCTGCGGTTCCTGCCGCGCATCGTCGACGTGATCCTGGAGAACGTGCCGGCCGGCCCGGGCCGCGACCACCTCGCGCACCGGCATCTGACCGTCGAGGTGCAGCAGCTCCTCGGTCATGTGGCGCGCGAACCCCGCGAGCTGCAGCAGAAGCAGCTGGACCGGCTCGCCGACGCCATCGCACCGCTGTGGCACGAGGGGCTGAACGACCAGCTCTCGGCGATGGCCCGGCTCCGGCTCCACCTCGTGCGGCACCGGATGCTCGACGAGGTGCTCGAACTGACCAGGTTCGAGAAGCAGCTGGCCAAGAGCAAGGTCGCCACTCCCGTACTGGTCGACGGCGGCCGGGCCTACGCCCGCTACCCCTTCCTCCGCGACCCCGCCCGCTCCGTCCCGGACAGCTGCTACGACGTCACCGACCAGATCGGCCTGCGTCACCAGGTCACCCGCGCCGAGCTGCACGGCACCACTCTCCGCCTGGCCGGGTACGGGTACCTCCACCGCGTCGCGACCGAGGACGTCACCACCGACCTCGTCCTGCGCGAGCGCGACAGCGGGACGGAGTACCGGCTCCCCGTCCGGCACACCGCCACTCCGGGGCTCGGCGCGCACGAGGACGAGGGCGCGTACACCTACGAAGAGGCCGGATTCGAGACGACCGTCGACATCGACACCGCCGCGGGCGGCGCGCCGCTCGGCGACGGGCTGTGGGACATCTCCCTGGCCATCGGCGCCCAGGGGCTGTCCCGTGAGGTGCGGATCGGCAGCAAGCGAGCCCTGGACGTCTCCGGCACGGCGGACACCCGTGTCGTGGACACCACCCTCGGCATTCGCGCCGTCACCCTCTACACCACCAAGCCGCACGGCAACTTCACGCTCGACCTGGGCGAGAAGAAGAACCGGGTCCTGCCGCACCTCAAGTTCGGGGAGTCCCGCTGGAACGCCAGCAACCCCACCGAACTGCTGATCACCGGCCGCTGGACCCTCGGCGCCTACCCGGACGGCCCGCTGACCCTGGCCCTCAGCAACGACAGCGGCGCCACCGCCGCCTTCCCCGTCGCACGCACCGCCCACGCCGACACCTTCACCGCCCGCGTACCGGTCCTCGACCTCCCCGCCGGCACCTGGACCGGCGAACTGCGACTCTCCGGCTGGTCCTTCGCCCTGCCGAAGATCCCGAAGGACCTGGAAGCGAGCAAGTGGCGCCGCCGGGGTCTGCCCTGGTACGCGAAGTCGGCTTCCGGCTCCGGCGGGCGCTTCGCCCTGCTGGTCGCGAAGACCGACCTGGTCAAGGCGGTCGCGGGCAAGCTGAAGGCGTGACCGCCACCACCTCGGACAGCGCTTTACCAACTTGACGTTTCCTTGACCTCTACCACATAGTCCTTTCACCTCATGTACACGGCAGGTACCCGGCCGCGCCTCCAGGCGCGGCCGGTCGCGTCCGCACACCGAAGGACTTCCCCAGAATGAAGAGATCCGCGCTGTCGCGCCCCGGCGTCGCAGTGGTCGCGTCGGCGCTCTCGCTCGCCCTGGCCACAGGCTGTTCCGACTCCGGTTCGGATTCCGGCTCCGGCTCCGGCTCCGGTGACAAGGCGACGGGCGGCAAGGGGGCGACGGCCACGGTCAAGGCCCTGAGCGACGCCGAGTTGAAGAAGCTGCTCGTCGGCAAGGACGACCTCGGCGGGTACCGCTTCGCGGCGGCCGACCAGTCCGAGCGGTTCGCCTCCTCCAAGGAGGAGATCACCGTCGTCGACGACAAGTGCGCGCCGCTCGCCTATGTCCTCACCGGCTTCGCGCCGGGCGACTCGACCGCGTACGTCAACACCATGGCCACGCCGGTGGAGGCCAAGCCCAGCGCGTCCTCCACCAAGAGCATGGAGGACATGACGGATAAGGAGCTCGACGACGCGCTGAACTCGATCACCGACACCCTCGGTGGGACAGTCACCATCGTCTCGCTCTCCTCGTACGAGGGTGACGGCGCCCAGAAGGCCATGTCCTCGGTCTCCGACGCGGTCAAGGGCTGCACGGGCGGGTTCACGGCCACGGCGAAGGGCGCGAAGGACGACGCCCAGAAGTTCACCAAGGTCGAGGCGGAGAAGGCCTCGGGCAGCGGCGACGAGTCGGTCGCCTTCGCCGTGACCGGCGACGCGGACGGCGACAAGATCGTCGTGCACGGCGAGGCGGTGCGTCACGGCAGCACGGTGGCCACGTACTACTCGATGAACCTGGCCGTGTTCCTCGCCGACGGGAAGCCCAAGGAGTACGGCATCCCCGCCGAGCTCATCAAGGCCCAGGCCGGCAAGCTCGCCTGACCCCTCGTCGCCCCTCTACAACGGGTCGATGTCCAGGTTCGCGATCGCCGTCCTGGCGACTTCACGGCCGCGTGTCGTGAAGTCGCCCTTGCCCGGATAGCTGATCGTGAGCTTGTACATGTCGCCCTTGGACGTCTTGTAGTAGAAGATCTTCACCTCGCGCGGACGCGGGTTCTGGCTGTCGGTGGTCGTGTAGATGGCGGTGTTCTCTGCGGACTTCCTGCCGTGGTACTTCGTTTCCTCCGGGAGCGTCCGCGGGGACTCGGGCATGCTCAGCTCGTACGCGCCGCTGCCCTTGAAGTCGTCGTTGTCGGCGTACATCTCGGCGGCCGAGGAGTCCTTGATCCGATGGCTCGTGTCCTCGGACTTCTTGATCAGGGTCAGGCCGATCCAGATGCTGCCGCTCCAGTCGGTGTACGTGACCCAGTGCCCCTTGTCCGACGTCCGGTCCGGCGTCGATCTCTGGTAGCCCGCGGGCGCCGCCAGTGTCGCGGCGACGTCCGTCTCGTGGTGCTTCTTCCAGCCGTCGGGCAGCGGACCCGCGAACGGGTTCGCGAACACCAGGTACGCCGCCACCGCCGCCGCGACGACGACCGCGCCGAGGCCGATGAACAGGGGCTTGCGGCGCACGCGCAGACCTTTGCCGCCCGGACCCGCGATCTGCACCACCTGCGTCGGCTCCGGGGCAGGTGGCTCGGCGGCCTCCTCCAGCATCCGTCGGACCCGGTCCGCGCCGGGGCGGCGGGAGGGGTCCTTGTCCAGGAGCCCGTTGATGGCCTCCGCCAGCGGCCCCCGCGCCGAAGCGGGCGGCGCCGGGGTGGAGTTGAGGACCGACTGGAGCGTCGCGGGCGTGTTGCTGCGGCGGAAGGGCGACACGCCCTCCGTGGCCGCGTACAGGACGACTCCGAGCGACCAGAGGTCGGAGGCCGGGCCCGGACGCTGGCCGAGCACCCGTTCCGGCGCGATGTACTCGGGCGACCCGACGAAGCCACCCGTGGCCGTCAGATTCGTCTCGCCCTCGATCTGCGCGATGCCGAAGTCGGTGAGGACGACCCGGCCGTGCGGGCCGAGCAGCACGTTGTCGGGCTTGACGTCCCGGTGCAGGATGCCCGCCGCGTGCGCCGCCTCCAGCGCGCCGAGCACCTCCAGACCGATACGCGCCGCCTCACGCACCCCGAGCGTGCCCTCCTGGAGGGCTGCGCCCAGCGAACGGCCCCGCACCAGCTCCATGACGATCCAGGGCTGTCCGTCCACGACCGCGACGTCGTGGACGTTCACCACCGCCGGGTGGTCGAGCCGGGCCGCGGCGCGCGCCTCGCGGCGCATCCGCTCGAAGACATTGGCGCGTTCACGCTCGGGAAGGTGGTCCGGGACGCGCGGCTCCTTGACGGCGACCTCACGGTCCACCGTCTCGTCCTTGGCCCGCCAGACCGTCCCCATCCCACCGTGACCGAGCTTGCCGAGCAGCCGGTAGCGGCCCGCCATGAGCCGCCCGGTGCCGGGATCGGGGTCGAGATCGGGGTCGGGGTCGGGAACGGTCGCGGTCACGGGATTGGGCGCGGGCACTGGACCGGGCGCGGGCGCGGGTGCTGGATCGGGCGCGGGCGCGGGTGCTGGATCGGGCGCCGACCCGACCGTCGGCTCCGGGGCGACCCGGGTCGGCGGTTGCAGAACGAAACTCGTCGGCTCGTCGGACCCGTAAGGGACTCCCCCGTTGTTCCTCATGGGTCCATCCCTATCGCGGCACGCTCTCCGGCATCCAGACCCGTCGGCCACCGGTCACAGACCCGTGACGCGGGTCGTCCCTTATCTCCCGTTTACCTCCCGCCTACGGGGCCACGAAGGTGTCCAACGCGACATCGAAGTACTCCTTCGCCTGCGTCACCTTGCCGACCGGCGCCGACACCCACACGTCGTACAGCCGGCCGCCTTCCTCCCAGCAGAGGTCGTACGTGTGCCGCGCGCCCTCCGCCTTGGTGAAGCCGTTCCAGGTGAACTCCCAGAGCGCGGCGGGCTGTCCGTCGTGCGTGGTCGAGGTGACGGTGCCGTCGTGGTAGCCCGGGTTCGTGGACGGCCCGTCGGCGTCGGCGCGCCGCATCACCGCGAGCGGGCCGCCCGCCTCGGGGTCGGTCGCCTTGATGCCGAGGCGGAAGGTCTGGCCCGGCGACAAGTAGAAGATCCGTTCGCCCTCCGGATCGCGGGTGAAGCCGTCCGGCACGGCGAGCGAGAACCCGTCCGGGTCATGGACCGTCCGGTAGCCCGAGGGCGCCGGGCCGGAGGCGGCGGTCGGCTTCTGCTGCCGGGTGACGGTGACCGTGGGGGCGGGGCTCGGTGAGGCCGAAGACCCCGGCGCCGCGGGCGCGCTCGGGGAGTGCGACGCGCTCACGGACGTGCCCGGCGCCGAACTGGCGGACGGCGTCGACGTACCGCCCCCGCCGTTGCCCCCGCCGCCCCCACCATGGTTCACCAGCAGCACCGCCGACACGCCCGCCCCGGCCACGGCGGCGACCAGCGCCGCGACGACGAGCATGGTCCGCGCCGACCGCTTCGGGGCACGGTCGGACCCGGCGGCAGGCGGAGGACCCGGTGGAGGGGAGGGGTGCGCGGCCTGCTGGACGGGTGACTTCCGCTTCGGTACGTCCCGTTGCGTGGGCGTGTAGCCGGCCGACGCGGCCCGCGGCGTACGGCCCGTCTCCAGGAACGCCCTGAGCAGCCGCTCCGCCTCCACCGCGTCGAGCCGCCGCTCCGGATCGCGCTCCAGCAGCCCCCGTACGACGGGCAGCAGGGGCGCGGCCTGCGCGGGCGGGCGGATCTCGTCCATGACGACGGCGTGCAGGATGCCGCCCAACGAGTCACGGCGGAAGGGCGATTCACCGCTCAGGACCGTGCAGAGCAGCGCCCCGAGCGACCACAGATCGGACTCGGGGCCGGTCCTGACCCCGGACATCCGCTCGGGCGCGGTGTACTCGGGCGAGCCGACGAACGACCCGCTCTCGGTGAGCGTCGTGGCGCCCGCGACCTGCGCGATGCCGAAGTCGGTGAGCACGACACGGTCGGTGTCCGCCTCCATCAGGACGTTGGCGGGCTTGAGGTCACGGTGCAGGACACCCGCCTCGTGCGCGCGGCGCAGCGCGCCGAGGAGGGCGAGGCCGATCCGGGCGGCCTCGCGCGCGTCGACCGGACCGTCGGCGGAGATCCGCTCGGCGAGCGAGCCCCCGTCGATCAGCTCCATGACGATGTACGGCCGTTCGTCCTCCTCGACCACGTCGTGCACGACGATGATGTGCGGGTGGTGCAGCTGGGCGACCGCGCGGGCCTCGCGCAGGGTGCGGTCGCGCTGCGTCCGGGACTCGTCGTCGGAGAGCGAGTCGTCGAGGGCGAGCTCCTTCACCGCGACCTGCCGGGCGAGCAGCTGGTCGGTGGCGCGCCAGACGACGCCCATGCCGCCCCGGCCGATCCTGGCCTCCAGCCGGTAACGGCCGCCGATCACACGGACGTTCTCCCCCTCGGTCCCCATACGCCCCATCATGCCGCACCGGACGGACGCGCTCCGGGCCCCGGACCGCGCCATGGTTGTTATCCGGCCTCGTCAGACCGGTTGCGACCGGTTCGTGTCCGTCCGGCCCGTCAGGTCTTGGGGAGCCAGCTGCGGAGAATCACGTCGAACTGCCGGCGCGCCGTGTCCCAGTCCGCCGCGGGCGAGGACATGTAGATCGCGTACTCGACACCCTCGCGGCTGAGGTACGTCTGCTCGATCGCCCGCCGCTTGCCGGGGAACGGCGTCTGCTTCGGCAGCGCGGTCCAGGTGAAGTCCCACAGGGAGCCCGGGCAGTCGCGGAACGTGTTGGACTGCAGTTGCACCCGGTTGTAGTCGACCAGCTTGGTCAACTGCTGTTCCAGGTCCTGCTGGTGTGCGTACGGGGTGGGGAAGTCCGGCGAGTCGTCGATGGCGATGCGGACGAAGTGCTTGCCGCCGTCGGGTGTGTAGTCGACCTGGTTGCCGTTGGCCTGCCGCTGCCAGGTCTTGTCGGGCAGGGAGATGGTGAAACCCTCGACGTCGTCCCGCTGCACCCAGGTGTCGGGCCCGGACGGCTCCTGGGTGCCCGAAGTCGCGGTCGGGGTGCTCCCGGGCTTGGTGGCGGCGGGATTCGCGGTGCCGGTCGAGGCACTGTTGTGGGTGTCGTCGGTCCGTGTGCCGTTCACATAGTGCATGGCCACGGCGCCGCCACCGCCGATCAGGGCGGCGAGTACGACGACGAGGGCGATCGTACGACCGCGGCGCCGTCTCCCGGACGCGCCCCCGGAGCCGGTGCCGTCGCCCAGGGGCCCGGGCACCGGCGCATGAAGCGTCGGCGTCGCCCCGTGCGCGCCGGATCCGTGCGCCACGGACCCGTGCGACGCCGTCTCGTGCGCCCCCGGTCCGTGGGGCGCGGCGCCGTGCGATCCCGTCCCCTGGGGCGCCATCCCGTAGGGCGCCATCCGCTGCGCGCCCATCCCCATGGTGCCCGTGTCCACGTGCTGCTGCGTCGGCACATACGCCTGCGCCGCACTCGGCCGGCGCCCCTCCGCGGCCTCGGCGAGCATCTGCTCGGCCTCCTCCGCACCGGGCCGCACGGCCGGGTCCTTGTTCAGCAGCGCGGTGATGACGGGCCCGAGCGCACCGGCGTGCTGCGGCGGCGCGGGCTCCTCGTCGACCACGGCCTGCATGGTGGTCAGCGGCGAGGTCCGCCGGAACGGCGACCGCCCCTCCACCGCCGTGTACAGCGTCGCGCCGAGCGCCCACAGGTCGGCGGACGGCCCGGGGTCGTGCCCGCGCACCCGCTCGGGCGCCAGATAGTCGACCGAGCCGACGATCTCGCCGGTACGCGTGATGGTCGTGTCGCCCTCGACCTGAGCGATCCCGAAGTCGGTGAGCAGCACCCGTCGGTCGGAGGACAGCAGTACGTTCCCGGGCTTCACGTCACGGTGCAGCACGCCGGCGGAGTGCGCGGCGCGCAGGGCGCGCAGCACCCACACCCCGATCCGCGCCGCCTCGGTCGGTTCGACGCGCCCCTTCTCCTTGACCTCGTCGGCCAGTGAGTTGCCCTCGACCAGCTCCATGACGATCCAGGGCCGGTTGTCGTGATCCAGGACGTCGTGCACGGTGACGACGGCCGAGTGGTTGATCCGGGCGGCGGCCCGCGCCTCGGCGTGGGTGCGCGCCAACAGCACGGCCCGGTCGCTCTCCGTCACGTACAGCGCGGCCGTCAGCTCCTTGACCGCGACGGCACGGTGCAGCACCTCGTCGTGCGCACGCCACACGCGGCCCATGCCACCGCTGCCGATGGATTCGACAAGTCGGTAGCGGCCCGCGAGGAGCAGGCCCTGCATCTGATTCACGTTTCCCCGCAATGGTATTGACAGGGTCAGACTAAAGAGCGGTCCCCTCGCAGGGAACCGGCGGGGTCGTACGGAGACCGCACTGTGACGGTTCTCCCTTCCGTGTACGGGAGGGAACCGTTCGGCGTTCAGCGGTTCATGACTACGGGAATTGCTCAGCCGGTGACTTGGTAGGTCGCCGACGCCTGCTCGTACAGCCTCGTGACCTCGTCCCGTTCGGCCTCCGGGCCACGCACCTGCACCACGTGGTAGCGGCCGCCGACGATGATCGCGAGATTGCGGACGTACAGCGACTGCCCTGCGGAGTTCTGCCAGGTGAACTGCCCCTCGGCCATGGTCCGTCCGCCCACGTCGATCCGCCGCATCCCGCTGGACGTGGCCCATGTCGAGTCGCGGAACGGCTGCAACTCGCTCTCGGTCTCCCGCTGGTACGTCAGCGGATCGCCGCCGTACTTGCTGGTGCTGTCCCGTCCGGGTACGACGATGAGCTCGAAGTCGCCCTGGGAGTAGACCACCTGGCCGCGCCCGTTCTTGGGTGTGCGGTTCCAGCCGTTGGCCACGGCGACCTGGAAGCCCTCGGAGTCCTTGCGCAGGGTGAAGCCCTGGCCGACCGCCGGGTCGTTGGACTGCGAGGTCGTCGAACTGGCGCCGCCCGAAGGGTTCGTGTCCGTGCCCGGAGAGGTCTGGTCGGGGCGCGGCCGACTGCTGGCGCTGCCGTCGGCGCCCGTGCCCGCGGTGTTCCCGGGTGCCGGGCTCACCTGGCCCGCGGAGCCGGTCCGTTCGCCGTTCGCGTCGCTGTTCGGGTCGGTCTTCTTCGGCATGAAGACCATCGCGTACGCGACCGCCGCGACCAGCAGGAGCAGGACCAGCAGGAGCAGGTTCCGGCCCAGCTTGCGCGGCTTGGCCGTCTCCGTCGACCTGGCCGGCCTCGCCTGCCGGTCGGGCTTCGCGCGCTTGTGGCGGGCGTGCGCGCTGGTCGCGGGCAGTCCGGCCCGGCGCCTGCGGACGAGCTCGCCCCTGCGCCGTACGATCGGCAGCCGGCTGGGGTCGACGGGCGGGGCCGCGACGACGTGCGCGCCCGCCTCGGGCTCCGGCGCGGACCGCACCAGCGAGCGCAGCCAGCCGCTCAGCTCCTCGAAGTCCAGCCGCTCGGTGGGGTCCTGCCGCAGCAGCGACTCCACGACGGGCCGCAGTGGCCCGCACTCCTCGGCGAACGCGGGCGGCTCCGCGCACACCAGCTGCACCAGCTCCGCGGTGTTGTCCTCCGGGTAGGGCGCGTGTCCCTGCACGGCCCGGAAGAGCAGGGCGCCCAGCGCCCACAGATCGGTCTGGGGGCCGATCGGCGCCGCCAACTGCCAGTTCTCGTGCACCGGCCCGGCCTGCTCCGGCGCCCATCGTTCGGTCACCGGACCGACGACGGCCATCCGCGCCTGCCGGGCCCGCTCCGCGGCGAGCGCGGTGGCGGGACCGCGCCGCGGGGGCGCACCGGCGACCAGCTCGTCCCAACGGCCGTTGGGCGTCGGGGCGGGGGCGGACTGCTGTCCGGGCACGAGGGCGGGGGTGCCGTGGTTCTGGGCGCCGTGGTTCTGAGCCCCGTGGTTCTGGCCGCCATGGGGGCCCTGGATTCCTGGGGGAACCGGGGTGCCGCCGTGGCCACTTCCCTGACCGGCCGCGGGGCCGGGGAGCGCCGGGCGCCCGTGACCTCCATTGCCGCCGGGGCCGGAACCGGGACCGGGGTCACCGAATCCGGGGCCGTTGACGCCAGGGACGGTACCGGTGCCGGGGCCGCTTGCGGGGCGGGGCTGCGCGCCGGGCCACGCGCCCGCGCGTCCGACACCGACGCCGTACGGGTCGGCGATCTGACCGGGGGGCGGGGTCTCCGGCCGCTGCTCCACACCCTGCCCGGAGCCCTGGGTCCCCGGCACGGAGCCGTCCTCCGGCGGGGCGGGACGGGGCGCGGGCAGTGCCGCCGGACCGCCCCGCTGCTGCTCGTGCACACGGGCCGCGGCCCGGGCTCCGGCCCGGTACGCGGCGATGGCTCCGGCCCGGGCCGCCCGGGCGTCGCCTCCGGCCTCCAGCGCCCTGCGCGCCAGGGCCGCCCCGCCGTCGACGGGCGGCTCTCCCACGGGAGTGGTGTTCTCGGCCCGCGCCTCGATCGCGGCCCGCCGCGCGGCCTCGGCATCGGCCCCCTGCGCGCTGGCGACCACCGCGCCGAACGAGGCTCCGGGACCCCCGCCGGAGGCACCACCGGCTCCCCCGCCGTGCACTCCTCCGGTCACTCCACCAGGCGCGGCACCGCGCGTACGGGCCGCGCCACGCGGGACACCGGCGCCCGTGCCCGTACCCGCTCGTGAATCCGCACCGGGACCCGCGTGGGGCGAACCGGCGCCGACGCCTCCCTCACCCCGGGGACCCTCGAAGTCCTGTACCGGCACCGGGTCGTACCCGCACAGTGCCTCCTCCGCGGCGCCGGCGGCCAGGCCGGTCAGCATCACCCGGCCGTCGTCGCAGACGAGCACCGTGCGCACGGTGATGTTGCGGTGGACCCATCCGTGCGCGTGCAGTACCCGCAGCGCGGTGACGACGTCGGCGGCGACCTCGGCCGCCCGATAGGGGCTCAGCGGCTTCTCGGCGAGCAGCGCGGCCAGCGACCGCGCGGGCACCAGCTCACTCACTATCCACAACGACCCGCCTTCGGCGAACACGTCGAAGACCTGGTCCAGCCGGGGATGGTCGGGAATCTGCGCGGCGGCCTGCGCCGCCTCGATCGCCCGTCGTACGGCGGGTTCGGTGGGCCTGCGCGTGGTCCGTGCGGAGGGGCGCCGCACCCCGCCGTCCCGCGCCACAAACCCCTCGGGCAGCCCGTCCGCGTCGAGCATCTCCGCCTCGACTACCTCCGGCAACGGCACCTGCCGGACGAGGACTTCCTGACCGCTGTAGGTGTCGAAGGCCCGGCTCTCGGCGAGTTCGTACTCGTCGGAGGGCGGCAGCGGCAGGCGGTAACGGTCGGCGAGTACCCGACCCGCATAGTCGTCCACGACGCCTCCCCCGGCCGCCCGGTGGTCAATTCCGTTCGCCTCGCGTCCCGTTACGGCTTCGTACGGTCCGCAACCACTCACGATACGTGCCGGAGGCAACCCGCAATGTCGGGATGCGAGATGTCACCGCCCCGTGACCGACCCCTACAACAGACACCCCGGGCGAACCGGCCCGAACCTCACGACAGGGGCACGCGGCTCACGACGTGGGGTCGGGCCCATGCCTCACGACTTCGGCTGGAACGTCGTCGTCAGTGTCTTCCAGGTGTCCTTGCGCAGCTGGCTGTCCCAGTCGGATGCCTTCGCCGTGTACATCAGCCCGTACCCGAGATGATCGTTCACGACGAACCCGCGGTCGATCGACCGGTACTTCGTGCCACCGTCCTGGTAGGTGAACTCCCAGTCGGCCGTGTTCCAATCGCGGTAGTCCACCTGCTCTATGCGCACCCGCTTGTACTGCGAGCGCACCATGTACCCCTCTTGGTTCTTCCAGTCCGCCACGGGGTCGCTCTTGGGCGTGGTCGTCCAGCCGACGAGGAGCTTCTGCCCGTCGGGACCGGTGAAGCGGGCTCCCGCGTCGTCCGTCGACTGGTACTTCCACCCCTTGGGCAGCCCGATCTTGAACCCCTGGCCGGCCGTGTACGTCGACACGGCGGTGGAGCCCGAGGAGCCCGACTCCTTGCCGTCGCCGCTCGTCCCGCTCGTTCCGTTCGTGGCGGCGGCGCTGCCCGACGCGTCGGTGTTCGGCGTGCTGCCCGAACTCCCGTCCCCGGCCGACCCGGTGGCACCGTCCGTCTTGTCGCCGCTGTCGGTGTGAGAGCCGCTGGTCGCGCCCTTGCCGCCGCTGCCCGCGGTCACCCCGTTGGACGCGGCCGCCTTGGTGTCACCGCTCTTGCCGTTCTTCGCCCCGCTGTCATCACCGCCACCGAGGGTCAGGGCCAGCACGGTGCCGATCACGGCGAGCGCCACGACCACCGCGATGATCACCAGGGTCCGCCGCGGCACCACATCGGTGAGCGGTGCCCGCGGCACGGGCCGCGGCGGCCGCTCGGGCGCCACGGGCCACCCGGAGGCCGGCCTGGTCTCGCTGGTGGAACCGGAACCCCCCGAACCCGCCGAGCCGAGAGTCCCCTTCGGGCCGACGGGACCGGAGGCCGAGCCCACGGGCGCGCCGTCACGCACGCCCGGCTTCGGGGAGCCCTCCACCGCCTTGCCACCCTGGCCGGACGTGACCGTCCCGGACTTCCCCGCAGCCGCGGCGGGCTTCGACACGTCCACGCGCGGCGGAGCCGGGGGAGCCTTCGGAGCGACCGGAGCCGCCCCCTCCACGCCCACCGAACCGGAAGCCGCGGTACCGCCGGCACCACCCGCACTGCCCGCGGTGCCCGCGCTGCCCGTCCCGCCCGCGGCGCCGGACTTCGCACGGGCCGTCGCCGCAGCGGTGGCAGCCGCCGTGGCCGCACCGGCGACCGAGGCGGCCTTCCGCACGGAACGCAGCGCTCCACGCAGCCGCTCCCCGGCCTCTTCGCCCCGCTTGGTCCCGGAACCGCCCGAGCCGCCCGAACTCTTCTTGCCCCGGCCCTCGTCCGGCACCGGCGGCAGCGCCACGACCTTCGTCGCGTCCGCCGGCTCCGGCACGGTCTCCTTGGGCTCGGGGGCGTAGATCACCTCGCTGAGCATCGCCCGGGCGCGCTCGTTGTCGAGCCGCTGCGCGGGGTCCTTCACGAGCAGCCCGTAAATCACGTTCTCCAGCGGGCCCGCGTTCTTCGGCTGCTCCACCGGCTCGGTCATCACCGCGGTGAGCGTCGCGATCGCGGAACCCTTGTCGTACGGCGGCACACCTTCGACCGACGCGTACAACAGCCCGCCCAGCGACCACAGGTCGGCCGCGGGGCCGGGCTTGTGCCCGCGCGCCCGCTCCGGCGAGATGTACGAGGGCGCGCCCACCAGCATGCCGGTCGAGGTGATGGACGGGTCGCCCTCGACCTGCGCGATGCCGAAGTCGGTCAGCACGACCCGGCCGTCGTCGGAGATCAGCACGTTCGACGGCTTCACGTCGCGGTGCAGAATGCCCTCGCGGTGCGCGGAACGCAGCACGTCGAGTATCGCGAGCCCCACCTCGGCGGCGCGCTTCGGCGTGAGCAGGCCGTCCTCGCGGATGACCTCGGCGAGCGACTTGCCCTCGACGAGCTCCATCACGATCCATGGCCGGTTGTCCTCGTCGACCACGTCGAAGACCGTCACCGCGCCGTTGTTGCGAATCCGCGCGATCGCCTTGGCCTCACGCAGGGTGCGCGTGATCAGCCGCCGCTTCTCGTCGTCATCGATGCTCGACGGGAACCGCAGCTCCTTGACGGCGACCGTGCGGCCCAGCGTTTCGTCCTGGGCCCGCCACACCGTGCCCATGCCGCCGCGGCCGAGAACATCTCCCAGCCGGTAGCGCCCGGCGAGGAGACGTTCGCTCTTGTCCTGACGGGATGCTCCCGCCCGCTCCGCCTCCGACATGCGTCCCCTCATGCAACCCGCCCTGACAGAGCCTTCATTGTCCCTCACCCGACAAGCGCTCAGCGCCCAGGGGGCCCTTCGGCCGACAAGTCCCCGGCGACCGGCACGCCCCTCACCTGCGGACCACCCGCTCGTGCGCACAGGTCCGTCCCCCATGATGTGCCGCAACAAGGAAGGAACGCCGATGCCTGCGCCCCGGACACCTCGGACACTCCTGGTCATACCCGTGTCTCTGGCCGCCCTGTTGCTGGCTCCGATCGGCCTGCCGCGCCTGATGCCGACCGCCGGTCCTTCCCACTCCACCACACCCTCGGCCGCCCGTCACACCCCCAGGTCCGCGGCCCCGACGGGCTCACACTCCCCCGCCGCCCCGGCGACGGGCGCCACCCGTGCCCTCCGCCGTCTGCTCCCCCTTCTCGTCACCCGCGGCAAGGCTCCCGCCGCCGCGCTGCTGGCCGGCGACGCCTCCGGCGTACGCTTCGCCCGCGCCGGCGAGGGCATCGCGCGCGGCGACCACTTCCGCGCGGGCAGCATCACCAAGACGTTCATCGCGACCGTGGTGCTGCAACTCGCCGCCGAGCACCGGCTGTCTCTGTCCGACGCCGTGGACACTCATCTTCCGGGTCTGGTGCGCGGCGCGGGCAACGACGGTCGGCGTCTGACGCTGCGCTCCCTGCTCACCCACACCAGTGGCCTGTACAACTTCACCGACGACACCAAGGGCGCCGTTCCCCTCACCCCGCTCCGGGCCGTCCGCATCGCACTCACCCACCCCCCGGCCGCCCGTGGCCGCTTCGCCTACTCGAACACCAACTACGTCCTGCTCGGCATGGTCATCCGCCAGGTCACCGGCCACTCGTACGCCACCGAGGCCGAGCGCCGCATCATCAACCCCCTTCGTCTGACAGGCACCTCCTTCCCGGGCGCCCGCACCTCGCTGCCCTCCCCGCACGGCCGCGCCTACTCCGCCGACGGCACCGACGTGACCGCCCTCGACCCGCGCGTCGCCGGCGCGGCGGGTGAACTGGTCACCACGCTCGCCGACCTGAACCGCTTCTACGCGGCCCTGCTCGCGGGCGACCTGCTCCCGCCCCGCCAACTGCGCGAGATGCTCGACACCCGCACCGCACAAGGCCTGTACGGCATGGGTCTGTATCCGGTGAAGCTGTCGTGCGGCACCACGGTGTGGGGGCACGACGGCCATATATCCGGCAGCTACGTGCGCACCGCGGCCACCGTCGACGGCCGTCGTGTCCTCACCTTCCGGGTGAACACGGACGGAATCGAGGACCCGGACCTCGAACCCGACCTGCTCGCCGCCGAGTTCTGCCCCCGCACCCAGTAGAACGGCCGGGTTTCGAGCAAAGATCCCAGCTCACGACACCCGTTCGAGTGACATTCCCGGGAACTCCCGGGAACTCCCGGGAACTCCCGGGCAGGACCTCGCAGGCAGCGGAAACCCGATCAGCGCGGCACGATGTCCGGCGCCCCCAGCCGCGCCGCGTCCGCCGTCTGGTCGTCCGGCTGGCGCTGGGACTCCCGCTCGGCCTCGACCCGCTTCTCGTAGTGCTCCACCTCGCGCTCGATCTGGTCCTTGTCCCAGCCGAGGACCGGCGCCATCAGATCGGCGGCCTCGCGGGCGCTGCGCGTACCGCGGTCGAAGGTCTCGATGGAGATACGGGTGCGCCGGGTCAGCACGTCGTCCAGGTGCCGCGCGCCCTCGTGCGAGGCGGCGTAGACGATCTCGGCCTTGAGGTAGTCCTCGGCGGCCGGGAGGGGTTCGCCCAGCGCGGGGTTGGCGGCGATGAGCTCGAAGATCTCCTCGGCCAGCACACCGAACCGGTTCAGCAGATGCTCCACGCGGACCACATGGAGTCCGGTGCGCTGCGCGATGCGCGCCCGCGCGTTCCACAGCGCCCGGTACCCCTCGGCCCCGAGCAGGGGGATGTCCTCGGTGACGCATTCGGCGACCCGCTGGTCGAGGCCGTGCACCGCCTCGTCGACCGCGTCCTTGGCCATCACCCGATAGGTCGTGTACTTGCCGCCCGCCACGACCACCAGTCCCGGCACCGGATGGGCCACGGTGTGCTCGCGCGAGAGCTTGCTGGTGGCGTCCGACTCGCCCGCGAGCAGCGGCCGCAGTCCCGCGTACACGCCCTCCACGTCGTCGCGGGTCAGGGGCACCGAGAGCACCGAGTTCACATGCTCCAGCAGATAGTCGATGTCGGCGCTGGAGGCCGCGGGGTGGGCCTTGTCGAGGTTCCAGTCGGTGTCCGTGGTGCCGATGATCCAGTGCCGCCCCCAGGGGATCACGAAGAGGACGGACTTCTCCGTGCGCAGGATCAGACCCGTCGCGGCGTTGATCCGGTCCTTCGGCACGACCAGGTGGATGCCCTTGGAGGCCCGTACGTGGAACTGGCCCCTCTCGCCCACCATGGCCTGGGTGTCGTCGGTCCACACCCCCGTGGCGTTGACGATCTGCTTGGCGTGGATCTCGTACTCCCCGCCGCCCTCGACGTCCTGCACCCTGGCGCCGACCACGCGCTCGCCCTCGCGCAGGAATCCGGTCACGCGGGCACGGTTGGCGACCTTCGCGCCGTACGCCGCCGCCGTGCGCACCAACGTGGCCACATAGCGGGCGTCGTCCACCTGCGCGTCGTAGTACTGCAACGCGCCGACCAGCGCGTCCTTCTTCAAGGCGGGTGCTATGCGCAGGGCGTGGCTGCGCGTCAGGTGGCGGTGGGCGGGCAGTCCGCGTCCGTGTCCGCTCGTCATCGACATGGCGTCGTAGAGCGCGACGCCCGATCCCGCGTACAGCCGCTCCCAGCCCTTGTGCTGGAGCGGGTAGAGGAAGGGCACCGGCTTCACCAGGTGCGGTGCCAGGCGCTCCAGAAGGAGTCCGCGCTCCTTCAGGGCCTCGCGCACGAGGGCGAAGTCGAGCATCTCGAGATAGCGCAGGCCTCCGTGGATCAGCTTGCTGGACCTGCTGGAGGTGCCCGACGCCCAGTCGCGCGCCTCGACCAGGCCCGTGGACAGGCCGCGCGTCACGGCGTCGAGCGCCGTCCCCGCGCCGACCACGCCCGCGCCCACCACCAGCACATCCAGCTCACGCTCGGCCATTCCCGCCAGGGACTCGGCACGCTCCGCCGGCCCCAGTTTCGCTGTCCTCACCGCTGCCTCCCGCTGTCTGTCGCGCTGGCCGCACCTGTCCGGCGACGCCCGGCTCACGTCCCCCTGCCCCAAAGTCTGACCGCGATGTCCGTCATCGGCCACCACGCGCCCCCAGCCTGTGGACAACACTCCCGGAAACTCGCCCGCCCAATACCGTAAATCGGTCATATTTACTCCTAGTCTGACATTGCGCTCGTCCGTTCTGTCCACAGGGCTTGCGCACCTGTCCCGCTTCGGTTATTGGGAAGGACGGCCCACGCCATGCCCGCAGATCTCGCCGTCATCGGACTCGGACATCTCGGCCTGCCCCTGGCCCAGGCCGCCGTCGCCGCCGGCATCCCCACGCTCGGCTACAAGACCGGGCCGGAGGGCGGCTCACTCACCCCGGCCGAACTGCGCCGGATGCTCTCGGGGGGCTTCCGGCCGACCACCAACCCCGCCGAACTCGGCCGTGTCCGCACCGCCGTCATCTGCGCCCCGACCCCACCCGGGCCGGACGGCACACCCGACCTGGGCCAAGTGGCCGCGGCCGCCCGCACCCTGGCCGAACGGCTGCGCCCGCACACGACCGTCATCCTGGAGTCGCCGGTCCACCCCGGCACCACCGAGGACTTCCTGCGCCCGCTCCTCGAAGAGGGCTCGGGTCTGCGCGCGGGGCGCGACTTCCACCTCGCGTACTCGCCCAGCCGCGTCGATCCCGGCAACCGCGACTTCACCCCCGCCAACACCCCCAAGGTCATCGGCGGCCTCACCCCCGCCTGCACCGAGTCATCCGCCGCCTTCTACGGGCGCCTCACCGACAAGGTCGTACGCGCGCGTGGCCCCCGCGAGGCGGAGACCGTGCAGCTCCTGGAGAACAACTACCGGCACGTCAACATCGCCCTGGTCAACGAGATGGCCGTGCTCTGCCACGACCTGGGCGTCGACGTGTGGGACGTCATCCGCTGCGCCGAGACCAAGCCGTTCGGATTCCAGGCGTTCCGGCCGGGGCCGGGCGTCGGCGGCCACGGCATCGCCCAGGACCTGGCGGGCCACTCGGGCCGCACCCTCCGGATGGTCGAACTGGCCCAGCAGGTCAACAGCCACATGCCGCGGTACGTCATCCAGCGCGCCGCCACGCTCCTCAACGAGCACGGGAAATCGGCCCGCGCCGCGCGCGTGCTCCTCCTCGGCGTCACCTACAAGCCCGACCTCGCCGACCAACAGGGCACACCCGCCCACGAGATCGCCCTGCGTCTGATGGAGCTCGGCGCGACCGTCAGCTACCACGACCCGCACGTCCCGGCCTGGAACGTCCTCGGCCGCCCCGTCCCGCGCGCCGACTCCCTCTACGAGGCCGCGGCCGACGCCGACCTCACGATCCTGCTCCAACAGCACCGCACGTACGACCTCCAGGGGCTCTCCGTGAAGGCCCAACTCCTGTTGGACACCAGGGGAGCGACCCCGACCGGAGCCGCGCACCGACTCTGACCCGGCGAAACCCCTGGACGGGATGTCACTGCCGACTGCTACTGTGCGTCAGCTCTCGCACACCAGTGCGCCCGCGTCCCGGGCGCTCCCAGGTGTGCGCTCACATCCCTGGGGGGAACCACATGAGTCAGTCGTCTCCGCCGCCGTCCGGTCCACCGGTCGACAACCCGTACGCGGGGCAGAACCCGTACGCCGACCAGCCGGGCCAGCCGCCCGCGCCGCCGCAGGACGCCGCCCAGGCAGGGTTCCCGCAGCAGGGTGCCCCGCAGGGCGCACCCCAGCCGGGCTTCCCGATGGCCCCCGTCGCCCCGGCCGCTCCGCTGCGCGACAAGCTCGGGCTCGGCCTCGCGGCCGCCGTCGGAGCCGCCCTGGTCGCGGCGGGCGTCTACGGAGTCGTCATCGGCCTCACCAAGCACGAGATCGGCTGGGCGGCCGTCGGCGTCGGCTTCCTGATCGGTCTCGCCGCGGGCCGCGTCGGCGGACGCAACCCGATCCTGCCGATCGCCAGCGTGATCCTTTCGGTGGCCTCGGTCTACCTCGGCCAGCTGGTCGGCGAGGCCATGATCGGCGCCAAGGAGGTCGGCGTCGGCTTCAACGAGGTCTTCTTCCACCACTTCGGCGTGGTCCAGGAAGCCTGGAAGGCCGAGGCCGACCCGCTGACCTTCCTCTTCTTCGCCATCGCCGCCTACGCGGCCTTCTCCGGCGCCAAGAAGGCCGGTCAGTAACCCCGCCCGGTATGCGCGAGGGCCCGCCCACCTCATGGTGGACGGGCCCTTCGGCGTCGTACGAGCCGCCGTACCGCTCCCGCTAGCGCTTGTGCTGCGAGTCCGCGACCGTCACCTCGACGCGCTGGAACTCCTTGAGCTCGCTGTAGCCGGTGGTGGCCATGGCGCGGCGGAGGGCGCCGAAGATGTTCATGGAGCCGTCGGGGATGTGCGAGGGCCCGGTGAGGATCTCCTCGATGGTCCCGACGGTGCCGAGGTCGACCTTCTTGCCGCGCGGCAGCTCCTCGTTGACCGCTTCCATGCCCCAGTGGTGGCCCCTGCCGGGGGCGTCCGTGGCGCGGGCCAGCGGGGAGCCCATCATCACCGAGTCGGCGCCGCAGGCGATCGCCTTGGGGAGGTCGCCGGACCAGCCGACACCGCCGTCCGCGATCACGTGCACATAGCGGCCGCCGGACTCGTCCATGTAGTCGCGGCGGGCCGCGGCCACATCGGCGACGGCGGTCGCCATCGGGACCTGGATGCCCAGCACGTTGCGCGTGGTGTGCGCGGCGCCGCCGCCGAAGCCGACCAGGACACCGGCCGCGCCCGTGCGCATCAGGTGCAGCGCCGCCGTGTACGTGGCGCAGCCGCCGACGATCACGGGGACGTCGAGCTCGTAGATGAACTGCTTCAGGTTCAGCGGTTCGGCGGCACCGGAGACGTGCTCCGCGGAGACCGTCGTACCGCGGATGACGAAGATGTCCACGCCCGCGTCGACGACGGCCTTGGAGAACTGGGCCGTGCGCTGCGGCGACAGGGCGGCCGCGGTGACGACGCCCGAGTCGCGCACCTCCTTGATGCGCTGCCCGATCAGCTCCTCCTTGATGGGAGCGGAGTAGATCTCCTGCAGGCGGCGGGTCGCGGTGTCCGCGTCCAGCTCGGCGATCTCGTCGAGCAGCGGCTGCGGGTCCTCGTACCGCGTCCACAGGCCTTCGAGGTTCAGTACGCCCAGGCCGCCCAGCTCGCCGATGCGGATCGCGGTGGCCGGGGAGACGACCGAGTCCATCGGGGCCGCCAGGAACGGCAGCTCGAAGCGGTAGGCGTCGATCTGCCAGGCGATCGAGACCTCCTTCGGGTCTCGCGTACGGCGGCTCGGGACGACGGCGATGTCGTCGAAGGCGTACGCCCGGCGGCCGCGCTTGCCGCGCCCGATCTCGATCTCAGTCACGTGTGTGGCCTTTCCCTCTTCGGTTCTGCGCCTCCCAGTATCCCCGACACCTACGACAAGGGCGGCCCCGGAACCTCCGGAACCGCCCTCACGTACACGTACGGCCAGTCGTCAGTACAGGTAACGGCTAGTCGTTACGGCTGTAGTTCGGCGCCTCGACCGTCATCTGGATGTCGTGCGGGTGGCTCTCCTTGAGACCCGCCGAGGTGATCCGGACGAACCGGCCCTTGGACTCCATCTCGTCGATGGTGGCGGCGCCCACGTACCCCATGGTCTGGCGCAGACCGCCGACGAGCTGGTGCAGCACGTTGGCCAGCGGGCCGCGGTAGGGCACCTGGCCCTCGATGCCCTCGGGCACGAGCTTGTCGTCGGAGGCCACGTCCGCCTGGAAGTAGCGGTCCTTCGAGTACGACCTGCCCTGGCCCCGGGACTGCATGGCGCCGAGGGAGCCCATGCCGCGGTACGACTTGAACTGCTTGCCGTTGATGAAGAGCAGCTCGCCGGGCGACTCCTCACAGCCCGCCAGGAGGCTGCCGAGCATCACCGTGTCGGCGCCGGCGGCCAGCGCCTTGCCGATGTCGCCGGAGTACTGCAGACCGCCGTCGCCGATCACCGGAACACCCGCGGCACGGGCCGCGAGGGCCGCTTCGTAGATGGCGGTGACCTGCGGGACGCCGATGCCGGCGACCACACGGGTGGTACAGATCGAGCCGGGGCCCACGCCCACCTTGACGCCGTCGACACCGGCGTCGATCAGGGCCTGAGCACCGTCACGGGTGGCGACGTTGCCGCCGATCACGTCGACGTGCACGCTCGACTTGATCTTCGCCATCCAGTTGAGCGCGTTGCTGTTGTGCCCGTGCGAGGTGTCGACGATCAGGAAGTCCACCCCGGCCTCGGCCAGCGCCTGAGCGCGCTCCAGCGCCTCGGGGCTGGCGCCGACGGCGGCACCCACCAGCAGTCGGCCCTCGGCGTCCTTCGCGGCGTTCGGGTACTTCTCGGCCTTCACGAAGTCCTTGACCGTGATGAGGCCCTTGAGAACACCCGCGTCGTCGACCAGCGGAAGCTTCTCGATCTTGTGGCGGCGCAGCAGTTCCATGGCGTCGGTGCCGGAGATGCCGACCTTGCCGGTGACCAGGGGCATCGGCGTCATGACCTCGCGCACCTGGCGCGAACGGTCGGTCTCGAAGGCCATGTCACGGTTGGTGACGATGCCGAGCAGCTTGCCGCCGCCGTCGGTGACGGGGACACCGCTGATGCGGAACTTGGCACACAGGGCGTCGGCCTCGGCCAGCGTCGCGTCCGGGTGCACCGTGATCGGGTCGGTGACCATGCCGGACTCGGAGCGCTTCACCAGGTCGACCTGGTTGACCTGGTCCTCGATGGAGAGGTTGCGGTGCAGTACACCGACGCCTCCCTGCCGGGCCATGGCGATCGCCATGCGCGACTCGGTCACCTTGTCCATCGCCGCGGAGAGCAGCGGGATGTTCACACGTACGTTGCGGGAGATACGCGACGAGGTGTCGACCGCGTTGGGCAGCACCTCGGAGGCGCCCGGCAGCAGCAGCACGTCGTCGTAGGTCAGCCCGAGTGTCGCGAATTTGGCGGGCACTCCGTCGACGTTGGCAGTCATGACACCTTCCCCAAATGGCCTTGATCGGTGCGGATGTCCATGCTAACGGGAAGCAGGGGTCTCCCATTCCACGGTTCGGATCGCCCTCGGGCTTCGTAGGTTCGTACGGGCGGGGTGGCGATGCCGTTCAGTTGTGGGCCTGGGCCCGGTCCCCGCGGAAAACGACGCGAACCCCACGCCCGGGGAAAACCGGTCCGCCCCTTGGGAGGGCGGACCCGTCGCGCCGGCCGAAGCGTCCCCGGAGGTCCCGGTGTCGGAGACCCCTGAGACCCGCCTACTGCTCCGCCAGCGCCCGCAACCGGCTCAGTGCGCGGTGCTGGGCCACCCGAACGGCGCCCGGTGACATTCCCAACATCTGACCCGTCTCCTCGGCCGTGAGGCCCACCGCGATGCGCAGCAGAAGCAGCTCGCGCTGGTTCTCGGGGAGGTTGGCCAGGAGTTTCTTGGCCCACTCGGCGTCGCTGCTGAGGAGAGCGCGCTCCTCCGGGCCGAGGGAGTCGTCGGGGCGCTCGGGCATCTCGTCCGAGGGAACCGCCGTCGAACCGGGGTGGCGCATCGCGGCGCGCTGCAGGTCGGCGACCTTGTGCGCGGCGATGGCGAAGACGAACGCCTCGAAGGGGCGCCCGGTGTCCTTGTAGCGCGGCAGTGCGAGGAGCACCGCTACGCAGACCTCCTGGGCCAGGTCCTCGACGAAGTGCCGCGCGTCGCCCGGAAGCCGGGAGAGGCGGGTGCGGCAGTAGCGCAACGCCAAGGGATGTACATGCGCGAGCAGGTCGTGCGTGGCCTGCTCGTCGCCGTCGACCGCGCGATGGACGAGCGCACCGATCACCGTCGTCTCGTCGTCGCGCATCGGTCCATGGTGCCTTGGCGTCGTCTTGTCCGTGGCACCGCGTCCGTAGTTGTGCACCGAAGCGTTATGAGCAGGTGCGCCGGAACTCATCTCCTGCGCCCTCCCCTTCCGCTCGACCGACTCGTCCCCGAGGAACTCCACACCTCAAGCATGCGGCATCCGCGGCGAAACGAGCAGCGGGCACTCGGCGGACTCTGTTGTCGGCCCCGCCCACCATGAGGTAGGCGGGGTGCGTCGTACCCCCGCGACGGCTCACCTAACGAACCAGACCCCACCGGAAACCGAGCGCCACGGCGTGCGCGCGGTCCGAGGCGCCGAGCTTCTTGAAGAGCCGCCGGGCGTGCGTCTTCACGGTGTCCTCGGAGAGGAACAGCTCGCGGCCGATCTCGGCGTTGGAGCGGCCGTGACTCATGCCTTCCAGCACCTGGATCTCACGCGCCGTGAGCGTCGGCGCCGCGCCCATCTCGGCCGACCGCAGTCTGCGCGGGGCGAGCCGCCAGGTGGGGTCGGCGAGCGCCTGGGTCACGGTCGCGCGCAGCTCGGCGCGGGAGGCGTCCTTGTGCAGATAGCCGCGGGCCCCGGCGGCGACGGCGAGTGCCACACCGTCCAGGTCCTCGGCCACGGTGAGCATGATGATGCGCGCACCGGGGTCGGCGGACAGCAGCCGCCGGACGGTCTCGACGCCACCCAGTCCGGGCATGCGTACGTCCATCAGAATCAGGTCCGAGCGGTCGGCACCCCAGCGGCGGAGGACTTCCTCGCCGTTGGCTGCCGTCGTCACGCGCTCGACGCCGGGCACGGTCGCCACCGCTCGGCGGAGCGCCTCTCGGGCAAGCGGGGAGTCGTCGCAGACGAGGACGGATGTCATGGCCGCCCTCCGCAGCTGATGCGCGTCACCTTGAGCCTCCAGGCTGGTACGAATCGTCATCTGTGCGGTCGACACTCGCCGACGGAACTGCCGTCTGCCCGAGCGCTTGTTCCTTCAACCGCCTCCGCACTCTCAACGATGGTCACTCGAAAGAGTTACGGGGCAGTCGGTCGCCTTCGGCACTCTACGTGAGGGCGTGGACACGAGGCAGACATGCGCAACGGACCCTCAACGTTTCATCACAACCTATGCCCCATTCAGCCTGTTTTCTTCCCCTTTGCTGGTGTCTGCGGCTAGATTCGCAATGAGTCATATTTTCATCTCCTTAGATCGTAGATGTACGGTCGGTGGGCACAGAGCGGCCCAGAACGGCAACAAGGGGACAAAGCAATGGCAGATTTCTCCCGCCTTCCCGGTCCGAACGCGGACCTCTGGGACTGGCAGCTCCTCGCGGCCTGCCGCGGGGTCGACAGCTCGCTCTTCTTCCACCCGGAGGGCGAGCGCGGTGCGGCACGGAGCGCTCGCGAGAACTCGGCCAAAGAGGTCTGCATGCGATGCCCGGTACGCGCCCAGTGCGCTGCGCACGCCTTGGCGGTGCGCGAACCGTACGGCGTATGGGGCGGCCTGACCGAGGACGAGCGCGAGGAACTCATGGGGCGGGCGCGCAACCGGCTGGTGGCGGCGTCGACCACCGGGAGCGGCGATCCCGCTTCGAACAACTGAAGGAACGTTTCTGCTTTTCGGTCCACCGTCGGGCACGCGCACGCGTGCCCATGCTTTTTGGCGGCGTCAGCCGCTTTTGGGCGACGTCAGCGGCTCGCGGCCCGCGCCAGTTGGTCGAGCGTCGCCGCCACCGCCGGCACCTGTGCCAGGTCCGGCAGGGTGAGTGCGACGATCTCGCGCCGCACCGGCGGCTCCACCGTCACGGTGCGTGCACCCTTGGGGCGCACGGACTCGATCGCGAGCTCCGGCAGGACCGCGACCCCGAGGCCCGCGCCGACCAGCCCGACCACGGCCGGGTAGTCGTCGGTGGCGAAGTCGATGCGGGGCACGAAGCCCGCGGCGCGGCAGACCTCCACGAGTTGTCCGCGGCAGCGGGGGCAGCCCGCGATCCACGGCTCCCCGGCGAGTTCGGCGATCGCGACCGATCCGGCCCGCGCGAGCCGGTGCTTCTCGGGGACCAGCCCGACGAGCCGGTCCCGCAGCAGGGGCCGTACGACCAGGTCGTCCCACTCCTCGGCACCCGCGGCTCCCTCGTAGCGGAACGCGAGGGCGATGTCGCAGTCCCCGGCCCGGAGCTTCTCGACGGACTCCGGCGGCTCGGCCTCCTCCAGGGAGACCCGGGTGCCGGGATGCGCGGCCCGCAGCGCGGCGAGGGCCGTGGGGACGAGCGTGGAACTGCCGCTGGGGAAGGAGACGAGCCGGACCCGGCCCGCGCGCAGGCCCGCGATGGCGGCGACCTCCTCTTCGGCCGCGGTCAGGCCCGCGATGATGCCCGCCGCGTGCCGGACCAGTGCCTCGCCCGCCTGGGTGAGGCGCATCTCGCGGCCGGTGCGGACGAGCAGCGGGGTGCCTACGGACGATTCGAGCGCCTTCATCTGCTGGCTGACGGCGGGCTGGGTGCAGCCCAGTTCACGTCCCGCCGCCGAGAAGGAGCCGGTGGCGGCGACGGCGCGCAGGACACGGAGATGACGGGCCTCGATCACCTTTCGAGCATAAGTGAGTCTTGGGTACGGCGGCGAATATTGCGTCGCCGCTTTGGTTCTCATCGCCTAGGTCCTGTCGTCAAATTCCCGTCGTCCGCCCGGAGGGCGGGCCCTGCGGCGTCAGGTGCGTGCTCTCGGCGCGCCGGGCACAGGCCCTCGTACTGGATGTACTTGGGTCTTTGCCCGGTGCGGCGAAGGGGGTCCCTCCCTGTTCGAGCGAAGCCGAGAACTTGGGGGCGCGTGCATGGCGTCGCGGGGCAGACGGGAATTTGACGACAGGGCCTAGCGTGCTGTCATGAAGCTTCTGTCCTTGAACATCGGCCGCCCTCGGGCCGTCCCGTACACGGACCAGCCCGAGGGCGTGACCGGCATCGACAAACGACCGGTGGACGGGCCGGTGCGGGTGGCGGCACCCGGGCCCAAGGGGGTCGGCGCGAGCGGCCTCGCCGGGGACGCGGTGTGCGACCTGCGCCATCACGGCGGGAACGACCAGGCGGTGTACGCGGTCGCCCGCGAGGACCTCGACGACTGGGGGCGCGAGCTCGGCCGGCCGCTGGCGAGCGGCGCGTTCGGCGAGAACCTGACGACCCAGGGGCTCGACGTGTCCGGCGCGCGGATCGGCGAGCGCTGGCGCGTCGGCTCCGAGGTGGTCCTCGAAGTCACCTGCGGGCGCATCCCCTGCCGTACGTTCCAGGAGCACGTCGGTGAGCAGCGCTGGGTGAAGCGGTTCACCCAGAAGGGCGCGCCCGGCGCCTATCTGCGGGTGATCGAGCCGGGCGAGATCCGGGCGGGCGACCCGATCGAGGTCGTGCACCGGCCCGACCACGAGGTGACGGTCGCCTTCGCCTTCCGCGCCGAGACGACCGAACGGGCGCTGCTGACAAGGGTGTTGGCCGCGGGCGACGCGCTGCACCCGGAGTTGCTGGAGATGGCGGAGAAGTACGTGGCACGGCACAGCGGCTAGCCGCTCGAAGCGGGGGCGCGGGGCGGGGGCGCGAGGCGGGGCGTCCGGGTGTGCGGGGAACTCGTGGAGCAAGGTGGGCGTTGGGTGGCGGGGGCGCGGCGGGCCTGGTCAGGTCACTAGCCTTGGGTCATGACAACGGCTCTGATTACGGGATCGACCGCGGGCATCGGCGCCGCCTTCGCGCGGCGGCTGGCGGCTGACGGGCACAACCTCGTGCTGGTGGCACGCGACACCAAGCGGCTGGGCGAGCAGGCGACCGAACTGCACGACCGGCACGGCATCGAGGCGGAGGTGCTGACCGCCGACCTGGCGACGGACGAGGGCATCGAGGCGGTGGCCGCCCGCCTCTCCGACCGCAAGAACCCGGTCGACCTGCTGATCAACAACGCGGGCTTCGGCAACAAGGGCCACTATCTCGAGGTGTCGATGGCCGACGAGCTGACGATGCTCAAGGTGCACTGCGAGGCGGTGCTGCGGTTGACGTCGGCCGCGACCGAGGCCATGCGGGAGCGCGGCCGGGGCGGGGTCGTCAACGTCGCGTCGGTGGCCGCGTTCGTGCCGCGGGGTACGTACGGGGCGTCCAAGGCCTGGGTCGTGCAGTTCACGCAGGGCGCGGCGCGGGATCTGGCGGGCAGCGGCGTACGGCTGATGGCGCTGGCCCCCGGCTTCGTCCGCACCGAGTTCCACCAGCGGGCCGGGATGGGCACGGACAACATCCCGAACTGGATGTGGCTGGATGCGGACAAGCTGGTCGCGGCGGCGCTCGCGGACCTGGCCCGCGGCAAGTCGCTGTCCATCCCCGACCCCCGCTACAAGGCGCTGATGGGCCTGGTGAAGGTGGCGCCGCGAGGACTGCTGGGCGGGATCACGTCGAAGACGGGCCGGAAGTACGGCCCCCAGTAAGGGCCACCGCGCAGTGGGTGGTGTCGTCCCTCCGGTGGGAAACTGAGGGTGTTCAACCGGACCCAGGGGGCCGGAGGCGACGCCATGACATTCGTACAGCTCATCGATTGCAGGACCAGCCGGTTCGACGAGATGAACCAGCTGATGGACACATGGGTCGAGAAGACCAGGGGCAAGCGGACCGCGACGCACAGCGTGATCGGCAAGGACCGCTCCGACGCGACCCACTTCATAGAGATCGTGGAGTTCCCCTCGTTCGAGGAGGCGATGCGGAACTCGAACCTCCCCGAGACCGAAAGGATCTTCCGGGAGATGGTGGCGCTCTGCGACGGGCTGCCGACGTTCACCGACCTGGACGTGGTGCGGGACGAGCAGTTGTTCGCGGCCAACATCCGCAGGTTCTTCGAGACGTTGGCCGGCCCGGGTGAACTGCCGCCGCTCAACGGTCTGATGGTGGAGAGCTACCACGACCACGATCCCGCCAACGAGCAGGACACCATCGGCCTCGACGCGATGCGGCGCGAGATCGAGATGTGGCGCGGCGGTTTCGACTTCACGTTCACCGTCGAGGACCAGCTCACCCAGGGCGAACGGGTCTGCACCCGGTGGGCCTGGAACGGCACCCACAAAGGCGACTTCATGGGGATTCCGGCGACCGGGAAGCAGGTCACCATGACCGGCACGACCGTCTTCCGCTGCCAGGAGGACGGGAAGATCGCCGAGGGCTGGTGGCAGTACGACCGGCTGGGGCTGTTGGCGCAGCTGGGGGCGCTGGACGCGCTGGAGCAGTAGTGCGGTGGGTCGGGTGGCGCTGTAGGCGGTAGGCGGTAGTACCGCGTACGGGAGAAGCCCCCGTTCCGTGCGGAACGGGGGCTTCTTCGGGAGTACGAGACTCAGTGGGAGTGCCCGTGGCCGTGGCCGTGACCGGCGTCGGCCTCCTCCTCGGCCGGCTTCTCGACGACCAGGGTCTCGGTCGTGAGGAGCAGGGAGGCGATGGAGGCGGCGTTCTCCAGGGCGGAGCGGGTGACCTTGACCGGGTCGATGACGCCGGCCTTGACCAGGTCGCCGTACTCGCCGGTGGCCGCGTTGAAGCCCTGGCCCTTGTCGAGCTCGGCGACCTTGGAGGTGATGACGTAACCCTCGAGGCCGGAGTTCTCGGCGATCCAGCGCAGCGGCTCGACGGCGGCCTTGCGGACGACCGCGACACCCGTGGCCTCGTCGCCGGTCTTGCCGAGGTTGCCCTCGAGGACCTTCACGGCGTGGACGAGCGCGGAGCCACCACCGGAGACGATGCCCTCCTCGACCGCGGCGCGGGTCGCGGAGATGGCGTCCTCCAGACGGTGCTTCTTCTCCTTGAGCTCGACCTCGGTGGCGGCGCCGACCTTGATCACGCACACGCCGCCGGCCAGCTTCGCGAGGCGCTCCTGGAGCTTCTCGCGGTCCCAGTCGGAGTCGGTGTTCTCGATCTCGGCCTTGATCTGGTTGACCCGGCCGAGGACCTCCTCGGAGTTGCCGCCACCGTCGACGATGGTGGTGTCGTCCTTGGTGACGGTCACGCGGCGGGCGCTGCCGAGCACGTCCAGGCCGACCTGGTCGAGCTTGAGGCCGACCTCCTCGGCGATGACCTGACCACCGGTGAGGGTGGCGATGTCGCCGAGCATGGCCTTGCGGCGGTCACCGAAGCCGGGGGCCTTCACGGCGACGGCGTTGAACGTGCCGCGGATCTTGTTCACGACCAGGGTCGACAGGGCCTCGCCCTCGACGTCCTCGGCGATGATCAGCAGCGGCCGGGAGGCGTTGGACTGGATGACCTTCTCCAGCAGCGGCAGCAGGTCCTGGATGGAGCTGATCTTGCCCTGGTGGATGAGGATGTACGGGTCGTCGAGGACGGCCTCCATACGCTCCTGGTCGGACACCATGTACGGCGACAGGTAGCCCTTGTCGAAGGCCATGCCCTCGGTGAAGTCCAGCTCCAGGCCGAAGGTGTTGGACTCCTCGACGGTGATGACACCGTCCTTGCCGACCTTGTCCATCGCCTCGGCGATGAGCTCGCCGACCTGCGGGTCCTGGGCGGACAGCGCGGCGACGGCCGCGATGTCCGACTTCTCCTCGATCGGGCGCGCGGTGGCGAGGAGCTCGTCCGAGACCGCCTTGACGGCCGCGTCGATGCCCTTCTTGAGCAGCGCCGGGGAGGCACCCGCGGCGACGTTCTTCAGGCCCTCGCGGACGAGCGCCTGGGCCAGCACGGTGGCGGTGGTCGTACCGTCACCCGCGATGTCGTTGGTCTTGGTCGCCACCTCCTTCACCAGCTGGGCGCCGAGGTTCTCGTACGGGTCGTCGAGCTCGACCTCGCGGGCGATGGTGACACCGTCGTTGGTGATGGTGGGTGCGCCGAACTTCTTGTCGATGACGACGTTGCGGCCCTTGGGGCCGATCGTCACCTTGACCGTGTCGGCAAGCTTGTTGACGCCGCGCTCGAGGGCGCGACGGGCGTCCTCGTCGAACTTCAGGATCTTCGCCATGGGAGCGATTCAGCCCTCTCGGAAAACTGGGGTGAACGAACCGCGCCCCCGACGCCCGGCTGGTTATGGTCGCGGGGGCCAGGGGCGCAGTTCACTGCAAAACTGGGTGAAACGGTGAAGCTCGGCGAACTACTTCTCGATGATCGCGAGCACGTCGCGAGCCGAGAGGACGAGGTACTCCTCGCCGTTGTACTTCACCTCGGTGCCGCCGTACTTGCTGTACAGCACGATGTCGCCGGTGCTGACGTCGAGCGGCAGGCGCTCGCCGTTCTCGAAGCGGCCCGGGCCCACGGCGAGGACGACGCCCTCCTGGGGCTTCTCCTTCGCGGTGTCCGGGATGACCAGGCCAGAAGCCGTGGTCTGCTCGGCGTCCAGCGGCTGGACCACAACACGGTCCTCGAGCGGCTTGATGGCAACCTTGGAGCTGGTGGTCGTCACGATCCGACCTCCCCCTTCGGAGATCTCACGGGGTTAACTGTCTGAGGTGGCGACCAGGTGGATCCGTCGTCGCGGGTGCCGGACCTGCCCGTCGCTATTGGCACTCTCCAGGGGGGAGTGCCAGGGCCGAGACTATGACCGCGATTAGCACTCGGTCAAGCGGAGTGCCAAAGCGTCCGGCGTGGCGTGGGGTTTTTGGGCACCCGGCGCCCGTGTCGGCGTACCCCCGAGCCGAATGGTCAGAGGTAGTTCTCCAGGCGCGCAGGCGTGAAGCCCTCCGCCTGGATGCGTCGCAGGAGTCTGATCGTCGCCTCGGTGAGGTTGGGTTCCTCGAAGCCGGAGAGGATGTCACCCGGTCGCAGGCGGCGGGCGTCGGGCTCCCGGCCGAGGACGACGGCCGCGACCCCGCAGTCGGCGGCGGCGTGCAGCGTGGTGGTGTCGTAGGTGCCGTAGGGGGGACGGAAGAGCCGGGGGCGGACGCCGAAGCGGGCCTTGAGCTTCTCCTGCTGGCCGCAGATCTCGGCCCGCTGGCCCGCGTACGGCAGTCCGCGCAGCGAGGCGTGGTGGAGGGTGTGGTTCTGCACGCTCGCGCCGACCGTCCGCAGCTGGGCGAAGTGCCCGTACCCCGGCCCGACGACACTGTCCGTGAGGAACATGCTGACCGGCAGCCGCAGTTCACGGACCATGTCGACGAACCGCGGATCGCGCTCGGCACCGTCGTCGTACGTCAGGAAGACCACCTTGTCGCGGGTGTGTACGCGGTCCACGACGGGGGCCAGCCCCGGCGCCGCGCCACGGAGGGCGGGCCGGGCGGGTTGCCGCGGCGCGGCGGCGAGCGGGGTGGGCAGCCCCCAGTGCCGGTACGTCGCCGGGGTCGGCCCGTTCGGCCTGGACCTGCGCACCTCCTGCGCGGCCTTCTTGCCCAGCCGTTCGATCGGGTCGACGGACTGGGCACAGCCGGTGCAGCCGGTCAGGAGCGCCGCGGTGAGCGCCCCCGCGACCAGCGCCCGCGTTCTCACAGGTAGTCCTCCAGCCGTGCCACCGCGTACCCCTTGTCGGTGACCAGCTTCAGGAAGCGGCGGATCATGTCGGGCATGGTGCCGTCCCAGTCCTCCCTGCCGCGGAAGTGGGTGAGGACGATGTCGCCGGGGTGCAGGTCGCGGTCCCAGTCGCGGTACTCCCAGTGGTCGACGAAGACCTCCTCGTCCCAGATCGGCGCGTACTTGATGCCGCAGGACTTGGCGGCACGCAGGGTGTCCCGGTTGTAGTTGCCGTAGGGCGGCCTGAAGACCTTCGGACGCTTGCCGAACTGCTTCTCCATGATGTCCTGCATGCCGCAGATCTCGTGCCGCTGCTCCTCGTACGACAGCCCCGGCAGGTAGGGGTGGGTGAGGGTGTGGTTGTTGAGGGTGACACCCCGGTCGCGCATCTTCCGGAAGTACCCGTAGTCGTCCTTGATCAGGTAGTTGCTCAGGAAGGCGGTGTACGGGATCTTCAGGTCGCTCATCATCCTGAGGAACGCCGGGTCCTTCTCGGAGCCGTCGTCGATGGTGAGGAAGACGACCTTGTCCTTGGTGGGGACGGTCGTGAAGACCGGCGGCAGGCCGAGCTCTTCCTGATCGGTGACCTCGAAGCCGTCGCGGGGTCCGATGACCGGCTTCCTCGCCGGAGCCGGCGGCGCGGCCAACGGGACCTTCACGAGCCCCCAGTGCTTGGCCGCGACGGCCCGGGCGGCCTGCTGCGCGCGGAGTCTGGCGGCGTAGGAGTCGAGGGCGCGGGCCGGGGGCGCGTGCAGCGCCTGCTGGGGTCCCTCGACGGGACGGGCGCCGTTGGTGTCGTCGTCGGCGCAACCGGACGCGAGGGCGGCGACGGCGAGGACGGCCACCCCGCCCCACGCGCGCGCCCTCTTTGCGTTGTTTTTGTACTTTTGTCGTACTGGTCGCATGGTGTCGGATCCTCGCAGGCCACCGCCCGTCCGGGTCTCCGACACCGCGACCGGGGGCGCACCGTCCACCGACTGGCCCACACCCACCCGCACTGACCGACAATGGGCCGGTGAACGACGTCTCCTTCGCCTCTCTCCTCACCCCCGAGGGCCGCGCCCTGCTCGACGAGGTGCGCGGCACCGAACCCGCCCAGGAGCTCGCCGTCGCCACCCGGCTGCGCCGCGACCACCCGGCCGAACTGGTCTCGGCCGCACTCGGGCAGGCGCGGCTGCGGCAGCGGGCGGCGGCGAAGTTCGGCGCCGAGGACGCGGAGCGGATGTACTTCACCCCGAACGGGGTCGAGCAGTCGACGCGCACCACGGTCGCCACCCATCGCGCGCGGCGGCTGCGGTCCCTGGGTGTGCGCTCGGTCGCCGACCTGTGTTCCGGCATCGGCGGCGACGCGATCGCGCTGGCCCGTGCCGGGGTCCGCGTCCTCGCCGTCGACCGCGACCCGCTGACGGTGGCGGTGGCGCACGCGAACGCCGAGGCGCTCGGGCTCGCCGATCTGATCGAGGTGCGCGAGGCCGATGTCACCGAGGTCGACACCCAGGCGTACGACGCGGTCTTCGTGGACCCGGCGCGGCGCGGCGGACGCGGCCGCATCTTCGATCCGGAGGCGTACTCGCCCCCGCTCTCCTGGGCGATCGCGACGGCCCTGAAGGCCCCGCTCGCCGCCCTGAAGATCGCCCCTGGCATCCCCCACGAGGCGGTCCCCGCCGAGGCCGAGGCCGAGTGGATCTCGGACGCCGGTGACGTGAAGGAGGCGGTGCTGTGGTTCGGCACCGAGCCGGGGCTGGTGCGGGCCACCCTGCTGCCCGGCCCGCGCGAGCTGCGCGGCCGCGGCCTGCCGGACCCCGCGGTGCGAGCGGTCGGGCGCTACCTGTACGAGCCCGACGGCGCCGTCATCCGCGCCCATCTGGTCGCCGAGGTCGCCGAGGAGGTCGACGGTGGGCTCGTCGACGAGACGATCGCGTACATCACGGCGGACGAACTGCGCCCGACGTCGTACGCCGCCGCCTACGAGATCACCGACCGGCTTCCCTTCAACGTGAAGAAGTTGAAGGCGCTGCTGCGGGAGCGGGGGGTCGGGGTACTGACGGTGAAGAAGCGGGGGTCGGCGGTCGAGCCGGAGGAACTCCGCAAGAAGGCCCTGCCCAAGCAGCACGGCCCGCACTCGGCCACCGTCTTCCTGACCAGGGTCGCGGGGGCACCGACGATGCTGCTCGGCCACCCGGCCCAGCGGCACGCCTCCTAACGGCAGTCCCGCGCCCTCGTCTCGAGCAGCTCGCGTTCCCGTTCGTTGCGGGCCAGGCCCGCGGCTCGTTCGAACTCCGCGCGGGCCTCCTTCGTGCGGCCGAGGCGGGCCAGCAGATCGCCTCGGACGCTGGGCAGCAGGTGGTAGTCGCGCAGGGCCGGTTCGCCGGCCAGCCGGTCGACGATCTCCAGCGCCGGGGCAGGGCCCTCGGCCATGGAGACGGCCACGGCGCGGTTCAACTCGACCACGGGAGACGGGGAACGGGTCGCCAGCAGCCCGTACAGGGTGGCGATCTGCCCCCAGTCCGTGTCCTCGTACGCGTACGCCTGGGCGTGGCAGGCGGCGATGGCGGCCTGGAGGGCGTACGGGCCAGGGGGTCCGGTGGTGACGGCGCTCGCCCGGCCGAGGGCGGCGAAGCCGCGGCGGATCAGCAGGCGGTTCCAGCGGCGCCGGTTCTGGTCCTTGAGGAGGACGGGCTCGCCCGAGGGGCCGGTGCGGGCGGCGGCGCGGGACTCCTGGAGTTCCAACAGGGACACCAGCCCGTGCACTTCGGGCTCCTTGGGCATCAACTCGGCGAGCACGCGGGCCAGTCGCAGCGCGTCCTCGCACAGGGCGGGGCGCAGCAGGTCGTCGCCCGCCGTGGCCGCGTACCCCTCGTTGAAGACCAGGTAGATGACCTCGAGCACGGACCCGAGGCGGGCCTCGCGGTCCGGGCCGTAGGGGACCTCGAAGGGGACGCCCTTCGTCGCCAGGGTCCGTTTGGCGCGCACGATGCGCTGGGCGACGGTCGCCTCCGGGGCGAGGAAGGCGCGGGCGATCTCGGGGGTGGTCAGACCGCCGACCAGGCGCAGGGTGAGGGCGATGCGGGCCTCGGCGGAGAGGACGGGGTGGCAGGCGGTGAAGACGAGCCGCAGCAGGTCGTCGTCGATGTCGTCCGGGTCGGAGGGTTCGTCGAGGTGGTGCGGGGCGGTCATCGAGAGGTCCCGCCCCACCTCCGCCAGCTTGCGCGCGTACTGCTCCCTGCGGCGTACGAGATCGATCGCGCGGCGCCTGGCCGTGGTCGTCAGCCACGCGCCCGGGTTGTCCGGGACCCCGTCCCGCGGCCACTGCTCCAGCGCCGCGACCAGGGCGTCCTGCGCGAGCTCCTCGGCGATGCCGACGTCGCGGACGATGCGGGAGACGCCCGCGATGATGCGGGGCGACTCGATCCGGAAGATCGTCTCGACGGCTTCGACGGCACCTCTGGTGGCCCCGGACGGGTCCGGCGGTGTGACGGGCGTGACGGCGGGCTGCTGCTCTTCCACAGCCCACCATCAGACACCCGCGACGGCCGCAGGCCAAGGAATGCTCAGCCCTCGGCGATCTCCCGCACCTCGCAGGTCACCGTCCAGTGCTCCTCGTGCACCTTCAGGAACCGCTTGGTCCACTCCAGGGCCTCGGCCATGTCCTTGCACTGCATGAGCGCGTAGCCGCCGACGACCTCCTTGGACTCGGTGAAGGGCCCGTCGGTGACGGACAGCTGCCCGCCCGCCCAGTGCACCCGCTTGCCCTGGGCGGACGGCGTCAGCCCGGCGGTGTCGAGCATGACCCCCGCCTTGGTGATCTCCTCGATCAGCTCGCCCATCCGCTGCATCAGCTCCGGGCTCGGGCCCTCGGCGGGCGCGGTGCTCTCGTCGATCTGGACCAGCGACAGGTAACGCGGCATGGTGACTCCTCGTATCCGTGGTGCCTCGGAGGCGGGGCTTCTCCCTGCCTCTCACCCGTGCGTCGAACGGGAGACACCGGTTTCGACACCGTCCCCGAAATTCTTTGAACTTTCTCGCCGGGCGCTGCCGCGGGGTTCGTGTGGGCAGGGTCCTCGTATGCCCTTCGACCACAACGATCACTACCACCGGATGCTGCTGCGGAAGTTGCCGAAGCACGGGCGTACCGCTCTCGACGTCGGCTGTGGCACCGGGGGTTTCGCGCGGCGGATGGCGGCGCGGGGTTATGAGGTCGACGCCGTCGATCCGTCGGCCGAGGTGATCGCCGTGGCGCGGCGGATCGGAGGCGGCCCCCGGTTCCGGCGGACGGACGCGGCCTCCGCCGGGCTGCCGAAGGGGCACTACGACGTCATCACCTGTCTGGCGAGCCTGCACCACATGCCGTTCGGCACGGTGACCAGGTTCCGGGAGGCGCTCGCGCCCGGCGGGGTGCTGCTGGTGCTGGGCTGCTACGCGGGGATCACCTGGTGGGACCTCGCCGCCGTGCCCGCCAATGCCGTGGCACGGGCGGGGGTGGCGGTGGGTGAGCGGCTGCGGGGAAGCGAAGTCGTGTCCCTGCGGGCGCCGGTGCGCGAGCCGCGGATGTCGCTGGCGGACGTCCGGAGCGAGGCGGACCGGCTGCTGCCCGGCTCCCGCGTCCGCCAACTCCTCTACTGGCGTTATCTGTTGACGTATCGGGTCGGCGGGGTCGACCGGGTCACTTGAGCGAGGCCCACAGGTCGCTCGCCTCCGGCTCGTCGGCCACCACCCGGTTGGGGTTCGACGGAGCCGTCACCACCGGCATGGTGATCGTCTTGACCTTGTCGGAGGAGAGGGACTTCAGACTCTGGCCGAGCTTCATCAGTTCGCCCAGCGAGTCGAGCCCCGTGTCCGTCGTCAGACTGCCGGTGACGGCGTCGGCGACCTTGTAGAGCTTGGTGGGGTCGGTCAGCAGGGACGTCGACGCCATCTGTTCCAGCAGTGCCTTCACCAGCTTCTGCTGGAGGCCTATGCGCCCGAGGTCGCTGCCGTCGCCTATGCCGTGCCGGGTACGGGCCAGCGCCAGGGCCTGGGTGCCGCCCAGGTGGTGGGTGCCCGCCTTCAGGTGCAGATGGCTCTTGTCGTCGTCGATGTTCTGGTCCGTCGTGACCGTGACGCCGCCGAGCGCGTCCACCAGCTTCGCGAAGCCGGAGAAGTCGATCTCGATGTAGTGGTCCATGCGGACGTCGGTGAGGGACTCGACGGTCTTCACCGCGCAGACCGGACCGCCCACCGAGTAGGCGCTGTTGAACATCGCGTTGTACGCCACCGAGGTCGCCCCGCCTGACGAGGTCGGGCACGACGGGCGGGTCACCAGGGTGTCCCGGGGAATGCTCACCACCGTCGCCTTGGTCCGGCCCTCGTCGATGTGGACGACCATCGCCGTGTCGGAACGGGCGCCCGAGCTGTCACCGCCCCCGAGCGCGGCGTTCGCCTTCCCGCTGCGCGAGTCGGAGCCGAGGACCAGGATGTTCAGGGCGCCGCTCGGCAGCGGGGCGGCCGAGGCGGACGCGGACGCCGACGGGGTCGACACCGCCTTCGCCGGACGGTCGTCGCCCAGCGCGCTGTTGATGTCCACGCTCTTGATGTTCTGGTTCAGATGCCAGTAGACCCAGCCCGCCCCCGCCACGGAGAGCACGAGGACGCCGGCGAGCGTGATGCCGGCGGCTTTCAGCAGACCTCTCCGCCGTCCGGCACGTCTCGCGGCGCCCTCGTTCCCGTCCCCGCTCTCGACCCCGTTCCCGTCCCCGCGCCCGGCCCCATGTCCGCCCCCGCGCTCCTCTTCTGCAGTCACGCGGAGGAACGTAAGTCCGAATTATTACGAGCAGGAACCTCTTCTGGGGTTTCCTTCGGAAAATCTAAGACTTCTCACGCCGCCCTCAGCCCAGCGTCACCGTGGGCAACGGATTGCTCCCGCTCCATGACGCGTTGAACCCGAACGTCACTGATCCGCCGTTCGGTACCGTTCCGTTGTAGGAGGCGTTCGCGCACGTCACCGCCGCACCGGACTGGGTGCAGTCGGCGTTCCAGGCCTGGGTGATCCGCTGGCCCGCGCCGTACGTCCAGCTCACCTTCCACGACGACAGCGCGGCCCCGGAACAGGCGATCCTCACCTGCCCCGTGAACCCCGTGTTCCACTGGCTCTGGACGCTGTACGTCGCCGTGCAGGCACCCGTGGGCGGTGGTGTCGTGGTCCCGCCCAGTGAGCCCGCGATCGCGTAGTACGCCGGTTTCGGCACGTAGTTCTCGTCGTACGGGGTCGCCGCGCCGTAGCCGGAGAAGACGTCCGGGATCCAGGAGTCGGAGTCGGTGAAGCCCCAGACGGTGACGCCGTAGCACCGGGACACCGCCACGCACGCGTCGAACACGGCCTTGTAGTCGGCGGCCTGCTGCGTCAGCTTCGCGCTGTCGGAGGGGAGTTGCATACGGATGTCCAGCTCCGTGACCGCCACATCGACGCCGAGGTCGGCGAAGCGCTGGATGTTCTGCTGGAGCGTGGACGGCACCTGGCCGAGGATGAGGTGGGCCTGGAGGCCGACCCCGTCGATCGGGACGCCGCGCTCCTTCAGCGACTTGACCAGGTTGTAGAGGGCGGTGCTCTTGGCGTTGACGCCCTCGACGTTGTAGTCGTTGATGTAGAGCTTGGCGCTCGGGTCGGCCGCGTGCGCCCAGGTCAGGGCCTGGGCGATGTAGTCGGAGCCGAGGCCGTTGTACCAGAGGGTCGAGCGGTAGGTGCCGTCCTCGTTGAAGGGCTCGTTCACCACGTCCCAGGCGGCCAGCTTGCCCTTGTAGCGGGTGACCTCGGTGCTGATGTGGTCCTGAAGCAGCGCGCTGAGCTGGGCGGACGTCCAGGTGCCGTTCGTCAGCCAGCTCGGGTTCTGGCTGTGCCAGACCAGTGTGTGGCCGCGCACCTGCTGGTTGTGGGCCTGCGCGAAGGCCACGATCTGGTCGGCCTCGGCCCAGTTGTAGGTGCCGCGGGTGGGCTCGACGGTCTCCCACTTCATGGCGTTGCCAGGAGTGAGCGAGTTGAACTGGGCCCCGGCGATGTCGCCGTACGTCCCCGTCAGCTTGGACCCGGTGACGGCGGTGCCGATGGCCTTGCCCTTGGCGGCGGCGAGGTCGCGCAGCGGGGTGTCGGCCGCGTGGGCGGCGGGGGCCGCGACCAGCAGGGCGCCGAGGGCGGCGATGCCGGTGAGGACGGACCCCAGGGATAAGCCTGTTCTCAGAGATCTCATGCGGGTGCCTCCGAAAGTTTCGGTCTTGCAACCGATTGGCTTCGGAGGAGTGTGGAGCGGGATGCCCCACGCGTCAATACGTCCACTTCACGCCAGGCCGACCGCCGGAGGCGCCCCCGTACTGCTGCGCACCACCAGACTCGTCGCCAGCTCCACCCTGGTTCCCGCCGCCGGCCGCTCCTCGCGCCCCAGCTCCAGCACCAGTTTGGCCGCCGCCTCCGCCATCTCCGTCAGCGGCTGTCGTACGGTCGTCAGCGGCGGCCCGACCCAGCGTGCCACCGGCAGATCGTCGAACCCCACGACGCTCAGGTCCTCCGGGATGCGCAGGCCCAGCTCGCGGGCGGCCTCGTACAGGCCGAGCGCCTGGAGGTCGTTGCCGGTGAAGACGGCCGTCGGGCGGTCGGGGCGGCGCAGCAGGTCGAGGCCCAGCCGGTAGCCGTCCTCGTGGTGGAAGTTCCCGACTCTGATCAGCTCCGGGTCCACCGGCAGTCCCGCCGTCTCCAGCGCCGCCCGGTATCCGTCGACGCGCGCGCGGCTGCACATCATCCGCGAGGGCCCGCTGATCGCGCCGATGCGCCGGTGCCCCAGGTCGACGAGATGGCGGGTCGCGGCCAGCCCGCCGTGCCAGTTGGTGGCGCCGATGGACGGCACGTCGTCGCCCGGGTCGCCCGCCGGGTCCATCACCACGAACGGGATGGACCTGCTGGTCAGCAGCGCGCGCTGGGACTCGTCCAGCCGGGACAGGACGAGGATCACGCCGTGCGGGCGGCGGGCGGCGACCTGGTCGGCCCAGGTCCGCCCGGGGGTCAGCCGCCCCGCGCTCTCCGAGAGGACGACGCTCAGCCCCTCGTCCCGCGCCACGTTCTCGACGCCCCGGATCACCTCCATCGCCCAGGCGCTCTCCAGCTCGTGGAAGACCAGGTCGATGAGGGGTGAGCGGGTCGCCTCGGCCCGGCGGCGCCGGTAGCCGTACGCGCGCAGCAGCTCCTCGACCCGGGTGCGGGTGGCCGGGGCGACATCGGCCCGGCCGTTGAGCACCTTCGAAACAGTCGGCGCGGAGACGCCGGCCTCGCGGGCGATCTCGGCGAGGGTCGCGGTCCCCGAGGAACGGTCCGCCATCCGCTTCTCCACGGGCTTCGCGGGATTCATGGGCGCGATCGTATCCCCGGGTGCACGCCGGGCGACCCCTCTCCGACCTCAGTAAGGTCCGTAACATTCGGAGACTGGCGGGAAACATTCGGTCGCCGCGGGAACCGACGGCTCACTTCACGCGCACCTCGCACCGCATCCGCCGCTCCCGGCCCACCACCCGCTCGGGCCCGGTCAGCGTCACCAGCACCGCATACCGCACCCCGCCCTCGGCGCTGGACGCCCCCAACCGCAGCTCCAGCTCCCCCGGTTCGACGATCCGGTCGCCGTCCGGGCCGGTGTACGCGGCCAGGTCCGCCGGGACCGTGAAGTGGACCTCCGCCGACGCGCCCGCCTCCAGCGGCACCCGCGCGTAGCCCACCAGCCGGGCCACCGGACGCGCCACCTTGCCGACCGGGTCGTGGAGATAGAGCTGCACGACCTCGGTACCGGCCCGCTCCCCCGTGTTGCGGACGGTCAGCCGCAGGGTCGTCTCGCCGTCCGTCGGGAACGCGATGTCGTCGACCGACGGCGCCTGCCAGTCGTACGTCGTGTAGGACAACCCATGTCCGAAGGGGAACAGCGGCGTCGGGTCGAGGTTGCTGGCCCCGCTGCGCTGTCCGAGCGGCGGCGCGAGATACGTCCACGGCTGTCCGGCCCGCTCGCGCGGCACGCTCACCGGGAGCCGCCCCGACGGGTTCACCCGCCCGGACAGCACCCCGGCCACCGCGGGACCTCCCTCCTGTCCCGCGAAGAACGCCTGCACCACCGCCGCGCACCGGTCCGCCCAGCGCCCGAGCGCGTACGGCCGCCCCGACAGCAGCACCAGCACGACCGGTGTCCCGGAGGCCAGCGTCTTGTCGACCAGCTCTCCCTGCCCCTCGGGCAGTTCGAGATCGGCCGCGTCGCACCCCTCGCCCGAGGTGCCCCGCCCGAACAGCCCCGAGCGGTCGCCGACCGCGACCACACACACGTCGGCGGCCACCGGATCGTCGGTGAACTCCACATCCGGCAGTTCGGCGCGCAGCGCCTCCAGCAGCGTCGGCACGCCCACCCCCATCTCGACCTCGGGGTGGTCGAGGAGGACATGGCGGGGAAAGGTGTAGCAGCCGAGCATGGCCGCGGGATCGTCGGCCAGCGGACCGAGCACGGCGATCCGCCGCACCCCGGACGCCAGCGGCAACGTACCCCCGTTGGCGAGCAGGACGACCGACTCCTCCGCCAACTGCCGGGCCAGGGCCCGCATGTGCGGCGGATCGAGGTCGACGGATCCTGAGTCCGCGGGCTCCGCCGCCCAGTCCGGATCCAGCAGCCCCAGTTCGCACTTCTGCGTCAGCACCCGCAGCGCGGCCCGGTCCACGAACTCCTCGTCGAGGGGCCCGGAGCCGTAGCAGCGCACGGCGGGCAGCTCGACGTCCACGCCCGCCGCGAGCGCGAGCGCGGCCGCCCCCGAAGGGGAGTCGGTGAGCCCGTGCGCGGACTCCAGGAGGGACACCCCGAAGTAGTCGGCCACGACCGTGCCGGTGAACTGCCACTCCTCCCGAAGGAGTTCGGTGAGCAGCGGGCGGTGCGCGTGGGCGGGCAGTCCGTCGAGGTCGTTGTACGAGGCCATCACCGAGCGCGCCCCGCCCTCCCGTACGGCCATTTCGAACGGCGGCAGGATGACGTCCGCGAGTTCGCGCGGGCCGAGCGACGCGGGCGCGTGGTTGCGGGCGCCGCGGGAGGCCGAGTAGCCGGCGAAGTGCTTGAGGGTGGCGACGACGCCCGCCGACTCCAGTCCCTGGACGTAGGCGGTGCCGACGGTCGCCACGAGGTAGGGGTCCTCGCCGATCGACTCCTCCGTACGGCCCCAGCGGGGATCGCGTACGACATCGAGGACCGGGGCGAGGCCCTGGTGGACGCCGACCGAGCGCATCGAGGCGCCGATCGCCGCCGCCATCTCCTTCACCAGGGCCGGATCGAAGCTCGCGCCCCAGGCGAGCGGGGTCGGGAAGACCGTCGCCTGCCAGGCCGTGAACCCGGTGAGGCACTCCTCGTGGGCGAGCGCCGGCAGCCTGAAGCGGTTCGCGGATCGGATGCGCTCTTGGAGGGCGGCAAGACGGGCGGCGCCCTCGGCCGGGTCGACCGGTGCGGTGCCGAAGGGGCGGGTCAGCTGGCCGAGCCCGTGCGGGAGCAGCCTCGTCAGGTCGACGTCCTCGGACAGGGCGTGCTGCATCGGCGCCATGTCCCCGCCCGGGGTCTGGTTCGAGCCGGGCCAGACGCTGTAGAGCTGGGCGACTTTCTCTTCCGTGGTCATACGAGCGAGCAGATCGGCGGCGCGGACGCCTGCGGGCAGAGCGGGGTCCTGCCAGGGGTCGGTCATGTAACTCCTCACATCCACAGGGGCATCTGGAGGGGCTGGCGTTCAGCCCTTGGTCGCGCCGAGCGTGATGCCGCCGATCAGCTGTCGTTCGGCGACCGCGTAGAAGGCCAGGGCGGGCGCCATGGCGAGGACCAGATAGGCGAAGATGCGGGCCACGTCGGAGGCGTACTGGCCCTGGAACTGCTGGATGCCGACGGGGACGGTCCACCAGGTGGGTTCGCTGAAGACGAGCAGGGGGAGCAGGAAGTTGTTCCAGCTGCCCACGATGGCGAGGACGGAGACGGTGCCGAGCGCCGGGCGGGCCAGCGGCAGCAGGATGCGCCAGAAGAAGCCGAACGAGGAGCAGCCGTCGAGGGTGGCCGCCTCCTCCAGCTCTCCGGGGATCTCCCGGAAGAAGCCGCGCAGGATGACGATCGTCATGGGCAGGCCGAACGCGGCCTGGGGCAGGATCACGCCCCAGGGGTTGTCCAGCAGCCCGAAGGTGCGCAGCAGGATGAACAGCGGCAGGATCGCCACCGCGAAGGGGAACATCAGCCCCATGGTGAAGACGGTGAAGAGCACTTCCCTGCCCCGGAAGGCGAACCGGGCGAGCGCGTAGGCGGCGAGCGCCGACGCCCCCACGGTCAGCAGGGCGGTGGCGACCGCGATGAGGGTGCTGCTGCCGACGGAGCGCCAGAACGGTCCCGAGCCGAGCAGCGAGGTGTAGTTCGAGGTCACCCAGGGGTGGGGAAGGCCGAAGGTGTTGCTGGAGAGCTGGTCGGTGGACTTGAAGCCGGAGATGAGGGCGTACAGCAGTGGGGTCACCATGACCGCGCCGACCAGCCACAGGATCACGTACACGGGCAGCGTGCGCAGCCTGCGACGGCGTACGACACTCTTCGGGACCGTGTTCTTCCGGACGGTGCTCTTCACGAGCGCGCTCATCGGGTGGCTCGCATGGTGGTGATGGCTCCTTCGGTGTCGCGGCGCAGCACGAAACGCTGGTAGGCGAGGGCGAAGACGAGGCTGATCAGGAACATCGCCACGCTGATCGCGCTGGCATAGCCCATCTGGTAGCGCTTGAAGCCGTACTGGAACATGCTGATGACCATGGTTTCGGAGTGGTGGTCGGGACCGCCCGCGGAGATCACCCACACCAGGTCGAAGAGCTGGATGGCGCCGATCACGGACAGGAACACGCTGATCCGCAGGGTCGGCGCGAGCAGCGGGAGCGTGACGTGGCGGAAGCGCTGCCAGCTGCCGGCGCCGTCGATGCGTGCCGCCTCGTGCAGCTCCGCCGGGATGCCCTGGAGGCCTGCCAGGTAGAGCATCATGTGGAAGCCGAAGTACTTCCAGGTCATGACCAGGAAGAGGGTGGGCAGGACGGTGTTCTGGCCCGCGAACCAGAGCCCGCCCAGGCCGTCGAGACCGACCGCGCCGAGGACCTTGTCGGCGAGTCCACCGCCCGGCGCGAAGATCATGCCGAACAGCACGCCGGTGATGACCTCGGACAGGATGTACGGCGCGAAGAACAGCATCCGGTAGACGGCCCGGCCGCGCAGTCTCTGGTTGAGCAGCACGGCCATGGCGAGCGCGAACGGCAGCTGGAGGACGAGGGAGAAGGCGACGAGCAGGACGCCGCGCCACAGGTCCCCGAGGAACACCGGGTCCTGGAAGAGCCGGGTGTAGTTGTCGAACCCCACGGAGTCGGTGGGCGAGCCGAATCCGCCCCAGTTGAAGAAGCTGACGTAGAAGGCGTAGCCCATCGGCAGGAGGACGAGCATCCCGAACAGGGCGAGCGCCGGGACCGTGAAGACGAAGGCCGCGAACCAGTCGCGTACGCGCCGCAGGGCGGGACGGCGGGGCCCCCCGCCCGGTGAAACGGCCGTCACGCCGGTCGACTTGCCGAGATCGGGCACATACGTCGACGCGGTCGAGGTCGAGGTCGAGTGCGTCATCGCCGGCCGCTAGCTCTTCTCGCTCTTGGCGACCTGGGTCACCGAACGCGTGACCTGCTCGGGCGACTTGGAGCCGGCGATGAGCGCGGCGACGCTGTCGTTGATCTCCTGGCCGACGGCGGGGGCGTAGGCCTGGTCGAGGTAGAGCTGGAAGCCGGTGGCGTTGTTCAGGGCGTTCGACACGGCGGTGAGGTTGGGGTCGGTCAGCGCGGGGCGCGCGTCCTTGGACACCGGTATCAGGCCGGTCTCCTTGACGAGCGTCTCGGCGAACTGCTTCTCCGCGAAGAACTTCAGGAACTCCACCGCCGCGTCCGGCGCCCCCTTGCGCACCGCGTGGCCGCCTCCTCCGCCGAACACCTCGGTGAGCGCGCCCTTTCCGCCCTCCACGGAGGGGAAGGAGAAGAAGCCCAGGTCGTCGCCGATGCCCTTGCCCGAGTCCTTCTCGACGGTCGGCGCCCACTGGCCCATCAGTTCCATGGCCGCCTTGCCGTTGCCCATCAGGGCAGCCTCACCGTTGGGGTCGGAGTAGGCCCCGCCGAGGAAACCCTTCTGGAAGGGTTCGAGCGCGACGAGGTCCTTGAGGTGCTGGCCGGCCGTGACGAACCCCTCGCCGGTGAAGTCGGCGTCGGTGGCCGCCTTCTGCATCGCCTCCAGCCCGGCGACGCGCATCGACAGATACGCCCAGTAGTACATGCCGGGCCACTTCTCCTTGCCGGCCAGCGCGATGGGCGTGATCCCGGCGCTCTTGAGGGCCCTGACGGTGTCGAGATAGCCGGACCAGGTGGTGGGCGGGGTGTCGATCTTGGCCTTCTTGAAGAGCGCCTTGTTGTACCAGAAGCCGACCATGCCGATGTCGAACGGGACCGCGTACGTCTTCTTGTCGAACTGGTAGGCCGCCAGTGAGGCGGGCACATAGTCCTTCGTCCAGGAGGCGGTCTCGTCGGTCAGGTCCTCGACCAGACCCGCGTCGATCTGCTGCTTGAGGACTCCGCCGCCCCAGGTGTGGAAGACGTCCGGCAGTTTCCCGGAGGTGGTCAGCGCGGTCATCTTCGACTTGTACGCCTCGTTCTCCAGCGTGACGATCTTGACCTTCACGTCCGGGTGCGCGGCCTCGAAGTCCTTGGCGCGCTGGGCCCACAGCTTCTTCGCGGGCTGGGTGGTGGTGATGTTCCACCACTCGATCGTGGTCTTGCCCGAACTGTTCCCGCTGTCGGAGGAACCGCACGCACTCAGGGCGGCCGCCCCCAGTCCGGTCGCCGCGGACGCCGCCAGGAACCTCCGGCGGGAGAAAGAGGTGTAGGTGTTGCCCAACGCTCGCATCGCACACCTTCCGGAAGAGGGCCGATAATTATCGGCCGAGTGCGCCGGAAGTTACGGGGGTACGACAGACGTGTCAACGCCCCTGACAAATATCGACAGTTCTCGATGTGCAGGCCGGTGGGAGCTGGTCGCGCTGACCCTGGCGCCCCTTCAGGCGCGCCAGGGTCAGCGCCCCTTCAGGGGCGCGGGGAACTGCGCGACCGGCCACGAATCACCCGCAGCCGCCGAACCGCCCTCGAACACCCCGCCCCTGAGGCGCCCCTCAGCCCCGTCGCGCCGTACTCGCCCTAACGACCAGCTCGGTAGCCAGTTCAACCCTCGGAGAGACCGGGTCCTCGCCCAGCGCCAGCCGGAGCACCGTGCGCGTGGCCAACTTCCCCATGTCCGCCAGCGGCTGCCGCACCGTCGTGAGCGGCGGCGCCGACCACCGGACCTCCGGCAGGTCGTCGAACCCGACGACACTCATGTCCTCGGGCACCCGCAACCCCCGCCGCCGCAACGCCTCGATCGCCCCGAGCGCCATCTGGTCACTCGCCGCGAACACGGCGGTCGGCGGTTCCTCCAGGTCGAGCAGCGTGTTGCAGCCGTCGAAGCCGGCCTGATGGTAGAAGTCCCCCGGCACGATCAGCGCGTCGTCGACCGCGACCCCCGCGCCGTCCAGCGCCGCCCGGTACCCGTCGAGCCGCGCCCGCGAGCACAGCAACCGCACGGGCCCGGCGACAAAGCCGATCCGCCGGTGCCCGAGACCGAGCAGATGCTCCGTCGCCGCCATCCCGCCCGCCCAGTTGGCGGCGCCGACGGTCGGCACGTCGAGGGTCGGGGACCCCGCCGGATCGATCACGACCAGCGGCACCCCGAGCCGCCGCAACTCCTCGTGCAGCCGGGGTTCGAGGACCGAGGTCACGAGGATCACGCCGTCCGAGGCGCGGGCGCGCAGATTGGTCATCCACTGCCGGGCCGAGCCCGACGCACCGTGGATGGCGGAGACGACCGTGCCCACCCCGGAGGCGTGCGCGACCTCCTCGACCCCCCGGATGATCTCCACGGCCCAGGGGCTGTCGAGGTCGTTGAAGACCAGGTCGATCAGGGCCGCCCGGTCACCGGGCGCGGACGACCTGCGCTGGTAGCCGTGGCGCCGCAGCAGGTCCTCGATGCGGGCCCGGGTCTCCGGCGACACGTCGGAGCGGCCGTTGACGACACGCGACACGGTGGGCACCGAGACGCCGGCCTGCCGGGCGATCTCGGTGATCGTCACCTTGTTCTTGATGCTCTCCCGGGCCACTGCGCCCACCTCCGTCGACACGTCGAACCGCCCCTCTACCGTTCCACACCCACACACGAAACTTTGCAGGAGTCTTCCGGAAAAGCGAGGTCGGCGTGAAGCCCGGCTGGAGACGAAGGCGTCAGGAGACCGACTCGAACCGCCACCGATGGACCGCGCGGGTCACCAACTCCCCGTCCGGATCAGGGAGTTCGGGCAACTCGGCGTCGTAGGGAGCATCCCACCAGGTGATGACGAGCACCCGGTCCTGCGGCGCGCGCAGGACCTCCTGCCGCAGCGGCTCGCTCGCCAGCTCCAGCCCCCGCACCCAGGCGAGCAGTTCCTCGCCCCGCCCGGGGACGGCCCGCGCCTCCCACATCAGCGCGACGCTCACGAGTACAGGTTCTCCTTGGAGACCTCGTGCACGTGATCATGATCGTGGCCAGGGCCGTGGTCGTGGCCGTGATCATGTGAACGGCCGGGCACATGCGGGTCCGTCACCGGCAGTGAGGAATCGGCCGACAGGTCCCAGTCGGAGGCGGCCCGGTTGCGGGAGACCATCTCCGCGCCCAGCGCGGCCACCATCGCCCCGTTGTCCGTGCACAGCTTCGGCCGCGGCACCCGCAGCCGGATCCCCGCGGCCTCGCAGCGCTCCTGCGCGAGCGCCCGCAGCCGGGAGTTCGCGGCCACGCCACCGCCGATCATCAGGTGGTCGACGCCCTCGTCCTTGCAGGCCCGTACGGCCTTGCGGGTCAGCACGTCGACGACCGCCTCCTGGAAGGAGGCCGACACGTCACGCACCGGCACCTCCTCGCCCGCCGCCCGCTTGGCCTCGATCCAGCGGGCCACGGACGTCTTCAGACCGGAGAAGGAGAAGTCGTACGCCGGGTCGCGCGGCCCGGTGAGCCCGCGCGGGAAGGCGATCGCGGAGGGGTCGCCCTCCTTCGCGTACCGGTCGATGACCGGACCGCCGGGGAAGCCGAGGTTGAGCACGCGCGCGATCTTGTCGAAGGCCTCGCCCGCGGCGTCGTCGATGGTCGCGCCCATGGGCCGTACGTCGGAGGTGATGTCGGTCGAGAGCAGCAGGGACGAGTGGCCGCCCGACACGAGCAGGGCCATCGTCGGCTCCGGCAGCGGGCCGTGCTCCAGCTGGTCCACGCAGATGTGGGAGGCGAGGTGGTTGACGCCGTACAGGGGCTTGCCCAGCGCGTAGGCGTACGCCTTCGCCGCCGAGACCCCGACGAGCAGCGCGCCGGCCAGCCCGGGCCCCGCGGTGACGGCGATGCCGTCCAGGTCCCTGGCGCTCACCCCCGCGTCCTTGAGCGCCCGGTCGATGGTCGGCACCATCGCCTCCAGGTGGGCGCGGGAGGCGACCTCGGGCACGACGCCGCCGAAGCGGGCGTGCTCGTCGACGCTGGACGCGACGGCGTCCGCGAGCAGCGTGTTGCCGCGGACGATGCCGACGCCGGTCTCGTCGCAGGAGGTCTCGATACCCAGGACCAGCGGTTCGTCAGCCATTGCTCTCTGTTCCTTGTACGCCGTTTACTGAGGGTGAACCCGGGCCGGAGCCGCTGTCGGACGCGGTGCGCATCCGCATGACCAGGGCGTCGACGTTGCCCGGCTGGTAGTAGCCGCGACGGAAGCCGATGGGCTCGAAGCCGAAGCGCTCGTACAGCTTCTGCGCGCGGACGTTGTCCACGCGGCACTCGAGCATGACCTCGGCGCACTCGAACGCGGTCGCGGCCCGCAGCAGCTCGGTCAGCAGCCGGGCGCCGAGGCCGGTGCCCCACTGATCACGTCGTACGGCGATGGTCTGTACGTCGCCCAGGTCGCCGGAGGCGGCCAGCCCGGCGTATCCGACGAGTCGGCCGCTCTCGGTCGCCACCACGTACCGGCGCGTCGCCCCGGGCCCGCGGGCGTGGGCCAGCTCGGACCAGAACATCCCCCGCGACCAGGCGTCCTCGGGGAAGAGGTCCTTCTCCAGCTCCAGTACGGGATCGATGTCCCACCAGCGCATCTCGCGCAGCTCGGCGGTCACTTCGGGGTGACCACCTTGTAGTTCTTGGGCACCTGGGCGTCCGGGCGGCGCAGGTAGAGCGGCCGGGGCGCCTCGAGCTCCTCGCCCGCGGCGAGTTTCTCCGCCGCCAGGGACGCGAGCGCGCCCGCCGAGACGTGCTCGGGGGCACGGGCGTCCGGGAAGGTGTCGGGATAGAGCAGCGCACCCGCACCCACGGCGGGCATACCGGCGACCGTCCCGGCGATGTCGGCGGGCCGGTCGACGGCGGGCTCGGAGGCACGCGTACGGGGGTCGTCGTACAGCGCCCAGTACACCTCCTTGCGCCGGGCGTCCGTCGCGACGACGAACGGGCCCTCGACGCCGGTGCCGTCGGCGGCGTACGCGAGCCCGTCGAGGGTGCACAGGCCGTGCACGGGCACGCCGAGCACGAGGCCGAAGGTGTCGGCGGTCATGAGGCCGACGCGCAGCCCCGTGTACGGGCCGGGGCCTACGCCCACGACGATGCCGGTGACGGCGTCCAGCTTGAGGCCTGCCTCGGCGAGCACCCGGTCGACGGCCGGCAGCAGCAGCTCTCCGTGCCGGCGCGCGTCCACCTGGCTCGACGAGGCGATGACGGACGTGCCGTCGTGCAGGGCGACGGTCACGGCGGGGGTGGCGGTATCCAGAGCGAGCAAGAGCACGCAAACAGCCTACGGCGCCCGAGCGGGACGCACGGCCGCCCCGGTCTGCGGGGCGGCGGCTGCTACCGTCACCACAAAGGACGTAATGGACACGAACGCGGTACGAGAGGCGGGTACACAAGGTGGCTAGGAGCAGCTCGGGATTCGTGGCCGGGCTCACCGCGGCGGCTGTCGCGGTGGTCGGCTTCCTCGCCTACCAGGCGTCCGCGAACGTGCCCGACACCCTGGGCAAGCCCCTCGCGGGCGCGTCCAAGGTCCCCACCACGAAGGCACCCCGGGACAAGAAGAACCCGGTGGCGCTGCCGACCGCCTCGGGCAGGGGTGAGCGGGTCGTCTACTCGGTCGACGACGACCGCGTGTGGCTGGTCGCCGCGAACAACAGGACCGAGCGCACCTTCAAGGTCACCCCCGGCACGGTGGACCCGGCGGTCGGCACCTACGCCGTCACCTCCCGGTCCAAGGCCGTCACCGGATCGGACGGCGCCCAGATCGAGCACGTCGTCCGGTTCGCCCTCGTCGACGGCGTGGCGATCGGCTTCAGCTCCGCCATAGACGGCTCCACGGGTTCCCCCGACTCCACCAAGAAACTCGGCGGTATCCGGGAGACCCGCAAGAACGGCACCGCGATGTGGAACTTCGCGACGATCGGCGTGAAGGTAGTCGTCATCCGGTAGTCGGCGGACCTGTACTCATCAGCGGACCTGCGCAGGAGCGCCCCGAAAGGGGCGCGGGGAACTGCGCGACCAGCCCCCACCGGACCCGCACCCGAAAACCCGCCCTCCAGCGGAGCGCTCACGCAGCTTTGCGGGGCGTCTCCGCCGCACGCGGAGCCTCCGGCATGGGCGCCCGAGGCGGCGTGGACACCGCGTCGGCCGCCGCACACGACGCCAAAAGGTCCCGCATCGACACCCCACCGCACGGCTGCTGCACCGGCGCGTCACGTTCCGAAGCCGACATGGACGCCTCCTGGGGATTCGGGGGCAAGCGTGGTTAGGTAGACCTAACTACGGACTGAGGTCCATGTGACCACGGCCGGGACGCCGAACGCAACATCTTGCCGACGACTTGTCGGAACCTTCACGTCACCCGGAACCCTCACCCAGGGTGATCAAGCCGCGAGCACGCTCAGATCGGTCGTCGCCCAGCGCTCCCCGAGCCCGGTGAGCGTGACGTGCCGTACCTCGTCCGTGGTGTCACCGACGGCCCGGTGGATGACGACGTCGAGCCGGTCGTCGGTGAGCTCCTCGACCTTGCCCTCGCCCCACTCCACGACGATCACCGAGTCGGAGAGCGACACGTCGAGGTCGAGGTCCTCCATCTCGTCGAGACCGCCGCCCAGCCGGTACGCGTCCACGTGCACGAGCGGCGGACCGTCACCGAGGGAGGGGTGCACACGGGCGATGACGAACGTCGGCGAGGTGACCGCGCCCCGTACGCCGAGCCCCTCACCGAGGCCGCGGGTCAGCGTCGTCTTGCCCGCGCCGAGCTCCCCGTTCAGCATCACGAGATCGCCCGCGCGCAGCAGCTTGGCCAGGTGAAGGCCCAACTCCCGCATCTGTTCTGGCGAGTTGACGGTGATCCGGACGTTCACGCCCTCGGCGGCGGGCTCAGCCGGGTTGTGCGCTGCTGCTGGTGCTTCCATAGCCACCCACGGTAGCCCCTGCCGGGACGGCGCCCGCGCGCATCAGAAGGTCGGCGAGACGGTCTATGACCACCTCGGGGTGCTCCAGCATGACCAGGTGCCCGGCGTCCGGGACGAGCACCAGTTCGGCGTCCGGCAGCAGGTCCGCGATCGCCTCGCTGTGCTCACTCGGTGTCACCATGTCGCCGACCCCGGCCAGCACCAGCACCGGCAGTTCGGCGAAGTACGCGAGGGCCTCGGTCTTGTCGTGCTCGGTGAACGCCGGGTAGAACTCCGCGACGACGTCGATCGGAGTGCCCTCGATCATCCGTTCGGCGAAGCGCACGATGGCCGGGTCGACGTCCCGGGACGCGAACGAGTACCGCTTGATGATCCCCGCGAACAGGTCGGCCGTGGCCCGCCGCCCCCGCTCCACCAGGGCGGCCTGCTGACCGAGCGCCTTCAGCACACCGGGAAGCACCCGGCGCACCGCGTTGACGCCCGCGACGGGCAGCCCGAAGTTGACCTCGCCGAGCCGCCCCGACGACGTACCGACGAGCGCGACGGCGACGACCCGCTCGCGAACGAGGTCCGGATACCGGTCGGCCAGCGCCATGACGGTCATCCCGCCCATGGAGTGCCCCACCAGCACGATCGGCCCCTCCGGCACGGCCGCGTCGATGACGGCCTTCAGGTCCTGGCCGAGCTGGTCGATGGAGACGGGCGTGCCGTCCTTCGTCTGCGCGACCCCGCGCCCGGAGCGGCCGTGACTGCGCTGGTCCCAGTGCACCGTGCGCACCACCCCGCGCAGCGCGGCCCGCTGGAAGTGCCAGGAGTCCTGGTTGAGGCAGTACCCGTGGCTGAAGACGACGGTGACGGGGGCCGGGGCCTTGCGCCCGAAGAGCCGGCGCCGGCGTGGGGTGAACGTCACATCCTGCTCGATGTCGTCCACCTCGTAGTACAGCTCGGTGCCGTCGTCGGCGTACGCCTTGCCCGGCGTGCCGCGCAGCGAGCCGTACGGGCCCGTCGAGTCGAGCGCGAGGCGGGCCTTGTTGCGCATGCCGCGGCCCACCGTCAGCCGCTCTATGGCGACTCCGGCGGCGGCGCCCGCGGCGACCACGCCTATGGCGACGCCGGCGATACCGGCCTTACGCCAGTTCCCGGCGGCGGAGGCGACGGCCGCCGCGGCGACGTCCGTGACGGCCTCCGCGCTGCTCTCGCTCACGTACCGCTCCTCTTCGCCGGGGTGTCGTTCACTTCAGAAGGTCGTGCTGGGGGTGGTGCCGGTCGTGCTGAGGGTGGTGCCGGAGGTACCGCCGATGGTGCAACTATGTCCTGTTGCCCTGTTGTCCTGCGCGGGGCACCCCCTGTACTCCTTGCGGGTTACCCGCCTTGTTCCTTATTCACGTATACGCGCGGCACTCGGGTTCCGATCCGGGTGACGATTTCGTACGCGATCGTCCCCGCCGCCCGCGCCCAGTCCTCGGCGGTCGGCTCGCCCCGGTCGCCCGGACCGAACAGGATCGCCTCCGAACCGGGCACCGGCTCGTCCCCGCCCAGGTCGACCACGAACTGGTCCATCGCGACCCGCCCCGCCACCGTCCGCCACTTGCCGCCCACCAGCACCGGTCCGGTGCCGGAGGCGTGGCGCGGCACGCCGTCCGCGTAGCCGACGGGAACGAGGCCGAGGGTGGTGGCACCCGCGGTGACGTAGTGATGCCCGTAACTGACCCCGTGGCCCCCCGGTACGTGCTTCACCAGCGCGAGGGACGCGCTCAGCGTCATCACCGGGCGCAGCCCGAAGTCGGCCGGGGTGCCGATCTCGGGGCTGGGCGAGATGCCGTAGACCGCGATCCCCGTCCGTACGAGGTCGAAGTGGCTCTCGGGGAGGGTCAGCGTGGCCGGCGAGTTGGCGATGTGCCGCACCTCGGGGCGCACGCCCCGCTCCTCGGCGTACGTCACCATCTCGCGGAAACGGTCCAGTTGGGCACGGATGGAGGGATGCCCGGGTTCGTCGGCGCAGGCGAAGTGCGACCACAGACCGGTGATGTCGATCAGCCCGCGTTCCTCGGCGCCCAGTGCCTCGCGCACGAGTTCGGGCCAGTCGGCGGGCTGGCAGCCGCCGCGCCCGAGCCCGGTGTCGGCCTTGAGCTGGACCCGGGCGGCCGTCCCGACCGCCTCGGCCGCGGCGGTGACCTCCCGCAGGGCCCACATCCCGCTCACCGACACGTCGAGGTCGGCCTCGATGGCCTCCCGCCACGGCCCGCCCGGCGTCCACAGCCAGCACATGATCCGGCTGTCGGTCAGTCCGGCCGCGCGCAGGGCGAGGGCCTCCTCGGGGGTGGCGGTGCCGAGCCAGGTGGCGCCCGCCTCCAGCGCGGCGCGGGCGCACGGGACCGCCCCGTGGCCGTACGCGTCGGACTTGACCACGGCCATCAAGGCCGCGGAGGGCGCGTGGGCACGCAGGGTCCGCACGTTGGCCCGCAGGGCGGACAGGTCGATCTCTGCGCGGGCGCGCAGGGGTGCTGTGTCGTTCATCGCGCCCCCAGTGTCTCAGAGGGGCCCGAGGGCCCCCGGAGGACGGTCAGGTGCCGGCCCTGCGGCCCCACACGTACACGTGGTCGCCCGTCTTGGTGACGTTCCACAGGGAGCGGGCGTCGGCGAGGCGCAGATTGACACAGCCGTACGAGCCGTTCGGGTCGTAGATGCTGCCGTAGATGGCGTGGAAGGCCTCTCCGCCGCTGAAGAACTGGCTGTACGGCATCGGGGTGTTGTACAGCGTCGACCAGTGGCTCTTGTGCTTCCAGTAGACCTTGAACCAGCCGGTCCTGGTCCGGTACCCGGCCCGCCCGCTGCGCATCGGCACCGGTCCCCACAGCACCTTCTTCCCCTTCTGGACCCAGGTGAGCTGCCGGGTCAGATCCACACACGCGACCCGATACGACCGCACGGGACACTTCCTGGCCGCGTTCGGGTTCTTCTTCGCGGACATCAGCTGCATCCGGGCCCAGGTGACGGGGCCGGCGAAGCCGGTGTTCGGCTTGATCCCCTCCTTCGTCTGGAACGCCCGGATGGCGGCGCAGTCCCTCGCCGACTGCTTCCCGTCGACCTTCAGCTTCAGCCAGCGCTCGACCTGCCGCTGGTACGGCCCGGTCAGCTTGCTGCACGTCACGGACTTGCCCGCGACGGCCTCACTGAGGGGGACGTACTCGATGAGCGCGTCCGTCTCCGTGGGGGCGTCCCTCGGCTCGACGGCGTCCTCCTGCGCGCTCGGTGTGTACACCCTCGGCGGCAGCATCTGGTCCGGCGTGTCCACCTGCCACGACTGATGGGGCCCCGGCGGCACGCCGGGCACCAGCTCGCTTCCCGGCCCGGGCGCCGGGGGCCCGGCCACCGCCACCGCGCTCTCCGCCGGCATCACCACCAGCAGCGCGAGGAGCACCCCCACGCTCCCGCGTCTCATTCGTCTGCTCATCATCATGCGACCAGCGATACGCAACCCCGGGGCGAGCGGGGGTGAGCCGCGCGGACGGGGTCCCCCGTAATGGGCAACGCAGCGCCCCCTTAAGGGGCGCGAGGAACTCCGCGCCCAGCCCCTACAGCCCGCGGCCAAAGAACCCACCCGGAGGGAGCTGGGGCGAAGCCCCGCCCCAGGGGCGCGGGGAACTGCGCGCCCAGCCCCCACCCACCCGCGGACAAAGAACGGCGCAGTCAGCGGAGCGCGTCGCGGACGTCCCGCCAGGCCTCCGGAATCGCCGCCGCGACATCATGCGCCCCCAAGGGCGCCCCGTCCGCCGCCAGCCTCCCCGCGAGCCCATGCAGATACGCGCCCACACTCCCCGCGTCCAACGCCGACAACCCGGCCGCGAGCAACGACCCCGCAAGCCCCGACAGCACGTCCCCGCTCCCGGCCGTGGCCAGCCACGCCGTCCCCGTCGGATTCACCCGCACCGCACCGCCCCCCGGATCGGCGACCAGAGTCGTCGACCCCTTCAGCAGCACGGTCGCCCCGTACCGAAGCGCCAACTCCCGCGCCGAAGCCAGCCGAGCCGCCTCCACCGACTCCCGCGAGACCCCGAGCAACGCCGCCGCCTCCCCGGCATGCGGAGTCATCAGCGTGGGCGCGGTACGGGCCCGTACCGCGGACCGGTCCGCGAGCCGCAGCCCGTCCGCGTCCACCAGCACCGGCACATCCGCCCCGAGCACCTGCGCCACCGCCGACGCGTCGTCCCCGACCCCGGGCCCCACCACCCACGCCTGGACCCGCCCGGCCCGTGCGGGCCCCTGGTCCGACACCAGCGTCTCGGGAAAGCGGGAGATCACGGCGTCCGCCGCGGGCCCGACGTACCGCACCGCCCCCGCCCCACCCCGCAACGCCCCGGACACGGCGAGTACGGCGGCCCCGGGATACCGCGCGGACCCGGCCGCGATCCCGACGACCCCTCGCCGGTACTTGTCGCTCTCGGCCCCCGGCACCGGCAGCCGCGCCGCCACGTCCGCGTGCTGAAGGGCCTCCAGTCCGGCCTCCTCGGGCAGTTCGAGCCCGATGTCGACGAGGCGTACCGAACCGGCGTACTCGCGCCCCGGGTCGATGAGCAGCCCGGGCTTGTGCGTCCCGAAGGTCACCGTCAGATCGGCGCGGACGGCGGTGCCCAGGACCTCTCCGGTGTCGGCCTCGATCCCGCTCGGCAGGTCCACGGCGACCACGGCCGCCCGGGAGTCCGCCGCGTACGCGGCCAGCGGCACCGCCTCGGGCCGCAGCCCGCCCTTGCCCCCGATGCCGACGATCCCGTCCACGACGAGGTCGGCCCGCAGGATCAACTCCTCGGCGGCGCCGGACCCGGCCACCGTGCCCCCGGCCCGCCGCAGCGCGGCCAGGCCCGCGCCATGCGTCCGTTCGGGCACGAGCAGCACCGCGGTGACCCCCGCCCCCCGCCGCGCCAGCCGGGCCCCGGCGTACAGGGCATCGCCCCCGTTGTCCCCACTGCCTACGAGCAGCACGATCCGGCTGCCGTACACCCGTCCCAGCAAGTCCGCGCAGGCAGCGGCCAGTCCGGCCGCGGCGCGCTGCATCAGCGCACCCTCCGGAAGCCGCGCCATCAGCTCACGCTCCGCCGCCCTGACCGTCTCCACGCTGTACGCAGTACGCATGGGTCGAGTCTCCCGTACGCGGGCTCACCGCGCCGCCCCGGCCGCCGGACAACCGCCCTCCCCTACCCCTCCGCCACCACCACGGCCGAGGCCACCCCCGCGTCATGGCTCAGCGACACATGCCACGAGCGGACGCCCAGTTCGGCCGCGCGCGCCGCCACCGTCCCCGTCACCCGCAGCCGCGGCCGGCCGCTGTCCTCGACGTAGACCTCCGCGTCCGTCCAGTGCATGCCCGCCGGAGCGCCCAGCGCCTTGGCGACCGCCTCCTTCGCGGCGAAGCGCGCGGCCAGGGACGCGATGCCGCGGCGCTCCCCGTTCGGCAGGTGCAACTCCTGATCCAGGAAGAGCCGATGGGCCAGCCCCGGCGTACGCTCCAGCGCCGCCAGGAACCGGTCGATCTCGGCCACGTCGATACCGACCCCGATGATGCTCATGCCCAGCACCCTATGGGCCGGACGGCCGCCGACGTGCCGACCTCTCGGCGTTGATTGCGCGAGCTCAGTGCTCGGCGTTCTTCGGCACGGTGATCTGGTGCTCACCCCAGCTCATCCGCGTCGTCGCCTCGTAGTTCACCGTCGTACCCGCGTCGAGACCCGCCTCCCGGGCCCTGGCCGACGGTTCGACCAGCACGCTCTGCTCGCAGAGCATCGCGCCGGTGGACGGGTCCACGACCAGCCGCTGCTGCACGCTCCCCAGCGGGGTCCGCGCCGTGCCGGGGAACGCGACACCGACGCCCTCACGCCCCAGTGGATCGGTGACACGCCCGAGCCCCCGGACGCCGGGCAGGTCCGCGATCACCCGATACGCGGCCGCCCGTACGGCGGGCTTCACCGGCATCGTGATGAGGTCGGCCGCCTGGCGCAGCACATAGGCCGTGCGGCCGCCGCCGGTCTCGGCACCGCTGCTGTCCTCCCCGTACAGCTTCTCCAGCTGACGGCGCAACTCCCCACTGCTGGAGGGCAGTTCGCGCAGATCCTGGTACGAGACGTTCCGCGGGCCGAGGGCGTAGATCTTGTCGTCGGCGTCCGTCCGCATGACCATCGGCCGCCCGGTTCCGATCCTGTACCCCAGCGTGCCCTGTCCGGCCGCTGTCGAGGCCTCGGCCTGCACGGTGACGGGCGAGCCCGCGGCCCGCCAGCGCGCCTTGTCCGCCTCGGTGCGGGGCGCGGTCACGTCGTCCAGACCGGAGACCATCAGGCTCTGGGTTCCCGGACGCACACCCACCGACCACTCCCCCCTCGACGTGGTGCGCACGGCGAAGAGCTGTCCCTTCGCACCGACGACGTTCACGTCCTGCGAGCGCGTGGTGGTCTGCCAGTACGTTCCCTCGGCGGCCGGTGTCTCCGCCTTCTTCGCCACGCTGAGCAGTTCGAGGCGGCCGTCGACCTGGACGTCGGCACGGCCCTCCGACGCCGCCGATGCCGACCCCGCCGTGGCGGCCGAGGACTGCGGGTGGGCGCTCGCGCGCACGCCTGAAGGATCCTGCCCGTCGAGCGTGCTCACGACCACCACGGACGCCGCGACGGCCGCGACAGCCACGACGGTCCCGAGCGGCCGGATCCCGACCCACAGGCGCCGCGGTTCCTGGGAGCGTGCCGCGCCACTGTCCGTCGCTCCGGCCAGGATGCGTGCCAGGTCGTCGTGCTGCCGCGGGGAGTCGGCCAGCCGGGCCGGGTCGAGTTCGTCGGGCCGGGCGTCCGCGAGCACCCTCATGACGTCGGGCCGCCCGGACCGTGCGTGGGTGTTCTTCATGTGAGTGCTCCTTTGCGATCGGTGCTGCGGTGCGGGGCCCGAGCCGGCGGCACTTGTGCGGCCGGCGCGTGTGCGGGTGACGCTTGTGCGGGCGGCACCCGTGCAGGGGGCGCTTGCGTGGCCGGCACCCGTGCGGGCGGCGCTTGTGCGGGGGCTACGGACGCCGTCTCCGCCGGGGACACCGCCTCCAGCGCTTTCTCCAGACGGCGGCGGGCCCGGTGCAGCCGGACGGTCAGCGTCGCGATGGTGCAGCCCAGGACCCGTGCCGCCTGCTTGGGGCTCAGCCCGTGCCAGGCGATCAGAGTCAGCAGCTCCCGGTCGGCGTCGGACAGACTCGCCAGGGCCTGCAACGCGGCTTCCCGGTCGGTCACGTCCGCCGCGACGTCACCGACGTCGCTCCGGGCCCCGCTGCTGATGCGCTGCGCCTCCTCGGCGGCGAGGGCGTACTGGTGGCTGTCCCGGCGGCGCAGTTCGCGCACCAGGTTGCGGGCCACTCCCAGCAGCCAGGGCAGCGCGGGTTGCGGAATGTCCCGCACGCGCCGCCAGGCGACGGTGAACGTCTCGCTCGTGATGTCCTCGCCTACCTGTCGACCCACCAGACTCGTGGCATAGGCGAGGACGCGCGGATAGCACTCCTCGTAGACATCCCTGAAGCGTTGGGCATGTGTCACACGCCATCCCCTCATATCGGCTCTCTCACCAAGCAATGCGCGTGAGCGCCCACTTCTTACAGGGCGAGCCGAGATTCATGCGGTGTGGTCCGCGTCACGCCGGGGAGGGGTGAGGGTGCCCGATACCGAACGAGCGGGAACGGCCGCAGCCGTTCCCGCTCGATCTCTGTGCTGTACGGCCGGACGAGTCCTGGCCCGGATCTCTCAGACGGTGCCGGAGTCCGCGATGACGATCTTCTTGGACGTGGTGCCGGAACGGCTGCCGAGCTTCTCGACGGCCCTGACGACGTCCATGCCCTCGACGACCTCACCGAAGACGACGTGCTTGCCGTCGAGCCAGTCGGTGACGATCGTGGTGATGAAGAACTGTGAGCCGTTGGTGTTCGGGCCGGCGTTGGCCATGCTCAGCAGACCCGGCTTGGTGTGCTTGAGCTTGAAGTTCTCGTCCGGGAACTTCGTACCGTAGATGCTCTTGCCGCCGGTGCCGTTCTCGTTGGTGAAGTCACCACCCTGGAGCATGAAGTCCGGGATGACACGGTGGAACGGCGAGCCCTTGTAGCCGAACCCGTTCTGGCCGGTGGCCAGCTCACGGAAGTTGCGGGCTGTCTCCGGGACCACGTCGTCGTACAGCTTGAACTCGATCCGGCCGAGCGGCTCCCCGTCCGCGGACACCTCGAAGAAGACGTTCTGTCCCATGGCACTGCTCCTCTTGTATTCGAAAGGTCGTGTCCGAGAATAAGAGGGCACCGGCCCACAGGTCGCAGCGGGAACCCCCACAGCGGGACAAACGGCCTAACGCCACCATCGGAACGAGCCTCCTGGCCGGCCCTAGTCACCATCGCTGCTGGACTGATTCGCACTCCGTCGCCCGTTGCTCTTCGCGGCGGCGCGCACCAGCTCCCCCACGACGAGCGTCACCGCCGCCACGCCCCGGACCCAGCGGGGCCCGCCTCGCGACGCCCACACCACACACACGCACCCACCGATGACAAGCACCAGAAGACCGGCCAGCACCAGAACGCCCATGTTCCCCACCCTGCATTCGCATATCCGTACGGTGCGGGTGATCCTCTCAGGGGGGAGGGCCCCGCGGGACGCCCGCCCGAAACTAGGCCGCCGCCAGCTCGCACCACACGTACTTGCCGCGCTGCCCGTTCCTGGCCAGCGGCTGCCAGCCCCACAGATCGGCGCAGGCCCGCACGAGGGCGAGGCCGCGCCCCTCCTCCGCGTCGGCGACCCGTTCCCACGGCAGGGACGGCTCCGGCGGCTGCGGGTCCGCGTCCCAGGCGCCGATGCGCAGGACCCCGGCCCGCCACTGCACCCGTAGCGCCGCCTGACCCTTCGTATGCCGTACGGCGTTGGAGACCAGCTCGGCCGCGACCAGCTCGGCGACGTCGGCGAGGCGGATCAGTCCGTGCAGGGTGAGGATCAGGCGGACGGTACGGCGACTGACGGTGACGGCACGGAGGTCGTGGGGGATGTACATCATGTACTCCCAGGGTTCGGCGACGGTTTCGGGCATGGGTGAACTCCGTTCGGGTGGTGGGGGGTTGCAGATACGCGGCGGTGGCGGGCGGTGGCATTGACGCAACCGTCCTGGCAGGACGGAGCGGTGCGCTTCCGGTGCCCCGGGGTTTCGCAGCGTGTGCGTCGCGTCACCGACGGTAGACCTAGTTTTTTAAGTTTCGCAAGCCGGTCGCGTAACCTGACCCCCGAACGAGTCGCGCTTACAGGCGCGTTGGGAGGAGCACGCGATGGCGTTGAGGCGCGAGCCAACGGCACGTCAGATGCGCCTGGCCGTCGAGCTGCGCAGGCTCCGCGACGCGGCAGGCCTCACGGCTCGTGAGGCGGCAGCACTGCTCGGCGTAAGCTCCGCGCAGATCAGCCAGATCGAGTCGGGCCTCACAGGCGTGAGCGAGAAGCGGCTGCGCCGTCTTGCGGCCCACTACGTGTGCACCGACGAGGTGTTCATCGACGCCCTGGTTGCCGTGGCGACCGACCGGACACGCGGCTGGTGGGAGGAATACCGAGGGGCGCTACCCACGCCGTTCCTCGACCTTGCCGAGCTGGAGCACCACGCCACATCCCTGCGGGAGGTGCAGTTCCTCTACATTCCCGGCCCACTTCAGACGGAGGACTACGCCCGCGCCGTTTTCTCCTTTCGGGTCCCTGAACTCCCCGATGAAGAGATTGAGTTGCGCGTCCGCCACCGGATGCAGCGCAAACTGATCCTCGAAGACACCCCATACGAGGCAGTCATCCACGAGGCGGCGTTGCGCATCAACGTCAGCGACCGCTCCGCCTCACGAGCCCAACTCTCCAGCCTCGTCGAACTTTCCGAAGCGGACCACATCACCGTACGCGTCATCCCGTTCGCCCTGGAGGGCTTCGCCGGTGCCGCAAGCGCCATGGTGTACGCCGGAGGAGCCGTACCCGAGCTGGACACCGTCGTACGCGATGCACCCCACAGCACGGCTTTCATCGACGCCGAAGCTCAACTCGGTGCCTTTCGAACGCTCTTCCGTAAGGTGGAGTCTGTATCGCTCGACGCCGAGCGGTCACGCGACTTCATCTACGAGCTGACAAAAGAGCTGTGAGGCACCGCATGGACACCCCCGACAACTGGCGCAAGTCGTCCTACTCGGGTCCGGGCGACGGCAACTCCTGCGTGGAAATCGCAAACGACCTCACCCGAGTAGCGATACGCGACTCCAAGACCCCGGCCCGAGCCACCCTCACTTTCCCGGCCGGAGCCTTCACCCCCTTCATCGATGCCCTGCGCACCGACTTCGCCAGGTTTCGCGAAGGCACAGCGTGACCGCCCCCTCCAACTGGCGGAAGTCTTCCTTCTCCGACGGCGGTGACGGCAACGACTGCGTGGAGATAGCCACCTCACACACCCACGTGGCTGTTCGCGACTCCAAGGCCCCGGCCGACCGCACCCTCACCTTCCCGACCGGCGCCTTCGCCACCTTCATCGGCGCCCTGAAAACAACTCACTCCACCGTCACCGACTTCGCCAGGTTCCGAGGCTGATCCACCTCGTTCCCCCGCGCCGTCGCCAGTTCACACGCGAACACCTGCAACGGCACCGTCGCGACAAGCGGCTGAAGCAGCGTCGGCGTGGCCGGAATCCGGATCAGGTGGTCGGCGTAAGGCACCACCGCCTCGTCACCCTCCTCCGCGATCACGATCGTGCGCGCACCCCTCGCCCGGATCTCCTGGATGTTGGACACGATCTTGTCGTACAGAACCGAGCGCCCGCGCGGGGACGGCACGACGACCACGACCGGCAGATCGTCCTCGATCAACGCGATGGGCCCGTGCTTCAGCTCACCCGCCGCGAAGCCCTCGGCGTGCATGTAGGCGAGTTCCTTGAGCTTGAGGGCGCCTTCCAGGGCGACCGGATAGCCGACGTGCCGCCCCAGGAACAGCACGGTCTTCTTGTCGGCGAGCGATCGTGCGAGCTCCCGTACCGGCTCCATGGTCTCCAGGACGCGTTCCACCTCGCCGGAGATCTGGGACAGGTCCCGGATGACGGCCTGGATCTCGTCGCCCCACTTGGTCCCACGCACCTGGCCCAGGTACAGCGCGACCAGATAACAGGCGACCAGCTGCGTCAGGAAGGCCTTGGTGGACGCGACGGCGACCTCAGGACCCGCGTGCGTGTAGAGCACCGCGTCCGACTCGCGCGGGATCGTCGAACCGTTCGTGTTGCAGATCGCCAGCACCTTGGAGCCCTGCTCGCGGGCGTGCCGCAGCGCCATCAGCGTGTCCATGGTCTCGCCGGACTGGGAGATGGCGATCACCAGCGACCGCGTACCGAGAATCGGATCCCGGTACCGGAACTCGCTCGCGAGCTCCACCTCGCACGGGATCCGCGTCCAGTGCTCGATGGCGTACTTGGCGATCAGCCCGGCGTGGAAGGCGGTCCCGCAGGCCACGATGACGACCTTGTCGACCTCGCGCAGCTCGTGAACCGGGATCCGCACCTCGTCGAGCGTCAGTGAACCTGCCGCGTCGATCCGGCCCAGGAGCGTATCGGCGACCGCCTTGGGCTGCTCGGCGATCTCCTTGAGCATGAAGTAGTCATACCCCCCCTTTTCCGCGGCCGAGGCGTCCCAGTCGATGTGGTACTTGCGCACGTCCGCCGGACGGCCGTCGAAACCGGTCACCGTCACGCCGTCCCGGCGCAGCTCCACCACCTGGTCCTGACCCAGCTCGATCGCCGACCGCGTGTGGGCGATGAACGCGGCGACATCCGAGGCGAGAAAGGCCTCGCCCTCTCCAACGCCCACCACGAGCGGCGAGTTCCGCCGCGCCCCCACCACCACGTCCGGAGCGTCCGCGTGCACCGCGACCAGCGTGAACGCGCCCTCCAGGCGGCGGCACACCAGCCGCATCGCCTCCGCCAGGTCGTCGCACGCCGAGAACTCCTCGGCGATCAGGTGTGCGACCACCTCGGTGTCGGTCTCGGAGGCCAGCTCGTGCCCGCGCTCGGCCAACTCGGCACGCAGCAGCGCGAAGTTCTCGATGATCCCGTTGTGCACGACGGCGACGCGCCCGGCGTTGTCGAGATGCGGATGGGCGTTCGCGTCCGTGGGCCCCCCGTGCGTGGCCCAGCGCGTGTGCCCGATCCCCGTCGACCCGGTCGGCAGCGGCCGGCCGACCAGCTCCTTCTCCAGGTTGACCAGCTTCCCGGCCTTCTTCGCGGCGGCGAGCCCCCCGTCCGCCAACACGGCGACGCCCGCCGAGTCGTACCCCCGGTACTCCAGCCGCTTCAGCCCGGCCATCACCACATCAAGCGCCGACTGCGACCCCACGTATCCCACGATTCCGCACATGCGCCGCAGCCTAAGCGCCAACAGCCTCCCGAACCCGGCACTCCGTGCCCGAATTCGGAAATTCCAGCCGCCTTTCGCAGGGTCCCCCGGCCCCCCGGGCGCCCCTGTGTAACCCGGCGTAACCGACTACGTGACCGACCCCACCCCCCACCCCGTCCACACTCCCGTAACAATGGACTGTGATCTCTCCGGTCTCCCCGATGCCCCGGAGCGCCCACCGGCACAGGCCGGAGGCGACTCCCTACGTCGACCTCACCCGAGCCGAGTGGAGCGTGCTGCGTGAAAAGACGCCGCTGCCACTGACCGCCGAGGAGGTCGAGAAGCTGCGCGGTCTGGGCGATGTCATCGACCTCGACGAGGTGCGGGACATCTATCTGCCGCTGTCCAGACTGCTCAATCTGTACGTCGGCGCCACGGACGGGCTCAGAGGGGCGCTGAACACCTTCCTCGGCGAGAAGGGCTCCCAGTCCGGCACCCCCTTCGTCATAGGGGTGGCGGGCTCGGTCGCCGTCGGCAAGTCCACCGTCGCGCGCCTGCTGCAGGCCCTGCTCTCCCGTTGGCCCGAACACCCACGCGTCGAACTGGTGACCACGGACGGTTTCCTGCTCCCCACCAAGGAGCTGGAAGCACGCGGTCTGATGTCGAGGAAAGGTTTCCCCGAGTCGTACGACCGTCGGGCCCTCACCCGGTTCGTCGCCGACATCAAGGCGGGGAAGGACGAGGTCACGGCCCCCGTCTACTCCCACCTGATCTACGACATCGTCCCCGACCGGCGGCTCACCGTCCGCCGTCCGGACATCCTCATCGTCGAGGGTCTGAACGTCCTGCAGCCCGCCCTCCCCGGCAAGGACGGCCGCACCCGCGTCGGCCTCGCCGACTACTTCGACTTCAGCGTGTACGTCGACGCCCGCGCCGAGGACATCGAGCGCTGGTACCTCAACCGGTTCAAGAAGCTCCGCCAGACCGCCTTCCAGAAACCCGACTCCTACTTCCGCAGGTACACCCAGGTCTCCGAGGAGGAGGCGCTCGACTACGCGCGCACGACCTGGCGCACCATCAACAAGCCCAACCTGCTGGAGAACGTGGCTCCCACCCGGGGCCGCGCCACCCTCGTCGTGCGCAAGGGCCCGGACCACAAGGTGCAACGCCTGAGCCTGCGCAAGCTGTAGCCGCGAGGCCCCCGTCGCCGGCTGTAGTCGCGAGTCCCTCGACGCCGGCTGTCATCGCATGCCCCAACGCCGTCATCCCGTGCATATAACCTGCGCCGCATGCTGCATCTGCGTCTGATCACCCCGGCCGACCGCACCGACGACGTCGTACGGCTGATCGAGAGGACCGTGGGCACGACCCATCTCGTCGTGCTCACGGGTGCCGCCCGCAACCCGGCGGGGGACGTGGTGACGTGCGACGTCGCACGTGAAGCGGGCGACGAACTGATCGCCGGGCTGCGGGAGATGGAGCTCGACCGGACCGGGTCGATCGCCGTCGAGAACATCGACCTGTCGCTCTCGAAGCGCGCCGACAAGGCGGAGGACGAGGCGCCGGGCGAGAGTGCGGACGCGGTGCTGTGGGAGCACCTGGCCGACGCGACGCACGAGGAGTCGACGCTCTCGGTGACCTACGTCGCCTTCCTCACGCTGGCCACGATGATCGCGGCCTGCGGTGTGGTCCTCGACAACGCGATCCTGATCGTGGGCGCGATGGCGGTGGGCCCGGAGTTCGGGCCGCTGGCCGGCATCTGCACGGCGCTGGTCCGACGCGTCCCACGGCTGGCCTGGCGCTCCCTGAACGCGCTGCTCGTGGGCTTCGCGGTGGCGTTGGTGGTGACGGTCGGCTTCACGTACTTCATGGACGCGGTGGGCCTGTTCAGCGCGGTCAAGCTGGACGCCGAGCGGCCCAACACCAACTTCATCTACCGTCCCGACGCGTTCTCGTTCGTCGTCGCGGTCCTGGCCGGCGTGGCCGGCACCCTCTCGCTGACCTCGGCGAAGTCGGGCGCGCTGGTCGGTGTCGCCATCTCGGTGACCACGGTGCCGGCGGCGGCGAACGCTGCCGTGGCCTTCGCCTACGGCGAGTACCGGCAGGCCTGGGGCTCCACCGAGCAGCTGCTGCTCAACCTGCTGGGCATCGTGCTGGCCGGTACGTTCACGCTGGTCGTCCAGAAGTGGCTCTGGGCCCAGCAGCGTGAACGTACCGCCAGGACAGGTCGGTTCTAGCCCAGCGCTGACTTCACCGCGTCGGCGAGCCGGCCCGCCACCGACCGCGCGTGGTCGATGTCGGCGGCCTCGACCATGACCCGGACGAGCGGCTCGGTGCCGGAGGGGCGCAGCAGCACCCGGCCGGTGGAGCCGAGTTCCCGCTCGGCCTCGGCGACCGCGGCCGCCAGTTCGGCGGAGCTGTTCACCCGAGAGCGGTCGACGTCGGGGACGTTGATGAGGACCTGCGGCAGCCGCTCCATGACGGACGCGAGGTCCTGGAGCGTACGGCCGGTCTGGGCGATCCGGGCCGCCAGCAGCAGGCCGGTCAGCGTGCCGTCGCCGGTGGTGGCGTGGTCGAGGATGATCACGTGCCCGGACTGTTCGCCGCCGAGCGCGTAGTTGTGCTCTTTCATCTCCTCCAGGACGTAGCGGTCGCCGACCGCGGTCTGGATGAGGGAGACACCTTCGCGCTCCATGGCGAGCTTGAAGCCCAGGTTGGACATGACCGTCGCGACAACAGTGTCGGAGCGCAGTGCGGAACGCTCCCGCATCGCCAGCGCGAGTACGGCCAGGATCTGGTCGCCGTCCACCTCGGCACCCGTGTGGTCCACGGCGAGGCAGCGGTCGGCGTCGCCGTCGTGCGCGATACCGAGGTCGGCCCCGTGCTCGACGACGGCGGCCTTCAGGAGGTCGAGGTGGGTGGAGCCGCAGCCGTCGTTGATGTTCAGGCCGTCGGGCGAGGCGCCGATCGTGATGATCTCGGCACCGGCCTGTGTGAAGGCCTCGGGAGACACTCGGGCGGCGGCGCCGTGCGCCTCGTCGAGGACGACCTTCAGGCCGTCGAGGCGGTTCGGGAGCACGCCGAGGAGGTGGGCGACGTACTGGTCGAGCCCCTCGTCGTACACGCGCACGCGCCCGACCCCGGCGCCCGTGGGCCGGTCCCAGGGCGCACCGGTGCGGTGCTCCTCGTAGACGCCCTCGATCCTGTCCTCCAGCTCGTCGGCGAGCTTGTGGCCGCCGCGGGCGAAGAACTTGATGCCGTTGTCGGGCATGGCGTTGTGGCTGGCCGAGAGCATCACGCCGAGGTCGGCGCCCAGCGCGCCGGTGAGGTACGCCACCGCGGGGGTGGGCAGCACACCGACGAGCAGGACGTCCACACCCGCGCTGGCCAGGCCCGCGACCACGGCGGCTTCCAGGAACTCCCCGGACGCACGTGGGTCCCGCCCGACCACTGCCACCGGCCGGTGGCCCTCGAACGTACCCGCCTCGGCCAGCACATGTGCCGCCGCCACGGAGAGACCGAGCGCCAGCTCGGCCGTCAGATCCGCGTTGGCGACACCGCGCACGCCGTCCGTGCCGAAGAGTCGTCCCACTGGTGTCCTCCTGATGAAGCTCAGTTTTCGGAAGTCATCCGATCATGCAAGCCTTTGAGCGCCTTGTGCCGTTATACGCCCTGGGCTGTGATAAACGAACGCCCCGGCGGCACACAGCGTGCCGCCGGGGCGAACGGTCGTACGAATACGCAGCAGCCAGTGATTAACGCTTGCTGTACTGCGGAGCCTTACGGGCCTTCTTGAGACCGGCCTTCTTGCGCTCGACCGCACGGTCGTCGCGCTTGAGGAAGCCGGCCTTCTTCAGGGCCGGGCGGTTGTTGTCCACGTCCGCCTCGTTCAGCGCGCGGGCGACACCGAGACGGAGCGCACCGGCCTGACCGGAGACGCCGCCACCCGAGATGCGGGCGATGACGTCGTAGCGGTTGTCGAGCTCGAGCACCTTGAAGGGCTCGTTGACTTCCTGCTGGTGCACCTTGTTGGGGAAGTAGTCCTCAAGGGTGCGACCGTTGATCTTCCACTTGCCGGTGCCCGGGACGATCCGGACGCGGGCGATGGCGTTCTTGCGACGGCCCAGGCCGGCGGCCGGCTGCGGGTCACCGAAGCGGCCCGCGAGCGACTCCGAGGTGTACTCGCCCTCGACGGGGACCTCGGACTCGGTGGTGTAGTTCTCGATGTCGACGAGCTCAGTCTCTTCGACCGGCTGCTCAACGGTGGTCTCGGCCACGATTCTCCTCAGATTCTTTTCTGTCTTAGGGGGTGGTGGCCGGAACTACTGCGCGACCTGGGTGATCTCGAACGGGACCGGCTGCTGAGCAGCGTGCGGGTGGTTCTCGCCCGCGTAGACCTTCAGCTTCGAGAGCACCTGACGGCCCAGGGTGTTCTTGGGGATCATGCCCTTGATGGCCTTCTCGATGGCCTTCTCGGGGTTCTTGGCCAGCAGCTCGTCGTAACGGACGGAGCGCAGACCACCCGGGTAGCCGGAGTGGCGGTACGCCAGCTTCTGGGTCTTCTTGTTGCCGGAGAGGTGCACCTTGTCGGCGTTGATGATGATGACGAAGTCACCAGCATCGACATGCGGCGCAAAGATCGGCTTGTGCTTGCCCCGCAGGATGTTCGCGGCAGTGGTGGCCAGACGGCCCAGGACGACATCCTGGGCGTCGATGACATACCACTGGCGAGTGATGTCGCCGGGCTTGGGGCTGAACGTACGCACTTCGCAGCCTTCTTCTTCAGTGGATGGGTGCTGACACATGGCATCACTGAAGCGATCGTGCAGCTGGGGACGACAGTGCCGGGAACGATGCCCGTATGCCGCCCACTGGTAACTGCTCCAGGGAACCTACGTAGGGGCCTCTCGCGTGAGAACGACCAAGCCGATACGCATAACGAACTGCAAGAGTACCCGCGGTTGCCCGGACGGGTCAAAACGCGGGTTCGCGACCCGAGCGCCTGGGCACTCAGGGCCACGCGAGCAGTCCCTGGAAACAGGGTAAGGCAGTCCTTTCCTCCGCGACGGTCCGACTACCCGGCGTCACCGGACGGCCGATGTCCAAAAGCCTGTCGGAGCGTGTCGCACCAACCACCCGGAGATGTCAGTTTTGCCCGTGCGCACTCAGGTCACGCTAGGGGCTCAAGTGCCCTCCGGTGCGGACCGCCACCCCTCGGACCCCGTCTAAGATGCGCGCATGAGTTATGGGCAGGGTGGGCAGGGGGAACCTCCGTGGGATCCCTGGAAGCCTGGTTCTCAGCAACCCGATTGGGGACGTCGGAACCAGACTCCGGACTGGGCGGCACTCGCCGATGCGTCCGAGGCACGCAACCGTCGGCGCAGACTGCTGGTGATCGTCGGCTCGGCGGTCGCCACGATCGCGGTCGGCGCTGCCGTCGCCGTGGCCGTCGTCTCCTCGAACGGGGACAACCAGGCCGGGAACGCGCCCAGCAAGCTGCCCGCCACCGCGAGCATCCCGAGCGACACCACGGCGCCGGTGCCGACGTTCGCGCCGACCTCGGCGCCGCCGCCGCTGGATCCGATGGACTTCATATCCAGCGTGCAGAAGGACACCGCGCCGCTCAGCCCGGACATCCTCTTCCCTGGTTCGCAGCTCACGATGGGTGACCGCGTCTACCGCAAGGGCCCCACCGCCTCGACGACGAACTGCGCGTCGGCCGTGCAGGGCACGCTGCCCGCGGTGCTCAACAAGAACGACTGCACCCGGATGATGCGCGTCACCTACAGCAAGGACGGCGTCTCGGTGACGGTCGGCGTCGCGGTCTTCAACACCGCGGCCCAGGCGGCCAAGGCGAAGTCCGAGGCGGACAGCAAGAGCATCATCACCTCACTGTCCGGCCAGGGCGTCGCCAACTTCTGCCGTACGTCGATCTGCCGCTCGACCACCAACTCCTACGGCCGTTACGCCTACTTCACGCTGGCCGGCTTCACCAACGGCAAGGACGTGACGACGAAGGACGCCAAGGTCTTCACGACCGGCGACGACCTGGCCGAGTTCGCCTTCCGCCAGATCCGCCGCCGCGGCGAGGCCCAGGCGTCGACGGCGGCCAACCAGTAAGCCGGCCGGCCGCCGCCGTACCCGGGCCCCGGGTCACTTGTTCTTCATGCGCAGCCGGATCGGCACCACCGCCGACTCCAGCTGCGTCTTCAGCGTCATCTTCGAGACCCCCTCGGTCCGCTCCTCGAAGCGGATCGGGATCTCGACGGCGCTGTGCCCCGCCCGTACGGCCTTGTACTTCAGCTCGACCTGGAAGCTGTAACCGGCGCTGTCCAGCGTGGCCAGGTCGATGTCGCGCAGGGCCTGGGCCGACCAGAGGTTGAACCCGGCCGTGATGTCCCGGATCCGGGTGCCGAGCACGGTACGGGCGTACCGGTTGGCGAAGCGGGAGAGCAGGACGCGATGCGCGCCCCAGTCCTCGTCCAGCGAGCCACCCTCGACGTACCGGCTGCCGATGACCAGCCCCACCCCGTTGGCCAGGGCCGTGCCGAGCATCCGGGGCACGGCCTCGACGGGGTGGCTGCCGTCGGCGTCCATCTGGACGACGTACTCGGCGCCCTCGTCGAGCGCGAGGCTCATCCCGGCCGCGTAGGCGCGCCCGAGTCCGTCCTTCTCGGTGCGGTGCAGCACGCTCATCCGGCGCTGCCCCTTGGTGTTGTACTTCTCCGCCAGCTCGTCGGCGATCCTGCCGGTGCCGTCCGGGCTGGAGTCGTCCACGATCTTCAAATGAAGCCCGTCGAGCGGCAGTTGAAGCACCGCTTCGGCCATTCTCGGCAGGTTGGCCGCCTCGTTGTAGGTCGGCATCACCACAGTGACGGCAGTGCCCGCCCCCAGGTTGTTCGTCATTCCCCTTCTCCTCCCCATATGTCATCTTAAATTTCCCCCCGCCGGACGGCCGTGTCCGGCACGGCACCCGGAAGGCCGCTGCGCTCAGGTGTGGATCTTGCGCTGGGCGGCGTCGTCCTTCTTCCTTGACGTGTCGCCCGTGGCCGCCTTGGCGGACTTTTCGAACAGCACCAGCGTGAGGCTGTCCAGCTTGCGTGTCTTCACGACGCGAAAGCCTCGCTCGACCGCTGTCGCCGTCGCCTTCGGCATACCGCTGAGCGGCTGTCCGTCGAACGTGGTGGACACCAGCCACAGCCGGTCGGCGCCGGCCAGGCACTTCGCGGGCCGCGGGCACTCCGCGGCACCGAAGGAGCCCAGTTCCTGCGGGGTGCGGTACATGAGCACGTCCCGCGGACGCCCCTGGTCGTCCCGCAGCTCGTAGTCCATCGCCCGGCGCTCCGCCAGCGCCCCGCTGAACACGATCCCGTCGCCCTTGCGCTGCCCGGCCTCGATGAACTGGGCCGCGCCGTGGAAGTCGGGCTCCCCGAGCGCGTTCTCGCGGGTCTCGCGGATGCCCGGGAGCGCCTGCCAGGCGAGCCCTGCGACCGCTGCCGCAGCAAGCACCCAGCCGAACCCACGCCGGGCCGCGGCCCCCGTACCCGCCTTCGGCCCGGCCACCGGCCCGGCGATCCGGCAGACCGCGACCGCGGCGAGCAGCACCCAGGCGGGAGCCGTGAACAGCAGATAGCGCGGCAGAAAGAGATGCAGCTTGGACGCGGTGACATAGGTCGCCAGCGGCGGCAGCACGATCCACACGGCCAGCGGAAGCGCCCGTCGGCCCGCGAAGAACAGGCCCAGCGCGCCCAGCGCCATCACCGGCGCGGCCACCGCCCAGGACCCGAAGAGGTTCTTCGGGAAGTCGACCAGGTCCTTCGTGACGGGGTTGTTCCAGGCGATCTGCCCGCTCTGGCCCGAGCCCTGGATCGCCATCGGGATGACGAAACAGAGGCCGACGATGCCGGCCGCCGCGAACGCCCAGCCGACGATCCGGTCTCCCGAACGCCGGGCCATCAGGACCATCACGACATGCGCACCGAGCACCGCGAGCGAGGCCAGATGGCTCCAGCCGATCATCGGCACGGTGAGGGTGTAGCCCACCCACACCTTGAAGCCGGGCTGCTCCAGCGCCCTGGCGAGCAGCAGTGTCGACAGGAGCACGGCGGCCACGGCGAAGGCGTACGGCCTGATCTCCTGCCCGTAGCGCGTCACCGTCGGCACCACCGCGAACAGGAAGCCGGCGAGCAGCCCGGTCTGCGTGGTGAACAGCCGCCGCCCGAGCAGAGCGAGCAGTCCCGCGGAGGAGGCCATGGCCAGGGCCCCCGGGATACGCATCGCGGTCGGTGAGTCCCCGGCGAGCGAGACCCAGAAGTGCATCAGCACGTAGTACGGGGTGAACACCACGTCGATGGAGCGGATCAGCTGGCTCAGGTCGTGGAAGGAGAGCGTCGCCGCCCACCAGGTGGCGTGCTCGTCACGCCACAGCTGTCGATGGCCGATCCGGCGCAGGATCAGCGCCAGCGCGGCGGCCGAGGGCAGCAGGAAGACGAGCAGCGCCGCGAGGCGCCCGCCGCGGTCACCGGTGTGCTGCTCGGCCTCGCGCCGCGCCCTCCGTCCTCCGGAACCGGCGCCCGCGGACGTCTCCGAGGCGGGCTCGTACCCCGCCGCCGTACCGCCGTCGACCGTCGTCGTGCCGCTCATCGCTTGACCCAGATCCGGTAGGCGTTCTGACCGCTGCTCGTCGTGAACGGGAAGACCGCGGCCAGGCGGTAGTGCGTGTTGCCCTTCAGCCCCTTCTTGACCGCCTCGTACGTCGTCGGGGTCACCGAGCCGTGCATCACGATCACGTCGAAGCGCCCGTCGCGCACCGCCTGTTCGAAGGCGTCGGGGCCGGTGTGCTGCTTGCCGTCCTTGCCCCGGTAGTCCATGAAGTAGGTGTTCTGCCACTGGTTCCAGCCGGTGACGTCGCGCAGGTAGTACGCGGGCACCTCCTGCTCCTCTGCCAGGTAGAACCCCTTCTTGTCGACGTGGGTCACCGTGCGCAGATAGGCGACCATCGGCGAGGAGTCCGGGAAGCTGTACGCCTTCTGCGCCTGCACCATGCCGAACACCAGCGCGAGGACGTACACCATGATCCCGAGCTGTGGATGCCGGAAGTGCGGGCCGACCAGGCGGGCCATGCCCAGGCCCGCCATGGGCGCGGCGAAGAGCAGGCCGAAGCCGACGTGCTTGTAGAGCGAGACCTCGGTGTGCAGATGGATCTGGTACGCCGGTGCCAGCAGCGCCGTCCCGGTGAGCACCACTCCGAGCCCGGCGCGCCGCACCCGCCCGGCGGTCTCCCCCTCGATCCACGGCATCTCGCCCATCCGCCCGCGCAGCGCGTACGCGACCGAGCCGACGAGCGCCGCCAGGAAGACCAGACCGCCCCACTCGGCGCTGTGCTCCAGCAGCTTCATGGCGGAATCGGCGCCCTGGGCCCGGTTGGTGGTCGTGGAGCTGATGCCGCCGAGCGGCCCGGAGAGGACGTACCCGGCGCCGAGCAGCGCCCCGACGCCCGCGCCGAGGAACACCCCGCGGCCCAGGGTCTTCACCCCGCGGTGCCGGTGCGCGGTGACCACCGCGAGCAGCACCAGCGTCGGCAGATACAGGCCGGAGGCGTACTTCACCGCGAAGGCCAGCGCGGCCGGGGGCGCCGCCAGTAGGACGGCCGCCGAGCGCATCCGGTCGGTGCGCACGACGGCGTACATCGACAGGGCGAGCAGGAAGATCGCGGCGGCGTCGTACGTGGCGAAGTTGCCGAGCACGGTCGTCGACTGGAGGACGGAGAAGAGGGCGGCCGCGCCGAGCGCCGCCCGCAGGTTGAACAGGCGACGGGTCACCGCGTACAGCAGGCCGGTGGCGGCCAGCATGAACAACAGGCTGAGGACCCGGACGCCGGTCAGCCCGAAGTACGAGTCCACGGCGGCGGCGAGCACCGGGTACAGCTTCGGGTGGCCGGAGAAGTAGCCCGCGAAGTCGACCGGCAGCTTGGTGCCGTGCAGCAGGTTGTTCAGTTCGTAGTGGCCGGAGGCTATGTAGAGCGCCTCGTCCTGGAAGGCCGTCCCCCGCAGCCGCAGCGAGAGCCCGGCCTGCACCAACAGCAGGCACCCCAGCACTCCGCGCCCGAGCAGCTTGCCGCGCCGGTTGTCCACGGCCCAGGAGGACTCGGGGACGGCGGGCAGTGTGTAGCCGGGGTCGTCGGGCTCGGGTTCGGGTTCGGGCTCCGGTCCGGTCGCACGGACCGGGGTTCCGGGGCTCGAAGGGACCGAGGGCTCCGCGTACGGGTCGTACGTCTCGTAGTACGGCGGATACGCCTGCTGCTGGGGCGGCCACGCGTACGAGTCCTGCCCGTACGACTCCTGTTGGTACTCCTGGTACTGCTGATGCTGCTGGTACTGCTGCTGGTGCTCCTGGTACTCCTGCGGCGGTTGCTGCTGTCTGCTGCTCATGGCTTGGTCACATCGAATCCGAAGCGGGAGGCGGCGGCCTGCTCGCGGAAGGTGCGCGTCGTGGCCGGACCGCTGGTGATGCGCCAGTCCGCTTCCTTGTCGAAGTTGAACCAGACGAAGCCGATCACGTCGTCGTGTGCGGCCGTCCCCTGGAAAAGGTCGGTAATGTCGGCCGGCTTGCGCTGCCCGGCCTCGGCCGCCGTCTCCGCGATGATCACGGGCTTCTTGGTGAAGGCACGGATCTGGGTCGTCGTCGGCCCGTACAGAGTCGAGAAGGTGGAGGGGCCGGTGCGGGCGTAGTAGCCGATCACTCCGACCCAGTCGACGTACTCCTCGCCCGGCCAGTACGGCTTCAAGCGCACGGTCGGCACCGGGTTGATCACGTTCGGGCTCCACACCCAGATGACCTGCGTGGCGCCCTCCTGATCGAAGAGGTCGTGGACGTGCCGGTACGCGGCGACGAACTGCGCGGCGGTGGCCTTCTTCGTGCCCCAGGGGTACCAGAAGGCATTCATCTCGTGCGCGAAGCTGATCGCCACCGGCAGGTTGAGCTCCTTGACGGACCTCGCGTAGTCGCGGATGTACGCGTCGTCGGCGCCGGAGGCGATCTGCCCCAGCGTCTTGTCGAAGGGCTCCCAGGCGATGAAGGGCAGCGCCTTGTAGTCCCGGGCGTGCTGTACGGCGGCCGTCTCGTAGCGGTCGCCCCACGCCGAGTAGAACTCGATCAGGTTGGGCTTCTTGCCCGCGGACTTCGCGAAGGCGTCGACGTTCTTCATGTCGGCGGGCGCGCCTTCGGCGGCCAGGCCGAGGTATTTCTTCGCGGGTTTCAGCAACGGGCGTACGTCATACGGGGGTTCCGGCTTGGCCGCCTCGGTGGCCGCTGACTCGCTGGGGTCCGCCGCCTCGCCCTGGGCCCGTCGGTACTCGTCCCGGCCCTTCTCGGAGAACGTGCTGCAGCCGGCGAGGAGTGCGCCGGCGAGCAGGACTGCCGCCAGCGCACGAAAACGACTCATCACGCGATCTGCTCCCGGGGCTGGATGAGCACGCGCCCGACGACCATGGCATAGAAGAGGCCGGCGGACAGCATCAGCGCGAAGTCCGGCGGATAGAGCGTGAGCATTCGCCAGGCGGCGACGCCGATCCACAGCAGCGCGGTCCCGGCGCTCCATACGATCATTCCGGTCCAGTACCGGCGCATGCCGTTCTTCTTGGCGCCCTGCGAGCCGGTCGGCTTCCAACCCATCGGACGTCCGCGCAACACGTCCCACACGGCGAAGACATGCGACCACCCGTACATCACGCGAACCGACCAGGCCTCCAGGCGGTACGGCGCCCGGTGCCACAGCGGCAGCACCAGCGTCACGTACGCCACGCTGGGCAGTACCCAGAGCGAGGCCTCGGCGCGCAGCAGATCGGGCCGCAGGATGAGCAGCCCGAGCGGGATCAGCGGGGCGAGAAAGGTCGCGAGGGCGGTCTGCAGGTAGTAGAGGAACCCGGAGACGTAGCACAGCCGCGTCTGGAAATTGAGGTCCATCTCCCAGAACCGCTTGCTGGTCAGCAGCGACAACGAGCCCATGCACCAGCGGTACTGCTGGTTGTGGAAGGCACCGGCGGTGTCCGGGCACACACCGGCCGACAGCGCGACGGGCACGTAGCGCAGCTTCCAGCCCAGCGCCCGCAGGTCGAAACCGGTGTACATGTCCTCGGAGTGCTCGATCAGCGTGATGCCGCCGATCTGGGCGAGGGCCGCGCGCCGGTACACCGCGCACGAGCCGACGCAGATCGATCCGTCCTTGTCCTCGCGGGAGGTCTGCACGGACCGGTAGAACTGCTCCTGCACCGCTCCCGCGCCACGCTCGATCCAGTTCTGCCGGTCGGTGATCCGGAAGAACTGCGGCGACTGCACGATCCCGATCCGCTCGTCGGCGTCCATGTGCGGCAGCAGTTCGTCGAGCAGGTCGGCGCGCGGCGCGAAGTCGGCGTCGAGGATGAGGATGTGGTCGCCGTCGGTGATCCCGAAGGCGTGGTGGAGGTTGCCGGCCTTCTTGAACCAACCGCGGTTCGGCCGCACCACGTAGTGGAAGCCGAAGTCCCGCGCCATGGCGCCGACCTCCGGGTCGTCGGCGTCGTCCAGCACGTACACCTTGACGACGCCCCGGTAGGTGCCCGCGAGCCGGTTCACGTTGACCCAGGTGTTGTGCAGCACCTCCAGCGGCTCACCGCACACCGGCAGGAAGACGTCCACGCTCGGGTGGACGGCGGGCCGCCAGTCCCGCACCAGCAGCTTGTGCGCCTTGATGTCGAAGTCCTTGCTGAGCCCGTCCAGGTACAGCGAGATCAGGTAGTCCGCGACCACGAAGGCGAGCAGCGGCATCGTCAGCCAGAACCACGGGCTGGACGCCGTGAACAGGAACTGGCTCACCGCGAGACAGGCGAAGCTGATCAGCGAGCCCAGCGTCAGGACCCACAGGTGACGGCGCGTGTACGAGTACTTCTCGGCGTCGTCCGGCGGCTGTGGCAAGAGCCCACGGCTCTCCGGCTCGCGTCTGCGCCGATGAGGACGCTCAGCGCGCGCCGCAGCACTCACTGCACTATTCATGAACCCCCCCAGGACCTGGAACGGACCTGTGAACCCACCCTGAGCCCGGCTGCCCCAAATTCGAACTTTCAGCCGGACTGCGAAAGCATAACCGGCTCTCCCCTTTATGACTCAACAACCTTGTTACGTGACGGTTTCATCGCGAGTCACAGGGGTAGCAGTGGCGCCGCACAGCAGCGAAGCACGCCCCCGCGGTACGCAAAAAGGTCAACTGATGGTAAGAACGACCACTCAGTCTTCACGTTTGCGTCGCGCCTGTGACCATTCCGGGCGCGAACACTAGGGGGAGGTCCCGATTTGCCCGGGTTTTCCGTGCCCGCACGCGGTGGCCGCCATCGCAACCGGCGGCGCAGATGGCTGTTCGCCACAGTGGCCGTGGCCGCTGCGGCACTGATCGGCACGACGATCAGCCTGGTGGCATCCTCGGCCCAGGCCGACCAAACCACCCAGGGCATCGACAATTTGCGCACCAACTGGGACCAGAACGAGGCCGGGCTCTCCCCGGCAGTTGTCCAGTCGTCCGCCTTCGGCCGGCTCTTCGCCACGAAACTGGACGGGCAGATATACGCCCAGCCCCTAGTGCTGGGCGACCAGGTGATCGCGGTCACCGAGAGCAACACCGTGTACGGCCTCGATCGCGCCACCGGTGCGATCGAGTGGAGCAAGAACTACGGACCGGCATGGCCGGCCTCGGCGATCGGCTGCGGGGACCTGACACCCAATGTGGGGGCGACCGCGACTCCCGTCTACGACCCGGCCACCAACACCCTCTACTTCACCACCAAGGTCGACGACGGCACCTCCACGCACCGCCACCCGACGTGGCTGATGCACGCAGTGGACCCGGCCTCCGGAGCCGAGCGCCCGGGGTGGCCGGTCACCATCGCCGGAAGCCCCGTCAACGACCCGAGCGCCGAGTTCGACGCCTACTACGAACAGCAGCGCCCCGGCCTGCTGTTGATGGACGGCGTCGTCTACGCGGGCTTCGGCGGCCACTGTGACGCGTGGCCGTACCGCGGCTATGTGGTCGGGGTGAGCACCACCGGGCACAGCATCACCTCGATGTGGGCCACGGCGACCGGTGCCGGCACCGGCGGCGCCGGCATCTGGCAGTCGGGTGGCGGACTGGTCTCGGACGGGTCCGGCCGGATCTTCTTCAGCACCGGGAACGGCATCAGCCCGGCGCCCGGGCCGGGCAAGACCGTTCAGGGAACCCTGGCCGAGTCCGTCGTACGCCTCCAGGTCGGCGCGGACAACACCCTCGGTACGGCCGACTTCTTCAGCCCGAGCGACGCCTCCACCCTGGACCTCAACGACCAGGACATCTCCTCGGGCGCCCCGATGGCGCTGCCGGACGGCTTCGGTACCAGCGAGCACCCGCACCTGCTGATCCAGCAGGGCAAGGACGGGCGGGTGTTCCTGCTCGACCGCGACAACCTCGGCGGCATGGGCCAGGGAGCCCAGGGCGGCGACGCCGCGGTGAGCGTGTCCGGCCCCTACCAGGGCATGTGGGGGCACCCCGCGTTCTGGGGCGGCGACGGCGGCTATGTCTACGTCGTCGGCAACCAGGGTCCGCTGCGCGCTCTCAAGTACGGCGTGCGCAACGGCGGTACGCCCACGCTCACCCTCACCGGCCAGAGCCAGGACACCTTCGGCTACACCAGCGGCTCTCCCCTGGTCACGTCCGACGGCACGGACGAGTCCAGTGCCCTGGTGTGGATGACCTCCGCGAGCAACGCCTCCGGGGCCGACGGCACCCTGCGCGCCTACAGCCCCACTCCCGACGGCAACGGCCTGCTCCAGCTGCTGTGGTCCGCGCCGATCGGCACCGCGACCAAGTTCAGCACGCCGACCGCCCAGGGCGGCAAGGTGTACGTCGGCACCCGGGACGGTGTGCTCTACGGCTTCGGCAGCCCGGCCAGGACGGCTCTGACCGCGGCCTCGCTGGACTTCGGTCAGGTCGGTGTGGGCGACAGCGGCTCCGCCGAGATGAAACTGACGGCCACGCAGGACGTCAGCGTCACGGGGCTCAAGGCCTCCGGCGCGTTCTCGGTCGACCCGTCCGCCGTACCCACCGCCGAGCAGCCCACGGCGCTGGCGGCGGACGCCACCCTGGACGTACCGATCACCTTCGCCCCCACCGCCACCGGCGGCATCAACGGCACGCTGACCGCGAACCTGTCGGACGGCCAGAAGCTGGTCTTCGCCCTCCACGGCGTCGGCACCAGGCCCGGCCTCGGGGCGGCACCCGCCGCCCTGGACTTCGGGGAAGTGCCCACCGGCAGCACTTCGACGCTGAACCTTCAGATCACCAACACCGGTACCGAACCGGAGACCATCGACTCGGTCGACTCGCCCGGCGGCGCCTTCTCCGCCTCGGGGCTGCCGAGCGCGGGGACGGTCGTACCGGCCGGTGGCTCGTTCGTGCTCTCGGTCACCTACACCCCGACCGGCGACCAGGTCGACAGCGACGCGCTCGTGGTCAGCAGCAGCGGCGGCGGCGCCACGCACACGCTGAGCGTGCCGGTCAGCGCGACGGCCATCACGGGGCAGGGACACCTGGAGTTCTCCACGAGCTCACTGGACTTCGGCCAGGTCCCGATCGGCAGCTCCAAGTCGCTGTCGTTCACCATCACCAACACCGGCAACATCCCGGTGACAGTGACCAAGGCCAAGGCGCCGACGGGTGACTTCAACAGCCCGGTGCAACTGTCGGAGGGCCTGATCATCGGTCCTGAGCAGACCGCGGTTCAGAGCGTGACGTTCACTCCGCACTCGGCTGCGGATCTGAGCGCCTTCTACGAGGTCACCGGCACCGGGACCGACGCGAACGGCAACAGCCAGGGCGCCATGTACGTGCCGGTCAAGGGCACCGGTACCGGCACCGCCACGACCACCTCGGCCGACGACGGGAAGTGGCAGACCAACGGCTCGGCGGTGCCGGCCGAGGGCGGCGGGGTCCAGCTGACCCCGGCCACCAGCAATCAGGCGGGCACGGCGGTGTACACCGAGCCGTTGCGCACCGACGGTCTGCGGGCCACCTTCACCACGAAGTTCGGCCCCGGCACCGGCGGGAAGGGCATGACGCTCACTCTGCTCGACCCGGCCCAGAACTCCGCCTCGGCACTGGGCGGGACCGGTGACAGCCTCGGCATCGCGGGACGGCCGGGCACGGTGATCGCGCTCGCCACCGGCTGGAACGACACGCTCAAGGCACAGAACTTCGTGGGCGTCGGCCGCAGTGCGGCCGGCTCGTCGGCGATCGACTACCAGTCGGTGGCCACACTCGGCACCTCCCTGCGCCAGGGCACACACCAGGTCGACATCCAGGTGGCCGCCGGCCATCTGTACGTCTGGATCGACGGGACGCAGGTGATGGACGCGACACCGACGCTGACGTCCACCGCGCTCCTCGCCTTCTCCGGTGCCACCGGCGACAACGCCGACGTGCAGACGGTGAGCGGCCCGGTCGTCAGCGAGGCGGCGCCTCCGGCCCCGGACCCGAAAGCGGCGACCTCGCTCCATCTCACCGCCCCGAGCACGGGTGTGCCGGGTCGGCAGTTGACCGTTGACGGCACATTGACCTCGCCCGCGGCGCTTCCCGCAGGTCAGGTCGTGCACATCACGCGGAACGGAACAGCACTGCGCGATGCGACGACGGCGGCGGACGGCTCCTTCACCTTCAGCGACACCCCGCCGGCAGAGGGCACTTACACCTACGCCGCAAGCTACGCGGGGGACGCAACACACGAGGCGACGAGCACGACAAGCCTCGTCCAGGTGTCCAAGCTGGCCACCACGGTCACTCTGACGGCCCCGGCCACGGCCACCCGCACGCACAAGCTGACCGTGTCCGGCACGCTCTCCGGGTCGCCCTTCGCCACCGGTGGGGTCGTCAAGGTGACGAAGACCGACCTCGCACACCCGTCCGGCGTCGCACTCGCCGACGCGAAGGTCGCCGCGGACGGTTCGTTCACGTTCGCGGACACCCCGCAGATCGGCGGCGCCAACACCTACAAGGTGGCCTACGGCGGCGACATCTCACACAAGCCGGGCAGCCGCAGCGCCACCGTCCAGGTGTCCCGGGTCTCGACGGACCTGACCATCACCACCGACCACTCGACGTACGCATATGGTCAGTCCGCGAAGGTCACCGCCCACCTCGGTACGACCTACAACAAGCGTACGGTGGCGATCTACGCTCAGCCGTTCGGCGGCACATCGGTCCTGGTGAAGTCCGGCACGGTGGACTCCCACGGCAATCTGACGGGGTCCTACAAGCTCGCCCGCAACACCACGTTCAGCGCGGTGTTCGCCGGCGACTACCGGTACGTCCCGAAGACCGTCGCCCGAAGTGTGCACTCCTATGTGCGGATCTCGGAGAAACTGTCCGGTTACTACACGAGCACGAACTACGGCAGCACTCCCTACCGGGTGTACCACCACACCGCCAAGGAGCAACTCGACACCACAGTCACACCCAACAAGGCCGGCCAGTGCCTCGTCTTCCGCGTGCAGCGGTACTACAGCGGCGCCTGGCACACGCAGACCACCACCCCCTGCTCCTCCCTGAGCTCCACCAGCGCCGGCCGCCACCAGATGTCTCTCAGCAAGTCCGTCAACAGCAGGTTCCGCATCGCCGCGGAGTACATCCACAGCAGTAAGGACAACACCAACCTCAGCACCTGGGGCGCCTGGCAGTACTTCACCGTCAGGCAGTAAGCACGACTGCGACCCGGCTGAACAGCCCCGCCCTCGGACAGCGGCCCAGGGCGGGGCCTCGCTTTCCGCGCGGCAGGTCCTCGTGGCCGACCTCCATGCCCCGACGGAGGCCGCGACCGGGCGCGTCCATGGCCCGGCCGACGGCCCATGCGGTAGGGCGTGCCACCGCCTTCCGGTCCTCCGCCGGCAGCCGGTTCAGCACCCGGCCCCCGGCAACGACCGCTTGTTGCGCGCCTCCTTGTTGCGCGCGGCGAGCAGTTCGTCCGCGGGGTAGCCGACCTCCTCCAGGGTCAGCCCGTGCGGCCGTACGACATGGACCGCCGAGTCCCGTACGCCGGCGGCGAGCACCTTCCCGGCCCAGTCGGGCCCGCGGTGCCCGTCCCCCACGAACAGCAGCGCGCCGATGAGCGAGCGCACCATGTTGTGGCAGAAGGCGTCGGCACGGACGGTGGCGGTGATGACCCCGTCGTCCCCGCGCACCAGGCTCAGCTCCTGGAGCGTACGAATGGTCGTGGCGCCCTCGCGCTTCTTGCAGTAGGCGGCGAAGTCGTGCTCGCCCACGAGCCGCTCGGCCGCCTCGTTCATGGCGTCGACGTCCAACGGCCAGTCGTGCCACAGGACGTGCCCCCGCAGCAGGGGGTCCACTCCCCCGGGGTTGTCGGTGACGCGGTAGGCGTACCGCCGCCAGATCGCGGAGAAGCGGGCGTTGAACCCGCTGGGCGCCTCCCTCAGGGACCACACCCGCACGTCCTTGGACAGCCGCCCGGCCAGCCGCTTGAGCAGCTTCTCCTCGTGCTCGGCCCACAACTCGACGGGCAGATCGACGTGCGCCACCTGCCCGCGCGCGTGCACACCGGCGTCGGTACGCCCGGCGACGGTCAGCTCGTACGTGGTGTCCCTGGACCGCGTGACGGTCCTGAGGGCGTCCTCGATCTCCCCCTGCACGGTCCGGCGCCCCGAGGCCTGCTTGGCCCACCCGGAGAACTCGGTCCCGTCGTACGACAGGTCCAAACGCACCCGTACGAACCCGGGCTGTACTTCGTCACTCACACCTAGATCCTCTCAAGGCCGGCAGCTGTGCCGGAAACGCGAAAGCGGGCCCGCCCCCGAAGGGACGGACCCGCTCACAGCCAGGCAGTGCCTCAGGCGTCCTTCGACTCCTCGGCGGGAGCCTCGGCGGCGTCCTCGACCTTGGCGTCCTCGACCTTGGCCGGAGCCTCGGTCTTGACCTCGGCGTCCTTGGCGGCACGCTTGGTGGCCGCCTCGGCCTCACCGGTGGCCTGCTGGGCCACGGTCAGGGCCTCCACCAGCTCGATGACGGCCATGGGCGCGTTGTCGCCACGACGGTTACCGATCTTGGTGATACGGGTGTAGCCACCCGGGCGGTTCTCGTAGCGCGGGCCGATCTCGGTGAAGAGCGTGTGCACGATGCTCTTGTCCGTGATCACCGAGAGCACCTGACGGCGGTTGTGAAGGTCACCCTTCTTCGCCTTGGTGACCAGACGCTCCGCGTACGGGCGCAGGCGACGGGCCTTCGCCTCGGTGGTGGTGATGCGGCCGTGCTCGAAGAGCGACTTCGCGAGGTTCGCGAGGAGCAGCTTCTCGTGCGCGGCACTGCCGCCCAGACGGGCACCCTTGGTGGGCTTCGGCATGGTGTTTCTCCTAGGTGTCTGCCCCGGCCGTATCAGGTACCGGGGTCAGTGTCCGAGCGGGCGATTGCCCGTCGGAGATCCGGGCGCCTCTTGCAAGGCGCCCGGAGGATCCGCGCCCCAAAGGGGCGTGGGGAACTGCGCGACCAGCCACAGCCGGCCCGCAGCCATGATCCGGCAGCCGAACCCGAGCTCTTAGTACTGCTCGGTCTCGACGAACCCGGCGTCCGCGTCGTCGTCCGCGCCGAAGGCGTCGGCAGCGGCGGTCGGGTCGAATCCGGGCGGGCTGTCCTTGAGGGCCAGGCCCATGCCGGCCAGCTTCGCCTTGACCTCGTCGATGGACTTCGCACCGAAGTTGCGGATGTCCAGGAGGTCG
>NZ_JAGXJM010000358.1:0-261 GCF_019091445.1 Streptomyces sp. GbtcB7
GACCACGTGAAGAGCAGCGCTTGGCGCCCGAGGCCGTGAAGCTCGCGCAGCACCTCACCCAGCGTTTCCAGCTTGGTGTCCGGCGTGGCGAGCACCGTGCGGGCTGCCGCGACCAGCTCCCGATGTGGTTCTACCCAGTTCGCGCCGCGTCCGTCCGATGCGTCCCCGGCCCACACCTCCGGATTCGACTTGAGGACCTCTTGAGCGGCGAGGTGGATGCTGGTGCTCGCTAGTCGGATCGGCATCTGCATCGAGAAGTAG
>NZ_JAGXJM010000359.1:0-261 GCF_019091445.1 Streptomyces sp. GbtcB7
CCCCTCCCGTCCGGCACCGGAATCGCCGGGGTGGGCGGGCGCCCGCGCGCCTGGCCCGACGCCCGGCGCCACCTCCCCGTCCTGCGCGACCCCACCACCGCCCTCCCACGCCTGCGCCGGCTGTTCGCCCTCGACGCCGATCCGTACGCCGTCGTCGAGCGGCTGGGCGCCGATCCCTGGCTGGCCCCGCTGGTCGCCGCGCGCGCCGGCCTGCGCTCGCCGGGGGCCGCCGTTCTGGTCGGGGTGGCTGTGTGCGCGCTG
>NZ_JAGXJM010000360.1:0-261 GCF_019091445.1 Streptomyces sp. GbtcB7
CGAGGCCCCCTGCAACAGCGTCTCCGAGCGCGCGAACGCCGACGTACGGACGAGTCCCGGCACGTCCCGCTGGATCAGCGCGTCCAGGGAGAGCATGGCGAGCGCCTGCGAGAACCCCGCGACCGCCGACAGACAGGCCACCAGGAAGGCACCGAAGAACAGGGCGGCGGGGTTCGCGGCCCCCAGCACACACGCGACGACCGTCACGATGATGATCTCCGGGGGGCGCGGTCTCAGCCAGGCCCCCACCGCCGTGCCGAG
>NZ_JAGXJM010000361.1:0-261 GCF_019091445.1 Streptomyces sp. GbtcB7
ACGGCGCCCCTCAACGTGGAACCGAGATACTCCGGGGGTTCCACCGTGCCGAAGACTTCAACGCGGACTATGATGTGTACGGGCAAGACATGCCACTTGCGTACGCTGTGTTCCTGCAGAATTTCAAAAAGGCTAACTCAATTTGGTAGGAACACAATACAAACATGCAGGGTAAACTGATGATATCCTGATGACGACCGCTGCAAAAGTCTGGCTTTGCTCATTTCTAAGCCTTGACTGTGATAACCGACCACAGGAGTG
>NZ_JAGXJM010000362.1:0-260 GCF_019091445.1 Streptomyces sp. GbtcB7
GCGCGCTGGAGCGCCTGCTCCCGGGTGGCGCCGGTGACGATCAGCTTGGCGAGCAGGGAGTCCCAGGCCGGGCCGATCACGCTGCCGCACTGCACACCCGCGTCCAGGCGGACGCCGGGGCCGGAGGGCGGCGCGAAGGTGGAGACCGTGCCGGGGGCCGGGAGGAAACCCCTGCCGGGGTCCTCGCCGTTGATGCGGAACTCGAAGGAGTGGCCGCGCAGGGCGGGGTCGCCGTAGCCGAGTTCCTCGCCGTCGGCGAT
>NZ_JAGXJM010000363.1:0-260 GCF_019091445.1 Streptomyces sp. GbtcB7
CCCGCGGTCGACCGGCGCATCGCCGGTGACGAAGACGACCACCGAGATCGGGGGCGTGCGGACGCGGTCCTCGGCGGCACGAGCGACATCCGTCCCGTAGAGGAGGGGATTCCAGTCGTCCTTGAACGGGCCACGGGGCTCGCCCTCGCGGCCACCGCCGGAGGCGCGACGGACGTACTCCTCGAGCGAGTTGAGCAGGCCCGCGGCACTCGGCGCGGAATCGGCCAGCGGCGCCGAGCGGAACGGGCTGCGCTCCGCGG
>NZ_JAGXJM010000364.1:0-260 GCF_019091445.1 Streptomyces sp. GbtcB7
GTCGCCTCCGGCACCTCCTGGGTCTCCACCCACCACGGCGGCGGCGGCGGCATGGGCCGCTCCATCCACGCCGGCCAGGTGTCCGTCGGCGACGGCACCAAGCTGGCCGGCGAGAAGATCCGCCGCGTGCTCACCAACGACCCCGGCATGGGCCTCATCCGTCACGTCGACGCCGGGTACGACATCGCCGAGTCCGGTGCCCAGGAGCGCGGCGTGCGCATCCCGATGCGCGAAGGTGGCGAGGGCGGCGCCGCGTGACC
>NZ_JAGXJM010000365.1:0-260 GCF_019091445.1 Streptomyces sp. GbtcB7
ACTGGCCGAATCGCGCGACCACCCCCTGGACGAGGGTCAGCAGGCCATCGTCGGCGCGCTCACCGACCCCTCCCGCCCCCTGGAGGACGTGTGCGACCACGTCCTCAACCCCCTCGACACCCACCACGGCGAGGACGACATCGCACTGCTGATGGCTCGCGTCCAGGGGCTGCCCGCCGATTCCGCCGGCGACTGGACGCTGCCGCGCGAGCCGCGCAGTGTGGGGCGGGCCCGTGAGTACGCGCGCACCCAGCTCACCG
>NZ_JAGXJM010000366.1:0-259 GCF_019091445.1 Streptomyces sp. GbtcB7
GATGTCGACGCACACCACCAGCTGGCTCGAGAAGCGGCGGCCCAGGCGATCGTGCTGCTCAAGAACGAAGCCGCGACCCTGCCGATCGCCGCGACCGACTCGATCGCGATCATCGGGGCGTTCGCGACCACACCCCGCTACCAGGGCGGGGGGAGCTCACACGTCAATCCCACGAAGGTCGATGTCCCGCTGAACGAGATCCGCGGTCACACGGACGCGGACGTTGTCTTTGCCCACGGCTTTACGGTCGACGGCAGCG
>NZ_JAGXJM010000367.1:0-259 GCF_019091445.1 Streptomyces sp. GbtcB7
CCGAGAAGATGGAGAACGTGTGGCGCGAGCTCATGCCGCTCACGTACGCCGCCTTCAACGCGAACGGTCGCGTCGCCCCCTGACCCGCTCCTAGGCTGGCGCGCATGAGTCGCACCGCCCTCGTCACCGGAGCCAGCTCCGGGATCGGCGCAGAGTACGCCCGTCAGTTGTCGTCCCGCGGCGCCGAAGTCGTCCTCGTCGGCCGCGACGCCGACGCGCTGCGCGCTCTCGTCGACGAGATCGCGGCGGCCGGAGGACG
>NZ_JAGXJM010000037.1:0-110706 GCF_019091445.1 Streptomyces sp. GbtcB7
CGGGGGGGGGAGGGGGGCGGGGGGGGGGGGGGGGGGGGGGGGAGGGGGGGGGGGGGGGGGGGGGGGGGGGGGGGGGGGGGGGGGGGGGGGGGGGCCCCAGGGCTACGTGTGGGGGGCGCGGCTTGTTGGGTTGTGCCAGTTGGGGTGGGGGCGGTCCAGGAGCCATTCCGCGGGGCCCAGGGGGCGGGGGCGGCTGGGGTCGGCGGGTGGGAGGAGGTCGTGGAAGATCTGTTCCGGCGGGGTGCCGAGGGCGGGGAGGGCCTCGGCGATCTCCTCGACGAGCTGGGGCGGCCCGGCGAGATAGACGTCGTGGCGGGCCCAGCCGGCGCGGTTGCCCAGCGCGGTCAGCAGTCGCTCGGTGGCCTGGGCCTTGGGGCGGCCGGGTGCGGGGGTGATGAAGGTGACGCCGAGGCGGGGTAACCGGGACTGGAGTCGCTCCACGGCCGACCGGTCGTAGAGGTACGAGGTGTCGCGGGCCACGAGGAACAGCCGGGCCTCGTGCGTGGCGTCGAGTTGCTGGAGCAGTGCCTTGACGGGGGCCCATCCGGTGCCGGCCGCGATGAAGGTCAGCGGCCGTTCCACCGGCGCCCGCAGGGTCAGGGCGCCGCCGGGTGCGCCGAGCCGCAGGACATCGCGCTCCCGGGTCTGCCGGACCAGGGCGGTGGACAGCACCCCGTTCTCGACGCGGCTGACGTGCAGGTCGACGGTGTGGTCGGCGCGGGGCGCGTTGCCGAGCGAGTACGGGCGCCAGATGCCCGGCAGGTGGGGGACGCTGACGCTGACGTACTGGCCGGGGGAGTAGCGCAGCCGCTGGTGCGGGCGGAGGGTCAGTACGACGAGGTCGTCGCCGTGCCGGGTCCGGGACACGACCTCGGCGTCCCACCAGGGCGGTTCACCCTCGTGCTGTGCCTCCCACGCGCCCTGGAGCATGACGTTCGTGATCGCCCCATACGCCTCGGCCCAGGCCTTCTCGGCCTCCGCGCTCCACGCCGACCCCGCGACGGCGGCGAACGCGGCGATCAGGCTCGCCCCCACGGCGGCGTAGTGCTCCGGCTCGGCCAGGTACTTCCGGTGGTCCCGTCCCAGCTCCCGCAGGTACCCCGGCAGCGTCGGATCCTCCAGCCGCTCCATCACATACGTGAGTGCCGCGAACAACCGGTCCCGCTGTCGCTCCATGTCCTCCGGGAAGTCCAGGGGGAAGAGCCCGCGGACGTCCGGGTTGTGCCGGAAGAGATGCGAGTAGAAGTACTTGACCGCGAACTCGGCCCGTCTTTCGACGACCGCGAAGCTGGATCTGAGGATTTCGGGGTCCACGGCGCGAATTTAGGGAGGAGGCGAGCCGTGGAGTCAAACAGCAGCCGATTTCGGGATGGCCCGGGATGAATGGGGCGCGGTCTGCACCGCCCCCCACGTACACATGCCGCCCCCCACCCCCCGGCACCGCCCCCACCTCCCGCACCGCCCCCGCCCCGCTCCCCCCTCCCTCCGCCGCGCCGTCCCTCCCCTCCCTCCGGATACCGTCAGGGAGTGACCGATCAGCCGCCGCCGTTCAGCCCCGCCCCGGAACTCTTCACCTGGGAGTTCGCCAGCGATCCCTACCCCGCGTACGCCTGGCTGCGGGAGCACGCCCCCGTGCACAGGACGCGGCTGCCGAGTGGGGTCGAGGCCTGGCTGGTGACGCGGTACGCGGACGCCAAGCAGGCGCTCGCCGACGCGCGGCTCAGCAAGAATCCGGCGCACCACGACGAACCCGCCCACGCGAAAGGGAAGACGGGTATTCCGGGGGAGCGCAAGGCCGAGTTGATGACGCATCTGCTGAACATCGACCCGCCGGACCACACCCGGCTGCGGCGGCTGGTCTCGAAGGCGTTCACGCCGCGACGGGTGGCCGAGTTCGCGCCGCGCGTGCAGGAGCTCACCGATCAACTGATCGACCAGTTCGCGGCGAAGGGTTCTGCGGATCTGATCCACGAGTTCGCGTTCCCGCTTCCCATTTACGCCATTTGCGACCTGCTGGGCGTGCCCCGCGAGGACCAGGACGACTTCCGGGACTGGGCGGGGATGATGATCCGGCACGGTGGCGGACCGCGGGGCGGGGTCGCACGGTCGGTCAAGAAGATGCGCGGGTATCTGCTCGAGCTCATTCACAAGAAGCGGGAAGGTCTTCCGGATACGCCCGCGCCCGGTGAGGACCTCATTTCGGGCCTCATCCGCGCCTCCGACCACGGCGAGCACCTCACGGAGAACGAGGCCGCCGCCATGGCCTTCATCCTGCTCTTCGCCGGGTTCGAGACGACCGTCAATCTCATCGGCAACGGCACGTACGCCCTCCTCACCCACCCCGAGCAGCGCGCGCGTCTCCAGCAGTCCCTCGCCGCCGGTGAACGCGGACTCCTCGAGGCCGGCGTCGAGGAACTCCTCCGTTACGACGGGCCCGTGGAACTGGCCACGTGGCGGTTCGCCACCGAGGCCGTGTGCATCGGCGGTCAAGGCATCGCGCCCGGCGACCCCGTCCTCGTGGTCCTCGCGGCTGCGGACCGTGACCCCGCGCGGTTCGAACGGCCGGACACGCTCGACCTCTCCCGCCGTGACAACCAACACCTCGGCTACGGCCACGGCATCCACTACTGCCTCGGCGCCCCGCTCGCCCGCCTGGAGGGCCAGACCGCGCTCGCCACCCTTCTCACCCGTCTCCCCGACCTTCAACTCGCGGGAGATTCGGCCGATTTGCGCTGGCGCGGCGGGCTCATTATGCGCGGATTGCGCACGCTTCCAGTGGAGTTCACGCCTCCGGTACCGGTCGCGCGATAGCGGGCGACCTTACACCTATCGGCGCTCAAACCTGACGCGCACTCAACTCTGTGATCTTCACGTGATCTACGCTGCATCGACTTGTGACAAGCGTTCGGGTGCGGATACGTTCACTCGTCAACGCGACTCACACGTCGCGTAGTCACCTGCTGTCACGTGAAAGGCTTCCGCATGCTCTCCGGGAACGGCCGCCATCGTCGCCCCCGTCAGGCCCCGGCCCTCATCGTCGCGGCAGGAGTGACCGGATCCGCCATCGCGATCCCGTTGCTCGGTGCCACCAGCGCGAGCGCGGCCGACGGCACCACGTGGGACCGGGTCGCCGAGTGCGAGAGCGCCGGCCAGTGGAGTGCCGACAGCGGCAACGGGTATTACGGCGGGCTCCAGATCAGCCAGGCGGACTGGGAGAAGTACGGCGGCCTCACCTACGCGTCGAGTGCCGACGAGGCCAGCCGCTCGCAGCAGATAGCCATCGCCGAGAAGCTCCTCGACGACCAGGGCCTCACCCCCTGGCCGACCTGTGGACCGCTCTCCGGGCTGAGCAAGAACTCGGGCGACATCCTGGTCGACACGGGCGTGGCGAACGACTCGTCCAGTACACCGGATTCATCCGGTTCATCTGATTCGTCCAGTTCGTCCGTGACGTCGACTCCGTCCGTCTCTTCCGGCTCGAAGTCCGATTCGTCTTCGTCTGGCTCGTCTTCATCCGGTTCGTCCTCGAAGTCGACCGGGGGCGCGGCCGAGAACACGACGAAGGCCGACACCAGCGGCGACGCCCAGGGGGCGGACGGCTCCGACACGGAAACGACGAAGAGCGACAACTCGGGCAACTCCGGCCAGGGCGGCGACTCTTCCGGTACGTCCGAGAACGCGACGACCGGTGCGGGGCGCCACCGTGGCGGCACCGCGGACGAGAACACCACCGACAGCGCCGTGGACGGCCGTAGCGACGACTCCTCCGGGCGGCACGCCTCGCGCGGCGCAGGCGCCTCCCGTGATGTCGTCGACGGCTCCTACGTCGTGCGCGCCGGAGACAATCTCTGGACCATCGCGGACGCCCTTGACCTCGAAGGCGGATGGGCCGAGCTGTACGACGCGAACAAGAAGACGGTCGGCGTCGACCCGAACCTCATCCTCCCCGGTCAGAGCCTTGCAGTTGGTGCCGAATCGGGCGAAAAGTAGGGGCAGTTCGCGTCATGGTTCGCTGGGTAATGTCCGGTTTGGTGCGAGTGAGAGATGGATCTCAAAGGCCCTGATCGTCTTTGGAATTCAGCCGATCGCCTGCTTACGGTCATGACCGCTCGCCACAGCGGGCCCCGACGGTCGTCAACGCCGAATCCTGCCAACGGCCGTACGGGAACAGTCGACGCGTCAGCGCCGTAGGCAGGAGCGGGGGACCCAAGGTAAGCGCCGCGCCCGGTAGTTGACCGGGAGCGGCTTGGGGTGAAGCCGAGCGCTCAGAGCGCACGGCCGGGCACTCACCCGCCCGAACCCGACAGCTCACCTCGCAGGCGTCGGTGAGGGGATCTCTCCATGCTGTTTTCCAGCAAGGGCAAGCACCGCCGTCCGTCCAAGGCCACTCGGGTCGCCACGCTCGCCGGTGTCACCGGTGTCGCCATCGCCGCTCCGCTGATGGCGGTCGGCAACGCCTCCGCCGCCACCGCCTCCCAGTGGGACGCCGTCGCCCAGTGCGAGTCCGGCGGGAACTGGTCCATCAACACCGGCAACGGCTACTACGGCGGTCTGCAGTTCTCGGCCTCCACCTGGGCCGCGTACGGCGGCACCGCGTACGCCGCGACTGCCAACCAGGCCTCCAAGTCCCAGCAGATCACCGTCGGCGAGAAGGTCCTCGCCGCGCAGGGCAAGGGCGCCTGGCCGACCTGTGGCACGGGCCTGTCGAGCGCCGCGTACACCGGCGGTGCGAGCGCCCCGTCGACCTCGTCCTCCTCGAACGGCTCCTCGTCGAACAGCTCGCCGAGCACCAGCACCGCCACCCGCTCGACGGACACCGCGGCCTCCCGTTCGGCGTCCCGCCCGGCCGCCAAGAAGACCGTCTCCACTCCGACCGGCAAGAAGGTCAAGAAGGGTGACGGCGAGTACAAGGTCGTCAAGGGCGACAGCCTCAGCTCGATCGCCGAGAAGAAGAAGGTCAAGGGCGGCTGGCAGCAGCTGTTCAAGCTGAACAAGGACATCGTCGACGACGCCGACTTCATCTACCCGGGTCAGCAGCTGCACCTCAGCTGATGATCGGCAGCTTCACCCCAGCTGAATGACAGGTCCCTCATAAAAGGGGTCTCCACACTGGAGACCCCGGTGAGGGCCACCCCCGTCCCCACGGGCTCCCCGCTCCGGTGCGTGTTCCCCCGTACGCACCGGAGCGGGGTTTTTCGTATCCAGCGTTTCGTACCGAGCGTTTCGTACCCGGATTTCCGTACCCGTTTTTGTTCCGTTCTGGAACAATGTGTACGTTCACTTCTGCCCAAGGGGTGGGCGACCGGCTGGCCGATCCCCCCGGGGCGGTTAGGCTCATGTCGCGAAGCCATCACAGGCTCCGCGTACCCGCGTCACATCCCAGAAGGAGATGCTCGTGCCGTCCATCGACGTCGTCGTAGCCCGGGAAATCCTGGACTCCCGAGGCAACCCCACGGTCGAGGTCGAGGTCGGCCTCGACGACGGCAGCACCGGTCGTGCCGCCGTCCCGTCCGGCGCCTCCACGGGCGCCTTCGAGGCCATCGAGCTCCGTGACGGTGACCCCAACCGTTACGGCGGCAAGGGTGTCGAGAAGGCCGTCCTCGCCGTCATCGAGCAGATCGGCCCGGAGCTCGTCGGTTACGACGCCACCGAGCAGCGCCTGATCGACCAGGCGATGTTCGACCTGGACGCCACCGACAACAAGGGCTCGCTCGGCGCCAACGCCATCCTCGGCGTCTCGCTCGCCGTCGCGCACGCCGCCTCCGAGGCGTCCGACCTCCCCCTCTTCCGCTACCTGGGCGGCCCGAACGCGCACCTGCTGCCCGTTCCGATGATGAACATCCTGAACGGCGGCTCGCACGCCGACTCCAACGTGGACATCCAGGAGTTCATGATCGCCCCGATCGGCGCGGAGTCCTTCTCCGAGGCCCTGCGCTGGGGCGCCGAGGTCTACCACACCCTCAAGAAGGTGCTGAAGACCAAGGGCCTGTCCACCGGCCTGGGCGACGAGGGCGGCTTCGCCCCGAACCTGGAGTCGAACCGCGCCGCGCTCGACCTCATCCTCGAGGCCATCAAGCAGGCCGGTTACATCCCCGGTGAGCAGATCGCGCTCGCGCTCGACGTCGCCGCGTCCGAGTTCTACAAGGACGGCAAGTACGAGTTCGAGGGCAAGTCCCGCTCGGCCGCCGAGATGACCGAGTACTACGAGGAGCTCGTCTCCGCGTACCCGCTGGTCTCCATCGAGGACCCGCTGTACGAGGACGACTGGGCCGGCTGGAACGTCATCACCGAGAAGCTGGGCGACAAGGTCCAGATCGTCGGCGACGACCTCTTCGTCACCAACCCGGAGCGCCTGGCCCGCGGTATCGAGGAGGGCTCCGCGAACGCCCTGCTCGTCAAGGTCAACCAGATCGGCTCGCTGACCGAGACCCTGGACGCCGTCGAGATGGCCCAGCGCAACGGCTTCAAGTGCATGATGTCCCACCGCTCCGGCGAGACCGAGGACGTCACCATCGCCGACCTCGCCGTCGCGGTGAACTGCGGCCAGATCAAGACCGGCGCCCCGGCCCGCTCGGACCGCGTCGCCAAGTACAACCAGCTGCTGCGCATCGAGGAGATCCTCGACGACGCCGCGGTGTACGCCGGCCGCAGCGCCTTCCCGCGCTTCAAGGGCTGACACCCGCAGAGGGTCAAGCCTTAGCCAGTCGTACGTACGTCCCCGTACCCGGTCCCGTACCGTGTCCGGGGACGTACGCGCGTGTGAACGGGAGGCGGGACATGGGCGTGAAGGACCGGGACCGGTTCTCCACCGCGACCAGGCTGAAGCTGCTCGGCGAGCAGACGGCGGCCCGGGTCTACCGCTCGCAGACCAAGCGCCAGGCCCGCCGCTCACGCCTGACCGGCCGCGCCGCGCTGCTGGCTCTCGTACTCTGTTCTCTGATCGTGGCCCTCGCGTACCCGATAAGGCAGTACGTGTCCCAGCGCGCCGAGATCGCCGATCTGGAGCGACAGCAGGAGCAGGCCCGCGCCCGGGTCGAACAGCTGCGTGACCTCAAGGCGCGCTGGCAGGACGACGCGTACGCGAAGCAGCAGATCCGGGAACGGCTGCACTATGTGATGCCGGGCGAGACCGGATACGTCGTGATCGACCCGGACGCGGCGAAGCAGTCGCGTACGGATCTGGGGGTGGCAGCCCGCCCCTGGTACGCCAACGTCTGGGACGGCGTCGACAAGTCGGACCACTCCGACCGGTGACCTGATGGCCGGTGACCTGACGACCGGCGAATCGAAGAAGAAAGAGACTTGAGCACAGGCATGGAAACGCCCCCGCCGCCCACCCCGCGCACCGAGCCGACCGACGCGGACGTCGAGGCCTTCAAGCAACAGCTCGGCCGGCCGCCGCGCGGGCTGCGAGCGATCGCGCACCGCTGTCCCTGCGGTCAGCCGGACGTGGTGGAGACGGCGCCCCGGCTGCCGGACGGTACGCCGTTCCCGACGACGTACTACCTCACGTGCCCGCGCGCGGCCTCCGCGATCGGCACGCTGGAGGCCAACGGCGTCATGAAGGAGATGACGGACCGGCTGGCGACCGATCCCGAGCTGGCCGCCGCGTACCGGGCCGCCCACGAGGACTACATCGCGAGGCGCGACGCCATCGAGGTGCTGGCGGGCTTTCCGAGCGCCGGTGGGATGCCGGACCGGGTGAAGTGTCTGCATGTGCTGGTGGCGCACTCGCTGGCCGCGGGGCCCGGGGTGAATCCGCTGGGCGACGAGGCGATCGCGATGTTGCCGGAGTGGTGGCGCAAGGGTGCGTGCGTGGTGGCGGCGGAGCCGCCGTCCGAGGGGGAGTGAAGGGGGCTGCGCCCCCTCCTCCCGGTGCGTGTTCCGTCTGCGGGCGGGTGGGGGTTGAGCGCGCCGTTCCCCGCGCCCCCCAAGGCGGGGCTTCGCCCCGACACCGCGTCCGCGCCCAGTGCTTTGTCCGCGGGCCGGTGGGGGTTGAGCGCGCAGTTCCCCGCGCCCCTGGGGTCCCGGGCCCGGTCGCGCGTCGTCGAAACGAATTCACGAGCAGGAGACAACAACCGATGACCAGGGTCGCCGCCATCGACTGCGGTACGAATTCGATCCGCCTCCTCGTCGCCGACGCGAACCCGGTGACGGGGGAACTCGTCGATCTGGACCGCCGGATGACGATCGTCCGGCTCGGCCAGGGCGTCGACCGCACCGGACGCCTCGCCCCCGAGGCCCTGGAGCGCACCTTCGAGGCCTGCCGCGAGTACGCGGCGATCATCAAGCGGCACGGCGCGGAGCGACTGCGCTTCGTGGCGACCTCCGCCTCCCGCGACGCGGAGAACCGGGACGAGTTCGTACGCGGCGTGCTGGACATCCTGGGCGTCGAGCCCGAGGTCATCACCGGCGACGAGGAGGCCGAGTTCTCCTTCACCGGCGCGACCAAGGAACTGACGGGCCGGGACGACCTCGCCAGGCCCTACCTGGTCGTGGACATCGGCGGCGGGTCCACCGAACTGGTCGTCGGTGACGACCACGTGCGCGCCGCCCGCTCCGTGGACATCGGCTGCGTACGGATGACCGAGCGGCACCTCGTGCACGACGGGGTCGTCAGCGACCCGCCGACCCCCGCCGAGATCGAGGCCATCCGCGCCGACATCGAGGCGGCCCTCGACCTCGCCGAGCGGACGGTCCCGTTGCGCGAGGCCCACACGCTCGTCGGCCTCGCGGGTTCGGTCACCACGGTCGCGGCCATCGCGCTGGACCTCCCCGCCTACGATTCGGCCGCCATCCACCACTCCCGCCTCCCGTACGAGAAGGTCCGCGAGATCACCGAGCGGCTGCTGGCCTCCACCCACGCCGAGCGCGCCGCGATCCCTTCCATGCACCCGGGGCGCGTCGACGTCATCGCCGCCGGTGCCCTCGTCCTGCTCGCGATCATGGAGCGGATCGGTGCGGCGGAGGTCGTGGTGAGCGAACACGACATCCTGGACGGGATCGCGTGGTCCATCGCGTGAGGGGCTGACCGGACGGGGCCGAGGGGTGCCGTTTCCGAGTGCGGCTTCTGCAGTGAGGGAGCCTTTACTACCCGCTGGTAGCCTCCCTTGAGCAGGTCGGATAACGTATGAGCGCGCCCAGGGGGCCATTCGGACCCTCTCGGCGACACGCCGCCGGAAAACTTCGTGAAGTTCTTCACAAGGAATTCGGCCCTGTGGGGGGACGATGGGCCCCCTTGAGTGCTCTTAGGGGGCTCACCAGGCTCGGGAGGGTGCTCAACGGAGTGTTCCAGGAGTGTTTCCGGCGGGTGAAGCGGAGGGGTGGTTCGACCGGTTCGGACACCCGGAGCGGCAGCTCACGCGGTGTTGACAACGGTCGCCACTACACGGTGGTTCCCTCTCGCCGCCATGACCTGGGTCACGTGAGCGGCGCAGTGTAGCAGAGGCCCCACCCAAGCTTGTGAAGGGGCGCACGAGCGACCCTCCAGGGGCGGGTGGATACTCGATGGCATGAGCACCACGGAGCGTCCCAGGATCCTCGTAGTAGGCGGTGGGTACGTAGGCCTGTACGCAGCTCGGCGCATTCTCAAGAAGATGCGCTACGGCGAGGCGACCGTCACGGTCGTCGACCCCCGGTCGTACATGACCTACCAGCCCTTCCTCCCCGAAGCCGCCGCCGGCAGCATCTCCCCTCGGCACGTCGTCGTCCCGTTGCGACGCGTCCTGCCCAAGGCGGAGGTCCTCACCGGCCGGGTCACCACCATCGACCAGGACCGCAAGGTCGCCACGATCGCCCCCCTCGTGGGCGAGGCGTACGAGCTGCCTTTCGACTACCTCGTCATCGCGATGGGCGCGGTCTCCCGCACCTTCCCGATCCCCGGCCTCGCCGAACAGGGCATCGGTATGAAGGGCATCGAGGAGTCCATCGGCCTGCGCAACCACGTCCTCGAGCAGCTCGACAAGGCTGACTCGACCACGGACGAGGACATCCGGCGCAAGGCGCTCACCTTCGTCTTCGTGGGCGGTGGCTTCGCGGGTGCGGAGACCATCGGCGAGGTCGAGGACATGGCCCGCGACGCTTCGAAGTACTACACCAACGTGTCCCGCGAGGACATGCGCTTCATCCTCGTCGACGCCGCGGATAAGATCCTCCCCGAGGTCGGCCCCAAGCTCGGCCAGTACGGCAAGGAGCACCTGGAGGGCCGCGGTGTGGAGATCTACCTCTCCACCTCCATGGACTCCTGCGTCGACGGCCACGTCGTGCTGAAGAACGGCCTCGAGGTCGACTCCAACACCATCGTGTGGACGGCCGGCGTCAAGCCGAACCCCGTCCTCTCCCGCTTCGGTCTGCCGCTCGGCCCGCGTGGTCACGTAGACACCCAGACCACCCTCCAGGTGCAGGGCACGGACTACATCTGGGCCGCCGGCGACAACGCCCAGGTGCCGGACGTCGCCGCGCGCAAGGCCGGGGTCGAGAACGCCTGGTGCCCGCCGAACGCGCAGCACGCGCTCCGTCAGGCGAAGGTCCTCGGCGACAACGTGGTCTCCGGCATGCGGGGCTTCCCGCAGAAGGAGTACTCGCACGCCAACAAGGGCGCTGTCGCGGGTCTCGGCCTGCACAAGGGCGTCGCGATGATCGTCATGGGCAAGATGAAGATCAAGCTCAAGGGTCGTCTGGCGTGGTACATGCACCGCGGCTACCACGGGCTGGCGATGCCGACGTGGAACCGTAAGATCCGCGTCTTCGCCGACTGGACGCTCGCGATGTTCCTCAAGCGTGAGGTCGTCTCGCTCGGTGCGATGGAGACTCCTCGTGAGGAGTTCTACGAGGCTGCGAAGCCGGCTCCGGCTCCGGCTGCCGCCGCGGCTCCGGCCGCCGCCGCCAAGACCGAGGAGAAGGCCAAGGCCTCCTGACCTCCGGTCACCCGCTCGTCCCTGAGGGACCTTCCGCCATCCGTGGTGCGGGGGGTCCCTTTGGCATTGTTCGGCCGCGGGCCGGTGGGGGCTGGTCGCGCCCACGCGGCGGAGCCGCACAATGTCACAGCCCCGCGCCCCTGAAAGCCTTGGGGCGCCCGGATTTCCAGAGCGCGCGCTCCCCTCCGCCCCCTCGAAAGAACATGGTAGGTACAGGTATTTTGCTCAGCTGTAACGCGGAAGGGGGACTGCGCGCGAGGCCGGTTGGTGTTTACGTGGTGTTGGAGCGTTCGGGAGTGTTGTCTCGGAGGTGTACGCCATGCAGGACGCCGCGCTGCGGCTGAAGAGCCTTGTCGAACAGTTGGTGGGGGCCCCGCTCCCGATGCGCATCCGCGCCTGGGACGGCTCGGAAGCGGGCCCTCCCGGCGCCCCCGCCGTTGTCGTCCGCAACCGGCGTGCTCTGCGCCGGCTGCTGTGGAAACCGGGTGAGGTGGGGCTCGCCCGGGCCTGGGTCGCCGGGGACCTGGGGGTGGAGGGCGACCTCTACACCGCGCTCGACCTGCTGTCGGGGCTCGTCTGGGACCGGGGCGAGGACGCGCGGGGCGTCGCTGAGGCCCTGCGCGATCCGGAGGTACGGGCCGCCGTCCGCGGACTGGTGAAGATGGGCGGCCTCCCGTTGCCGCCCAGCCCGCCCCAGGAAGAGATGCGCAGGCGTCGCCGCCACCTCCACACCAAGCGCAGCGACCAGCGCGCCATCAGCCACCACTACGACGTGGGCAACGACTTCTACGAGATCGTCCTCGGGCCCTCGATGGTCTACTCGTGCGCCTACTGGGAGGACGGCGGCACCCTTGAGGACGCCCAGCGCGACAAGCTGGAACTCATCGCGCAGAAGCTCGATCTGAGGCCGGGTCAGCGGCTCCTCGACGTCGGCTGCGGCTGGGGCTCGATGGCGATCCACGCCGCCCGCGAGCACGGCGTGAGCGTCGTCGGGGTCACGCTCTCGCACGAGCAGGCCGCGTACGCCCGTAAGCGGGTCGCGGACGAGGGGCTGACCGACCGGGTGGAGATCCGGGTGCAGGACTACCGGGACGTCGCCGACGGGCCGTACGACGCGATCTCCTCCATCGGCATGGCCGAACACGTGGGTGCCGAGCGCTACCTGGAGTACGCCGAGGTGCTGTACAGCCTCCTCAAGCCGGGCGGGCGGTTGCTCAACCACCAGATCGCACGGCCGCCCCGGCGGGACGAATCGGCGTACGACGTCGACGAGTTCATCGACGCCTACGTCTTCCCGGACGGCGAGCTCGCGCCCATCGGAACGACCGTCACCCAGCTGGAACGCGCCGGGTTCGAGGTCCGCGACGTCGAGTCGATCCGCGAGCACTACGCCCTCACGCTCCGCCGCTGGGTCACCAACCTGGAGGCGCAGTGGGCGCGGGCCGTGGCGCTCACCGGTCCGGGCCGCGCCCGTGTCTGGCGTCTGTACATGGCGGCCTCCGCGGTCGCCTTCGAGCGCAACCGCATCGGCGTCAACCAGGTACTGGCGATCAGGACCCCCGAGCCCTCCGGAGCCTCCGGAATGCCCCTGCGGGCCAGAACCTGGAACCCGGCCCACTGACAGTGGTCCGCCGACGACCGGGGCCCCGTTCCGATCCGGAACGGGGCCCCGATGTTCGTCACCGGTTCTCCGCTACTCCGACTTGATCGCCGACAGCATGTTCAGGCGGGACGCCCGGCGGGCCGGCCACAGCGCGGCCAGCACGCCGACCGTCCCCGCGAGGAGCAGGAAGAGAGCCATCCGGTCCCAGGGCAGGACCAGTTCGTACGTCGACATCCTGCTGCCGACGAGCTCGCCGGCCGCCCAGCCGAAGAACACGCCCAGGCCGATGCCGAGCACGCCGCCGAAGAGCGAGATGACCAGGGACTCCAGGCGGACCATCCGCTTGATGCCCTTGCGGTCGAGGCCGATCGCGCGGAGCATCCCGATCTCCTGGGAGCGCTCGAAGACCGACATGGCCAGGGTGTTGATGACACCGAGGACGGCGACGATGACCGCCATGGCGAGCAGGCCGTAGAGCATGTTCAGGAGCAGGGTGAACATCTGCGCGATGTTGTTGGAGATGTCCTTCTTGTCCTGGACCTGGACGGCCGGGTTGTTGCCGAGGGCCTTCTCCAGCTTGTTCTTGGTCGCGTCGGACGTGCCGCCGGCCGTCTTCAGCATGACCTGCATGTCGGCGACGTCCGTCAGGTGCGGGGAGAGCGTCGCGTTGTCGACCATGATGCCGTTGATCATCATGTTGCCGTGGTAGATCCCGGCGACGGTGAGGCGCTGCTTCTTGCCGTCCTCGTAGGAGACCGCGAGCTGCGAACCGGCCTTCCATCCGTGCGACTTGGCGGTGTCGTCGTCCACGACGACCTGGGTGCCGCCGACCTTGAAGGCGCCCTCGTCGAGCGTGAGGTCGGTGAGCTTGGCGATGGACTCGCCGTTGACGCCCGCCAGCAACTCGGACGTGCCGTCGATGCGCGAGGGGGAGGTGCGCAGGGGGCTGGTGTCGGTGACACCGTCGAGGCCGGCGAGGGTCTTCGCGACCTCCGGGGAGAGGGGGACGCCGTTCGCCATCGACACGACGTAGTCCGCCTTGATCGCGGAGCTGGCCATCTTGTCGATCGACTTCTGCAGGCTGCCCGCCATCACCGTCATACCGGTGATCAGGGTGAGTCCGATCATCAGGGCGGAGGCGGTGGCGGCCGTACGGCGCGGGTTGCGCACCGAGTTCTGGCGGGCCAGCTTGCCGGAGACCCCGAAGACACGGAGCACCGGGGCCGCGGCCGCGATCAGGGGGCGGGAGAGCAGCGGGGTCAGCACGAAGACGCCGATGATGAGGAGGACCGCGCCGAGACCCATCGGGGCCTGGCCGTCCGAGCCGCTCATGGTCGTCGCGTACAGGACGACGGCGACGCCGGCCGCGGCGAACAGGGCGCCGATCGTGTTGCGTACGACCAGGGACTTCGTCGTCGCCTGCGCGTGCACGCTGCTCATCGCGGCGACCGGCGGGATCTTCGCGGCACGACGGCCGGGCAGCCAGGCGGCCAGCATGGTGATCAGGATGCCGACGAGCAGGGCCGTGGCGATCGTGCCGGGCGAGATCACCAGCGGGCCGTCCGGGACGGTGGCGCCGAGCGAGCCCATCAGCGAGCGCATGCCCGCGCCGATGCCGATGCCCGCGAGCAGACCCGCCACCGCGGCGACCGCGCCGACGACGAAGGCCTCGACGAGCACGGAGCGGGTGACCTGGCGGCGGGAGGCGCCGACGGCGCGCAGCAGGGCGAGTTCCTTGGTGCGCTGGGCGACCAGCATGGTGAAGGTGTTGGCGATGATGAACGTACCGACGAACAGCGCGATGCCCGCGAAGACCAGCAGGCCCGTCTTCATGCCGCTCATCGCGGAGGCGATCGCGCTCGCCTGGTCGTCGGCGAGCTGCTTGCCGGTGGTGGTGGAGGCGACGCCCTTCGGGATGACCTGGTCGAGGGCGGCGCGCAGGGCGGTCTGGCTGGTGCCGGACGCGGCCTTCACATCGATCTCGTCGTACTCGCCGACGCGGTGGAAGAGTTGCTGCGCGGTCGCCGTGTCGAAGAGGGCGAGGCTGCCGCCGGCCGCGACGTTGCCGTCGTCGGTGGTGAAGACGCCGGCGACGGTGGGGGCGAGGACGGGGCCGTCGACGGACAGCCGCACGGTGTCGCCGACCTTGTAGCCCGCGCGCCTCGCGGTCTCCGAGTCGATCGCGACCTCGTTCTTGCCCTTGGGCGCGTGGCCGCTGGTCAGCGGGTAGCGGGCGTCCTTGGTGCCCCAGTAGTTGCCGCCCTGCGACTGGAAGCCGCTGCCGACGAGTTTGCCGTCCTTGTCGGCTATCGCGGTGAAGCCGGTCACGACGCCCATCGTGGTGCCGGCGCCGGGGGCCCTGGAGGCCTTCTCGAGCAGTGCCTGCGTGAGCTTCTGCTCCTTGCCGACCTTGTCGCCCTTGTCGTCCTGGCTCTTGGGCTGGATGGCGACGTCGACCTGGTCGAAGCCCTTGGCGGAGCTCTTCTGGTAGGCGTCGGAGATGGTGTTGGTGAAGACCAGGGTGCCCGATACGAACGCCACGCCGAGCATTACGGCGAGCACGGTCATCAGGAGCCTGGCCTTGTGCGCGAGCACGTTGCGCAAGGCGGTTCGGAACATGGGGTTTCTCAGTCCAGGAGGGTGAGGCGGTCGGCAGGCGGAGGGTGTGGCTGTGTCTGCGGTGAGTCCGTCGGCTGCGGGCCGGTGGGCGCTGGTCGCGCAGTTCCCCGCGCCCGTTGAGAGCGTCGGCGCGCATCTTTCTCGGTCAGCTGGTGCGGCCCTTGGCGTCGAACTGCTTCATGCGGTCCAGGACGGAGTCCGCCGTCGGTCCGTACACCTCGTCCACGATCCGTCCGTCCGCGAGGAAGACCACCCGGTCCGCGTACGCCGCCGCCACCGGGTCGTGGGTCACCATCACCACGGTCTGCCCCAACTCCCGTACGGAGTTGCGCAGGAAGCCCAACACCTCGGCACCCGCGCGCGAGTCGAGGTTTCCGGTGGGCTCGTCGCCGAAGATGATGTCGGGCCGGGAGGCGAGCGCGCGGGCGACGGCGACGCGCTGCTGCTGGCCGCCGGAGAGCTGGGAGGGCCGGTGGCTGAGGCGGTCGGAGAGACCGATCATCGTGATGACCTTGTCCAGCCACTCGCGGTCGGGCTTGCGGCCCGCGATGTCCATCGGGAGGGTGATGTTCTCCAGGGCCGTCAGCGTCGGCAGCAGGTTGAACGCCTGGAAGATGAAGCCGATCTTGTCCCGGCGGAGCTTGGTGAGCTGCTTGTCCTTGAGGGAGCCGAGCTCGGTCTCCCCGATGCGCACGGAGCCGGAGGAGAACGTGTCGAGGCCCGCCACGCAGTGCATCAGCGTGGACTTGCCGGACCCCGAGGGGCCCATGATCGCGGTGAACTCGGCCTGCCGGAAGTCGACGGAGACCCGGTCGAGGGCGACCACCTGGGTCTCGCCCTGTCCGTAGACCTTCGACAGTTCCGTGGCGCGGGCGGCCACGGTGGTGGCCCGGTCGGCGAGGGGCGTGCTGGTCACGGGAGGGTGCTCCTGTCGGGACGACGACGTTTCTGGGGACGTGTCCCATCCTCGCGGCCGTTCGGCGCCTTGGAGTCAGCCGCTGTTCCGGTTCCGGGGGCAGCCTCGGGTCGGACCGCGGACGGTCTTGTCATACCTGGGGATGAGGGCGCGCCCTGAGTGCTCCCTGAGTGCTTCCCGAGCGCCGTCCGGGTACGACTCCTGTGGGTGCGTCCGTTCGGACGGTGAAATTCCGTCATTCCGTATACGCGGGTCTGAGCCGCCCGAAAGGCTATTGGCAAGTGCGGATGGCCCGTACCGGGGGCTGATGCACCCTCAGACGTCAATAAAATAAGACAACATCGGTTCGCTCGCCCACTGTTCGAGGGATGCGCCCCGATAGGCTCGGAACCTCAATGCGGAGCCCATGGCCTGCCCGGATGGTGGAATGCAGACACGGCGAGCTTAAACCTCGCTGCCCCTCGCGGGCGTACCGGTTCAAGTCCGGTTCCGGGCACCTCCGACCCTTCTGTCCTTTTGCGTCCCTCAGGGGCGTCTTCGGTGACTTCATCGTGAACCGTTGACAGCAAGCGCGTGCCGTCGCAGACTCCCGTCAGTAAATGGTGAAGTAATTTTCACCAGACGAACAAGCCGTCAGGCGAACAGGCCGGACTGCGGGCTGAGCGGAACGCGAAGGGGCGTGCCGGATGCGTACCACCGTCGGAATCATCGGAGCCGGGCCGGCCGGCCTGCTGCTGGCGCGGTTGCTGCACAACGCGGGGATCGACTCCGTCGTGCTGGAGAGCCGCGACCGGGCGTACGTCGAGCAGCGCCAGCGCGCCGGGATCCTGGAGCAGGGGACGGTGGACGTGCTGCGGGCCGCCGGGGCCGGCGGGCGGATGGACCGGGAGGGGCTGCGGCACGACGGGATCGAGCTGCGGTTCGCGCGGGAGCGGCACCGGGTCGACTTCCCCGCCCTGACCGGCGGCAGTTCCGTGATGGTGTACGCCCAGACGGAGGTCTGCAAGGACCTCATCGCGCTCCAGCTCAAGGAGGGCGGCCCGCTGCTCTTCGGGGCCGAGGCGCTGGCGGTGGAGGGGGCGGAGAGCGAGCGGCCGCGGGTCCGCTTCCGGCATGAGGGGCGCGAGGACGTGCTGGAGTGCGATTACGTCGTCGGCTGCGACGGGTTCTGGGGGGTGGCCCGGCGGGCGATACCCGCCGAGCACTCCCGTGTATTCGAACGGACGTACCCCTTCGGCTGGCTCGGGATCCTCGCCGACGTGCCGCCCTCCCACGACGAACTGGTCTACGCCCGCCACGACCGCGGCTTCGCCCTGCTCAGCATGCGCTCGCCCGCCGTCTCCCGGCTCTACCTCCAGGTGCCCGAGGGCACGGACGCCGGTTCGTGGGCGGACGAGGAGATCTGGGACGAGCTGGAGCGGCGCTTCGAGACCGCGGACGGGTGGAGTCTGGAGCGCGGGACCATCACCTCCAAGTCCGTCACCCCGATGCGCAGTCATGTTCACGAGCCCATGCGGCACGGGCGGCTCTTCCTCGCCGGGGACGCCGCCCACATCGTTCCGCCGACCGGCGCCAAGGGACTGAACCTCGCCGTCGGCGACGTGGTGACGTTCGCCCGCGCATTGGTCCACCTGGAGGAGACCGGATCGGCGGAACGTCTCGACGCGTACTCCGAGACCTGTCTGCGCCGCGTCTGGCAGGCCGAGCGGTTCTCGTACGACATGACCACCCTGCTGCACCGCGCCCCGGACGCGACCCCCTTCGAGGACCGCGTCCAGTTGGCCCGGCTGCGCCGGATCGCCACCTCGCGGGCGGCCGAGACGGACCTGGCGGAGGGTTACACCGGGTTTCCTCTGGACTGATCGCCGCAGAGTCCCGAGACCCCGCCGGGCAGGGCGTAAGGGGCCTGTCACGGCTTGGTACCAGTGCGCGCGGGCCGGGAAACACACGCGTACCTTGGCAGCGTGAGGGAAAGATCCTCCCCAGGCAGTAGGGCCAATCCTTTGCCTACCCATTACCCTTGAGCCAAGGCCCCACACGGTGGCCATGGAGGAGTGAAATGAGGAGCAGCAACCCGGTCTTCTCGCGACGGGGGTTCAGCCGCGACAACGGCTACGCGGGATTCAACGCGGCGCCGCAGGCCGGGGGACCCGCTGTCGGCACGCAGGCCAATCCGTACGCGCAGGGTGGCAACCCCTACGCGCAGAACCCTTACGCCCAGCAGGACCTGCAGCAGGGCGCACCGCCGCAGGCCCCGGTCTCCACCGGCCGGATGACGATGGACGACGTCGTCATGCGCTCGGCCATGACGCTCGGCACCGTCACCGTGGGCGCGATCCTCGCCTGGGCGCTGCTTCCGGTGTCCAGCACCAGCTACGGCCTCGCCATCGGCGCCGCGCTCGTCGCGTTCGTCCTCGCGATGGTGCAGTCCTTCAAGCGCACGGCCTCGCCCGCGCTGATCCTCGGTTACGCCGCCTTCGAGGGCGTCTTCCTCGGGGTCATCAGCGAGATGTACAACAGCCGGTGGAGCGGCGCGCCCTTCCAGGCCGTGCTCGGCACCATGGCGGTGTCCGGAGCGACCCTCCTCGTCTACAAGGCGGGCTGGGTCCGGGTGACCGCGCGGTACGCGCGCATCGGTATGACCATCGCGATCGCCTTCGTGGTCGTCACGGCGGTCAATCTGTTGCTCGTCGTCTTCGGCGTCGCCAACGACGGCGGACTGCGCAGCATGGGCCCGCTGGGCGCGATCGTCGGCATCCTGGCGATCCTGATCGGCGCGTTCTTCCTGACCCTCGACTTCAAGCAGATCGAGGACGGCATCGCGTACGGGGCGCCGAAGGAGGAGGCCTGGCTGGCCGCGTTCGGCCTGACCATGACCCTCGTGTGGATCTACGTCGAGATGCTGCGGCTGGTCGCCATCTTCAGCGGCGACGACTAGCCGACCCCGCCGGCCGAACGGGCCGGTGACCGACCTGAAGGGCCCGCGAACCGATGGTTCGCGGGCCCTTTGCCATGGGGATGCCTGGTCCTGGTGGTGGTGCGCGCTCAGAGCAGCTTGCGCGCGGCCCTCCTCAAGTCGTACTCATGAATGATCGCCTTGGCGTGGCCGTACGCGAGGTTGTGCTCGGCGCGGAGCCAGCTGACCTTCTCTTCGAAGCGGAAGAGAGCGGGGCCTTCGTCGACGGTGCGCAGCCAGTCGGATACTTCACGACCGGTGCAGTGGGGAATGCGGGCGAGCAGATTGCGATGGGTCTCCTGGGAGAACACTTGGGACATCGGCGCCTCCGGACGCAATGGGGTGTAAGCCGGTCCTTCACGCCACGGTGCCTGAGGGTTCGGTTGTTGGCAACAGTCCCGTCGCGGCGCGTAGTCTCGCGGCGTGCTTGATACGACGCCGCTGACCCGAGCCGTGGACCACTTCGCCGACCGGTTGCGGGCCGCTCCGCAGAGCCGGCTGCAACGGGGGGCCGCCGCGGAGGCGCTGGGGCTGGCCAGGGAGTTGGCACGGTGGGCGCAGCGTGTGGAGGACCCCGCGACTGAGCCCTTGGAGATGCCGGACGCGGGGATGTTCGCCGTCGCCGATCAAATCACCGTCGCGGCGCATGATTTGGCGGTCGTCCTGAGGGACGAGGGGGAGCTCGCGGAGGCGTTGATGTTGGTGGAGGAGGCGCAGAAGAGAGCCGGGGTGTGACGCCGGTACAGGGACCTACAGGGACCTACAGACCTACAGGGACGCTATGACCCTGTCCGCCAGGATGTAGATGCTCTCCTCGCCGCAGGCGAAGGTCAGGGCGTAGGCGCCGGAGACGCCGGAGCCGCCGAGGAGGAACGGGGTTTCACCGGCGCGCAGGGCCGCGGCCAGCCGTTCCGCGGTTTCGCGGTGGCCGGGGGTCATGCACAGGGTCGTACCGTCGGCGAAGACGTAGACGTCGAGGGTGCCGAGCGGGCCGGGGCGGACGTCCGCCAGCTCCGTGCGGGACTCGGCGAGCTCCTCCAGGCAGGACACCGTGCGCTCGTGGTCGTTCACGACGGGTGACTGGACCGGGACGAAGTCCGGGTGCGAGGGGTGGCGGCGGCGGGCCGCGGCCAGTTCGGGCGAGTCACCCGCGTACTCGTCGACGTCGAGGCCCGCCTCGGTGACCGGCTCCAGGGGCTCCAGGCTCAAGAAGTCCGACTCGCGGGGCATGAACAGTTCGCTGTCGGGCAGACCGAGCAGCGAGGGCGCGTCCGAGGCGTCACGCGCCTCCTGGGCGGCCCAGAACGCCCGTGCCTCGGCGAGTTCCCGCTCCCGCTCCTCGGCGAGCGCCTCGGCGACGGCAGCGCGTATCTCGTCCGTGTCCGCGGCCGAGCGCGCCGCCGGTACGAGGCCGTGCGGGATGGTCGTGGCGCGGCTCTCGGCCAGCTCCTTGTGGAGGGCCGCGACCTGCCGGCGCAGACCCTGCAGGGTGCGCAGAACGGCGACGCCCACGGCCGCGGTCGCGGCGGTGGTGAGCAGCAGAGCAATTGGCATGGCGCTCACTGACGTACTCCCGGTTCAAAGTCGACCCCCCGACTTCCTACATCAGCTTGAAGGGCGGACCATCCTGCTGTCAGTGCGTAACGTCACGAATAGGACAGGACTTTGGCCCTGGGGTTTAGTCGCGCAGCGGCTCTGACCTGCGTAAATCCCTCCCCGAGGGGAGATAGGTCACATCTTGGGGGGGATTGGATCACAAATCGGCCCAGAGTCCCGGTGGTTACTGGGCTCTGGGCCGATTCGGTCACGCTGGGCTCAGTGGCGGTTACCCGAACGGAACTAGCTGAGGCGCTCGATGACCATCGCCATGCCCTGGCCGCCGCCCACGCACATCGTCTCCAGGCCGAACTGCTTGTCGTGGAACTGGAGGGAGTTGATGAGCGTGCCGGTGATGCGGGCGCCGGTCATGCCGAAGGGGTGGCCGACGGCGATGGCGCCGCCGTTCACGTTCAGCTTCTCCAGCGGGATGTTCAGGTCGCGGTAGGAGGGGATCACCTGGGCGGCGAAGGCCTCGTTGATCTCGAAGAGGTCGATGTCGTCGACGGTCAGGCCAGCGCGCTGGAGGGCCTGCTTGCTGGCCTCCACCGGGCCGAGGCCCATGATCTCGGGGGAGAGGCCGGTGACGCCGGTCGACACGATGCGGGCGAGCGGGGTGAGGCCGAGCTCGCGGGCCTTCGTGTCGGACATGATCACGAGAGCGGCGGCGCCGTCGTTGAGGGGGCAGCAGTTGGCGGCCGTGACCATGCCGTCGGGGCGGAAGACGGGCTTGAGGCCCTGGACGCCCTCCAGCGTCACGCCCGCGCGCGGGCCGTCGTCCTTGCTGACGACCGTGCCGTCGGGGGTGGTGACCGGGGTGATCTCGCGCTCCCAGAAGCCGTTCTTGATGGCTTCCTCGGCGAGGTTCTGGGAGCGGACGCCGAACTCGTCCATGTCCTGGCGGGTGACGCCCTTGATGCGGGCGAGGTTCTCGGCGGTCTGGCCCATCGCGATGTAGGCGTCCGGGACGAGGCCGTCCTCGCGCGGGTCGTGCCAGGTCGAGCCCTCGGACTGGGCCACGGCCTCGGTGCGGGCCTCGGCCTCCGCGAAGAAGGGGTTGCGCGTGTCGGGGAGGGAGTCGGAGTTGCCCTTGGTGAAGCGGGAGACCAGCTCGACGCCGGCCGAGATGAAGACGTCGCCCTCGCCGGCCTTGATGGCGTGCAGGGCCATGCGGCTCGTCTGGAGCGACGAGGAACAGTAACGGGTGATGGTGCAGCCCGGGAGGTGGTCCATGCCCATCTGCACGGCGACGATGCGGCCGAGGTTGTTGCCCTGCTCGCCGCCGGGCAGGCCGCAGCCGAGCATCAGGTCGTCGATGTCCTTGGGGTCCAGCTCGGGGACCTTGGCGAGGGCGGCCTGAATGATCGTGGCGGTGAGGTCGTCCGGGCGGAGATCCTTGAGGGAGCCCTTGAATGCGCGGCCGATGGGGGAACGGGCGGTCGAGACGATCACGGCTTCGGGCATCACGGCTCCATGGGCGCTATGGGGTGGACGGGCAGGGCTGCTTGGGAAGTTACCCGCCCGTACCGCCCGGGTCACCGCTCCGACGGTGTGACTAGGACCGCATTTCTAAGCGCTTGCTTTCCTCGCTCTGGCTGCTCGAGACGTTCAGGCGCGCGAGAACCCGGGGCGCAGCCCCGTCTCAGGGGCGCGGGGAACTGCGCGCCAAGCCCCCACCGGCCGGCAGTCGAAGAGTGTCGGGCGGGCGGGCGGGGAATCGGGGCGACGCCCCGCCCTGGGGGCGCGGGGAACCGCGCGACCAGCCCCCGCGCACCCGCAGCGGCAGGACACACCCTCGGCGCCCGGCGTCTCCACGCGTCCGCCGTCTCACGCGGACGGCGTCGGCGCGGGAGCCGGGTCCGTGGCGGGGACGCGCCGGCGCCGGCGGCGCTTGAGGAGGGCCCACGGGCCCCGCGGCCCCGTGGGCATGGCGGCCGTGACCTCCGTGCCCGGCTCGGACGCCGCCTCCGCCGCGGCCCGCGCGACCGGCAGGAAGCCCTCGCGACGGGAGACGTCCGGGCGTTCCTCCTCGGCCGGCCAGAGGCCCAGCGCCGCGCAGACGGTGGGAAGGACGGCCATCGCCGCCGTCGCGTACCCCTCCGCCGAGGGGTGGTAGTTGTCGGGGCCGAACAGCTCGCGCGGATTCGCCTCGAACTCGGGTCCCAGCAGGTCGCCCAGCGAGACGGTACGGCCGCCCTGCTCGACCGTGCCGATGGTCTGCGCGGCGGCGAGCTGGCGCGAGGCGCGGCGGGCCAGCCAGCGCAGCGGCTGCTGGACCTGCTCGACCGTGCCCAGGTCGGGGCAGGTCCCGACGACCACCTCCGCCCCCGCCGTACGCAGCCGTCGCACCGCGGCCGACAGATGGCGGACCGACCGCGTCGGCGGCATCCGGTGGGTGACATCGTTGGCGCCGATCATGATCACGCAGACGTCCGGCACCCGCGAGGTGTCCGCGAGGGCGACCGCGACCTGCCGGTCGAGGTCGTCGGACTGGGCGCCGGGCAGTGCGACGTTGCACATCTCCACGGGGCGTTCGGCGACCGCCGCGAGCCCGGACGCCAGCAGCGCGCCGGGCGTCTGGCGGGCCCGGTGCACGCCCTGCCCGGCCGCCGTCGAGTCACCCAGCATGGTCAGCCGCAGCGGCGGCCCGTCCTGCACGGCGTACGCGTACCCGTAGAGACCGTCCGCGCGGGGCGCGTGCGCGTGCCCGTTGCCCACATGGCGCTTCGCCAGCTGCACCTCGGCCAGCACCACCCCGACCGCCGCGGCACCCACCAGCCCGATCCCGCCGCCGCCGTACGCCGCGCCCGCCGCGATCCGCCGTGCCACCCTCGCCCTCGACAAGCTCGACATACGTCGCCGCCACCTCCTCGTAGCCGTACAAACACTGCTTGCCCCGTGGAGCAGGTCGGCCAATCTCAACGGCGAGTGAACCGTCACCCGGGGCCTTAGGCTGACGGGACCATTCCTGTTAAAACGCAGCTCCGGAGACAACGGTGCAATTCCACGACTCGATGATCAGCCTCGTCGGCAACACCCCGCTGGTGAGGCTCAACAACGTGACCGCAGGTATCCAGGCGACCGTCCTGGCGAAGGTTGAGTACTTCAACCCCGGCGGGTCCGTGAAGGACCGCATCGCCCTGCGCATGATCGAGGCCGCGGAGGAGAGCGGCGCCCTCAAGCCCGGCGGCACGATCGTCGAGCCGACCAGCGGAAACACCGGGGTCGGGCTGGCCATCGTGGCCCAGCAGAAGGGCTACAAGTGCATCTTCGTCTGCCCCGACAAGGTGAGCACCGACAAGATCAACGTGCTGCGGGCGTACGGCGCCGAGGTCGTCGTCTGCCCCACGGCCGTCGACCCGGAGCACCCGGACTCGTACTACAACGTCTCCGACCGGCTGGTCCGTGAGACGCCCGGCGCCTGGAAGCCGGACCAGTACTCCAACCCGAACAACCCCCTCTCGCACTATCACTCCACCGGCCCCGAGCTGTGGGAGCAGACGGAGGGGAGGATCACCCATTTCGTGGCGGGCGTCGGCACCGGCGGCACGATCTCCGGGACCGGGCGCTATCTGAAGGACGCGAGCGACGGCAAGGTCAAGGTCGTCGGCGCCGACCCGGAGGGGTCCGTGTACTCCGGCGGGTCCGGGCGGCCGTACCTCGTCGAGGGCGTCGGTGAGGACTTCTGGCCGACGGCGTACGACCGTACGGTCGCGGACGAGATCGTGGCCGTGTCCGACAAGGACTCCTTCCAGATGACGCGGCGGCTCGCGAAGGAGGAGGGGCTGCTCGTCGGCGGCTCCTGCGGGATGGCCGTGGTCGCCGCGCTGCGGGTGGCCGAGCGGCTCGGACCCGACGACGTCGTGGTCGTGCTCCTCCCCGACAGCGGGCGCGGTTACCTCAGCAAGATCTTCAACGACGAGTGGATGGCCGACTACGGGTTCCTGGAGGACTCCGGCCCGAGCGCGCGCGTCGCGGACGTGCTCAACGACAAGGTGTCCGGCGCCATCCCCTCCCTCGTCCACATGCACCCGGACGAGACGGTCGGCGAGGCCATCGAGGTGCTGCGCGAGTACGGCGTCTCGCAGATGCCGATCGTCAAGCCGGGCGCCGGTCACCCGGACGTGATGGCCGCCGAGGTCGTCGGGTCCGTCGTCGAACGGGAGCTGCTCGACGCCCTGTTCACCCAGCGCGCCTCGTTGCAGGACCCGCTGGAGAAGCACATGTCGGCGCCGCTGCCGCAGGTCGGCTCCGGCGAACCGGTCGGCGACCTGATGTCCGTACTCGGCAGCGCCGACGCGGCGATCGTGCTCGTCGAGGGCAAGCCCACCGGTGTCGTCAGCCGCCAGGACCTGCTGTCCTTCCTCGCCAAGGGTGGCGCCAAGCAGTAGGCGCCGACGGGCGGCCCGCGGGCAAGAAGGCGCCGGTCGGGGCGATTTCCGCAGGTGGCAGGAGGATATTTCCCGAAGTTCCCCTCCTGAGGGGGATCTTCCTGCCTTTCGGCAGGGAACTTCGCGGAAGTGGTACGAGCGCGTCACGTCCGCGCAGCACCCGCTTAACACGGGTCCGGCACATTAGTGGGTGTCGGCAGGGCGGGAGCGGCTCCCCGCCCCGGCCGACGCCAAAACGGCGCCAAGGACCTCCGGAGCGGCTCCCGGACCTCCATGGACGCCACGGACGCGCAAGCCCGGCCCTGACCCGGCACGCGTCCCTCGCGGGGACCGCCGTCGTCCCGCCCCCCGGTAACGGGGGTGCGGCGGTCCCCGCGCAATACGTGAGGGCCCGGCACCAGTCAGGTGCCGGGCCCTTCCCGTGTGCACGTCGCGATGTACCGACGCTCCTCGCTCGCCTAGTCCTCCCAGTCGGAGTCCTTGCCCCTGCGGCGGCCGAAGAAGTTCGGGGTGACGCGCGCGGCCTGGACCACGTTGACGCCCACGATGCCGGCCCAGGCGACCAGCAGGCCGGGCAGATGCGCCACGCCGCCGCCGATCGCGGACAGTGGGACCGCCAGGACCAGCGACACGATCCCGAAACCGAAGCGCTCCCCCCACGAGTCGGTGGTCCCCTGCGGCGAGCGCGTACCGCGGGCCACCACCATCTGCTGCTCGGCCAGCTGCCGCCGTACCCGGCGGTCCACCGCGCCGTCGAGGCGCTGTTCGACCTTCTCCAGGAACGAGTCGACGAGCGCGGACTCGTACTCCTCGCCCAATTCCCTGCGTGCGTGCAGGGTGGCGTCGAGTTCCTTCTTCAGTTCGGCGTCGCCGCCCGCTTCCCTACCGGTCATGCTGTTCACGTTAGAGAGCGATGGCCCCCGTGGCACTGGGGATAGCCCCCCTGTTGGGGCTGGGCTGCACCCCCGTGAGGCCCGACATCCGCCGGACAGGCCCTAGGGGAGGAGGGTGACCAGGCCTGAGTCGAGGTCGAACCGTGCGGCGACCACATGCGCCGCGGTGAAGGCCGGGTCTGCCCGAATCGCGTCCCGGACCCAGGCCGCGTGCGCCCGCACGGTGTGGTCGGCCCAGTCCCCGGGCACCGCCCGGGTGCGGAGCGCCGCGGGCGTGATCTCGTCCACCAGAAGGGCGAGGTGGCCGGGCACGGGTGCCCCCGTACGGAGGTGTTCGAGCGTCGCCGCGACGGCCCCGCAGCGCTCGTGCCCCAGCACCAGCACGAGGGGAACGCCCAGCTCCTCCACCCCGTACTGGACGGATGCGAGGACCGCCTCGTCGAGCACCTGCCCGGCGGTCCTTATGCAGAGCAGGTCCCCGATCCCCTGGTCGAAGACCAGCTCGGGCGGGACGCGGGAGTCGATGCAGCCGACGACGACCGCGAACGGGTGCTGCCCGGCGGCGAGGACATGCCGCCGGGCGCGCTCCTCGTGCGGATGACGGGGTTGCCCGGCGGCGTACCGCCGGTTGCCCGCGAGGAGTTCGTCGAGCGCCGCGCGGGCGGTCGCCGGCCGGGAGCGGGGTGCGGCGACGGCCGGAGTCGACGCGGTGGTGGTGAGTACGGAGGCGGTGGTCGCCGCCAGAAAGGCCCTGCGGTTCGGGGGCATGACGCTCCCTCGGGAGTTGTGCTTGTAGCGCTCGATCACCGTACGCACACGCCCACTCACCCTGAGTGTCGATTTAATGATCCTTGGTTGAATCGTCGTCGGATCATCGCTGCCGCGATACCGCCCCTTGATCAGGCGGCGGAGCTGTCCACGGGAAGGTCCAGGGGCCGCAGCTCGTCCGCGTACGAGACGGAGATCCGGCGCATCAGGCCGTCCTCGGTGATGTCGTACTGGCCCAGGCGCCACAGCGGCGGCGAGTACGCGTGGATCGACACCGCGTCGTCGGTGGCGCCGGTGAGACGGTGGATGTGCTCGGGGCCGAAGCAGAAGGACTCGCCCGCGCCGACGGTGACGGACAGATGGCTGCCGCCGATGCGCGGGTTGGACTCGGTCAGCGAGCCCTGCACGACACCGACCGCGCCGGAGGAGATGTCGTGGTCGTGCCAACCGGTGTCGTTGCGCCGGGTCCAGCACAGCAGCCAGACATCGACGTACTCGTCGCGGTACAGCGACGCGTAGTGCCGCTCCTCGTCGGAGAACGCGACCTGCTCGCGCCAGAGTTCGGGGCGGGTGGCGAGGTCGTCGACGAGGGCCTGGAGCTCGCGCTTGTCGAGCGTGCGGTCCGGCAGGGCCTCGTACGTCATGGGGTGGCTCCCTTCAGGAGGCGGGCGGGGTTGACGGTGCGCAGGGCGTGGACGGCGGCGGCCGCGCCGAGGTCGGGGACGGTGGGCGAGGCGTAGGGGCGGTCGCTGCCGCTGACGACCACGTCGATGCCGACGGCCCGCACGAGCCCGTCCACGGCTCGCGTCCCGTACGACGAGGTCTCGTAGAAGGCGTCGAAGTCGACCTCGCCGCGCCCGCCGCCGCGCGCCGCGAACCGTTCGCCGTGCAGCGGGGCGAGTCCCGCGAGGGCGGCGAAACAGACGCGCAGACGGGGGTGACGGGCGCGGCCGAAGGCGCGGAAGGCGAACCAGGACGCGTGCATCTGGTGGACGTACGGGACCAGCGCGGGCCACCAGGGCGGGGTGCCGGGGGTGGGCGGGGCCGTGCCGGGGTGGACGAACAGCGGCTTGTCGTGGCGGGTGAGGACGTCGAGGAGGGGTGCGCAGAAGTCCCAGCCGGCCGCGTCCAGCAGGGCGGTGGCGGGGAGCTGGAGGCCTGCGCAGCCCCGGCGGAGTTCGCGCTCGACCGCGTCCGGGGCCGTTTCCGGTGCCGACAGGCAGGGCGAGGCCCAGACGCCGAAGGGGGCCGGGAGCGCGAGGGCGCCGTCGTGGAAGGCGGCGAGCAGCGGGGCGGCCTCGGCGGGCGGCAGGTGTTCGATGCCGAGCGGGCTGGAGAGGGAGACCAGGGCCAGGTCCAGGCCGTCGGCGTGGGCGAGTGCGGTGCGGGCCGTGACGTCGTGGTCGGCCGGGTCGACCTCGTACGGCGGCTCGCCCGCCAGGTGCAGGGTCCAGCCGTCGAGGTACGGCGGTGCGGTGCGGGCGCGCAGCAGCTCGACGAAGGCGGGCGGCCAGATGTGCTGGTGGACGTCGGTGGGCACGCGGCGGTCCTCGGGTCCTCGGTCTTCGGGGAGGGGTGGGGTGGGCTGACTGGTCTGAACGTGGTTAACCGCTTCACTTATGCGGTTAACTTAAGCGGTTAACAAGCCTTTCTGTCAACCATGCACCCCTGGGTGGAGGGCGCCGCATGCCCACGATGTGGACGTGTCCCGGTAGGCTTCCCGGCATGGCCAGGCCCAATAAGCGCACCACCCTCCGGGAGGTGGCCGAGGCCACGGGTCTCTCCACCGCCGCCGTCTCCTACGCCCTGCGTGGCAAGCAGGTCTCGAAGGAGACCGAGGAACGGGTGCGCAAGGCCGCCGCCGAGCTCGGCTACGAGGCCGACCCCATCGCCCGCGCCCTCGCCAGCGGGCGCACCAGCATGGTCGGTGTCCTCGCGGGCGATCTTCAGGATCTCTGGCAGCAGCAGCTGATGGCCGCCATCGGCCGGGAACTGCTGGCCGGCGACCGCTACGCGCTGATCCTCGACGCGGGCGGTGACCCCGACCGTGAGCTGAAGCTCGCCAAGCAGCTGCGCGACCAGCGTGTCGACGCGTTGCTGGTGTCGCCGGTGAATCCCTCGGCCGAGGAGTGGGCGGCGATCGCCGACGCGTTGCCGGTGGTGGCCGTCGGGGACTCGCTCAGCGCGGCCCGTACCGCCGGGCAGGTCATCTTCGACAACCGGGCCGGCATCGACTCCGTCCTGGAATATCTGTACGGGCTCGGCCACCGCCGGGTGACCGTGCTGACCCCGACCCGGCCGAGCACGCCCGACCGGCCCGCCGACGTGTACGTCCGCGAGGCCGCCGAACGGCTCGGGTTGCGTGCCGAACTGGTTCCGTGTCCGCAGGAGTTGGGCGAGGCCACGGTCGTCGCCCGACGTCTTCTGGACGGGCCCCGGCCCGCGACCGCCGTCTTCTGCTTCTCCGACTCGCTGGCGTACGGGGTGTACGCCGCCGCCGCCGAGGCCTCGCTGTCCGTCGGCCGGGACGTCTCGGTGGTCGGCTTCGACGACCATCCCGTGTCCCGGGTCCTCACCCCGCCGCTGACCACGGTGGACTGGGGTCTTCCGGAGATCGCCGCGGAGGCGGCACGCTTGACGGTCGCGGCGATCGAGGGGAAACGGGTGCGGAAGAAGCGGATCCTCTGCGCGCCGAGGATGAGTGAACGGGGCTCAGCGGTCCGGGTATAGCCCCCCAGGTTCCTCGCCCCCGCCGCCCCTACCCGTCCCATCCCGTTCCTGGGGGCTCCGCCCCCAGACCCCCATCGGCCTGAACGGCCTCGTCCTCAAACGCCGGACGGGCTGAGAGCTTTCAGGGGCGCGGGGAACTGCGCGACCAGCCCCCTCCCGCCCGCAGCCGAAGAAGCACCCACGGGGTCTGGGTCGGAGCCCCAGGGGAGGGGATCACGCCAGCTTCTTGGTCTTCAGCCAGCTGTTGGCGACCGCGTCCGGGTCCTTCTTCTCCTTGTCCACCAGGCGGTTGAGCTTGGTCAGTTCCTCGGAGGTGAGGACGTTGCCGAGGCTGGCCAGGGCCTTGCGGACCTTCGCGTCGGCCTTGCGGGAGGCGATGAGGGGGACGATGTGCTGGGAGGGGATCAGGTTGAGGGGGTCGGTGAGGACGACCCAGCCGTTCTCGATGACGTCCACGTCCGTGGTGAAGACGTTGGCGACGTCGATGTCACCCTTCTTCAGCGCGCCCTTGACCAACGGGCCCGAGGAGTCGAGGGACTTGAACTCCTTGAACTCCACCCCGTAGCGGTCCTTGAGGCCCACGACACCGACGACCCGCTTCTTCATCTCGGCTGCGGCGCCCAGGACCAGTTTGCCGTTGGCCTTGCGCAGGTCGGCGAGGGAGGTCAGACCGTACTTGGCCGCCGTCTCCTTGGTGACGGCGAAGCTGTCGCGGTCCTCGGCCGCCGCGTAGGGGAGGACCTCGAGGCCGCTGGGAAGCACCGTCGTCAGCGTGTTCTGCATCGCCCCGGCCTCGGTGTCCGTGGCCTTGTCGTCCAGGTACAGGAGCAGGCTGCCCTGGTATTCGGGGAGAAGGTCGATGTCGCCGCCCTCCAGCGCGGGCACGACGATCTCGCGTGAGCCGAGGTTGGGGCGGACCTTCGTCTTGATGCCCGCGGCGCCCAGGACACCCGCGTACAGGTAGCCGAGGATCTGGTTCTCGGTGAAGTTGGCGGTGCCGATGGTCAGGCCGCCGGCGCTCGATCCGGAGCCGCCACCGCTGCCGCCGCCGGAACTGTCCAGCGAGGTGATGCCGCTGCTGCAGGCGGCCAGGGCGGGGACGGAGGCCGCGGCGAAGAGGCCGCCGAGCAGAGTCCTACGGTTCATGGTTCTTCGGCTCCTCAGTGGGCGGCGGTACGACGGTGACGGAACAGGTAGCGCTGGAGTCCGGCCAGCGCGAGGTCGAGCACGACGGCGACGATCGCGACCAGCGCCGCCCCGCCGAGGACCTGGACGAGATCGCGCTGCGCCAGGCCGTCGAAGACGTACCGGCCGAGGCCGCCGAAGCTGACGTACGCGGCGATCGTGGCGGTGGACACCACCTGGATGAGGGAGAGGCGCAGGCCCGTCATGATCAGGGGGAGGGCCAGCGGGATCTCGACCTGGAACAGGACCTGGTGGCCGCGCATGCCCTGGCCCCGAGCCGCGTCCTTCACCTCCGGGTCGACGGCGCTCATGCCGGCGTAGGTGTTGGTGACGATGGCCGGTACCGCGAGGACGACGAGGGCCACGTACACCGACCACAGCGACAGGCCGCTGACCAGGAAGACCAGGACGACCAGGCCCACGGTCGGCAGCGCCCGGCCGAAGGAGGACAGGTTGATGGCGAGGAAGGCGCCCTTGCCGGTGTGACCGATCAGCAGGCCGAGCGGGAGCGCGATCGCGGCCGCGATGAGGGTGGCGAAGAGCGAGTACTCCAGGTGCTCGGTGATCCGGTGCGCGATGCCGTCGGTGCCGGCCCACTGATCGCCGCTGACCAGCCACTTGGCGAGGTTCTTGAAGAGTTCGTACATGTCAGGCTCGCCGCCTCGTCCACGGAGTGAGTACGTACTGGATCGCGACCAGCAGCGCGTCCGCGACCAGCGCAAGCAGCAGGGTCAGGACCACGCCGACGATCACCGGTGTCGGGAAGTTGCGCTGGAAGCCGTCCGTGAAGAGCTGGCCGAGTCCGCCGTCGCCGATGTAGGTGGCGACGGAGACCAGGGAGATCGACATGACCGTCGCGATCCGCACGCCCGCCATGATCACGGGGAGGGCGAGCGGGAGTTCGACGGTGAGCAGGGTCCGCAGCGGGCGGGTGCCCATCGCCTTGGCGGCTTCCTTGGTCTTCACGGGGACCGAGTCGAGGCCCTCGACCGTGTTCCGGAGCAGAACGACCAGGGTGTAGACCGTCAGGCCGATGACCGTGGTGGTGCGGGTCAGGCCGCTCACCGGGAGCAGGAGGACGAAGATCGCGATCGACGGGATCGTGAAGAGGACGTTCGAGAGGCCGAGGAGCACGCCGCGCAGGGCGCGCACCCGGTGGGCCACGACGGCCAGCGGGAGGGAGATCAGCAGGCCGAAGAAGACGGCCAGCAGCGCGGCCTGGAGGTGGGAGAGGGCGAGGGAGGTGAGGTCGTGGGTGTGGTCGCCTATCCAGGACCAGTCGACGGTCATATCGCCACGCTCGCGGTGCCGTGGGTGCCGTGCGCCTTGCTCGCGTGCTCGTGGATGTCGTCGCGGGAGGTGACGCCGGTGAGGACGCCGTCGGCGTCTACACGTGCCACCAGTCCGGTGGGCGAGGCGATGGACTCGTTGAGCGCCGCGAGCAGGGAGTCGGTGTCCTTGAGCGGTCGTACGGGGAGTTCGGCGTCGTCCGCCGTCGCACGCCAGTGCCGCGGCTTGCGGGCCTCGTCGAGGACGAGGGTCCAGGCGCCGCCCTCGGGGGCCGGGCCCTGCGGTACGTCGGCGAGGTGCTGGAGCGAGAGGAGCTTGAGGCCCCGCTCGGCGCCGAGGAAGTCGGCGACGAAGTCGTCCGCGGGGCGGGCGAGCAGGTCGGCCGGGGTCGCGCACTGCACGAGATGGCCGCCGGTGCGGAAGATCGCGATCTGGTCGCCGAGCCGGACGGCCTCGTCGATGTCATGGGTGACGAAGACGATGGTCTTGCTGAGCTCCTTCTGGAGGCGGAGCAGTTCGTCCTGGAGCTGGGTGCGGACGACCGGGTCGACCGCGCCGAAGGGCTCGTCCATGAGCAGGACGGGCGGGTCGGCGGCGAGCGCGCGGGCCACGCCGACGCGCTGCTGCTGGCCGCCGGAGAGCTGGTGCGGGTAGCGCTTGCCCGCGTCGGTGGCGAGGCCGACGGTCTCCAGGAGCTCGGACGCCCGCGCCCTGGCCTTCTTGCGGCCCCAGCCCAGCAGCAGCGGCACGGTGGCGATGTTGTCGAGCACCGTGCGGTGCGGGAAGAGGCCGGCCTGCTGGATGACGTACCCGATGGAGCGGCGCAGTTCGGCCGCGTCCTGCTCGAGGACGTCCTTGCCGCCGACGCGGATGGTGCCGGAGGTCGGGTCGACCATCCGGTTGATCATCCGGAGGGTGGTGGTCTTACCGCAACCGGAAGATCCGACGAGGACGGTCACGCCGCCTTCCGGCATCTCCAGAGAGAGATCGTGGACTGCGGTGGTGCCGTTGGGGAAGCGCTTGTGGACCGTGTCGAACTGGATCATGAGGTGTCCCTTGCCCGGTCTGCATATCGTCATGCAGAGTTCTCTGTACCTGAATAGGTTGTCAACGGTCCGGTGTTAATCGCTGGTTACTTATGACCACCAGGCAAGATCCAATGTCCGGATTGAGGGGAGTTTTTGCTCTATGTCGTCTCGGAATGCGGACACGTCGAGAGCGGTGGTGGCCGGTCTCACCGCCGGTCTGGTGGTGCTCGACGGGCGCAGCACCGGTGTCACCGACATCGTGCGGCTCGCCGACGGGGCCGCGCGGCCCGTTCCCGGCACCGAGGCGATGAAGCGCGTCGAGCAGTCCTGGGACGCCGCCCGGCAGATCGCCGCCACCGGTCGCGTCTACGGGCGCTCCACCGGCGTCGGCGCCAACCGGAACGAGGACGTGCCGACCGAGGCCGCCGCCGAGCACGGGCTGCGCCTGCTGCGCAGCCACGCCGGTGCCATCGGTGAGGAGCTCCCCGCCCGCCAGGTCCGGGCCATGCTCGCCGTCCGCGCCAACCAGCTCCTGGCGGGCGGAGCGGGCCTGCGGCCCACCGTCGTCACGGCGCTGTGCGAGGCCCTGGAGACCGGCGCGTACCCGGTCGTGAACGAGTTCGGGTCGGTGGGTACGGGGGACATCGCGGCGCTGGCCCAGGTGGGGCTTGCGCTGGTGGGGGAGCATCCCTGGCGGGGGCCGGACGCCTCACGGACGTCGTCCGTGTCGGCCGTACGGTCCGAGTCGCGGTCCCCGGAGCAGGGTGCGCCGCCCCAGGTACAGGCTCCGTCGGTCCAGGCCCAGGGGCCGTCGCCGCTCGGTCTCGGGGAGAGGGTGACGTCCTTCGGGGAGGAGGTGTCGTCCGTCGGGCAGGGCCTGCCCCCCGAACCCCAGCCCCTCGACAACAACGACGCCCTCGCCCTCATCAGCAGCAACGCCCTCACCCTCGGGCAGTCCGCGCTCGCCCTGGACGAGCTGCGGGGGCTGATCGAGGCCACCCAGGTCGTCGCCGCGCTGTCCCTGCTGGCCGTCGACGGATCGCACGAGGCGTACGCGGCGCCCGTGCACGCCGCACGCCCGCACAAGGGCTCGGTCGAAGTCGCGCGTCGGATGCGGGAGTTGATCGGAGCGGCGGACCGGCCCACCCCGCCGCTCGGGCGGATCCAGGACCCGTACGGCTTCCGGTGCGTCCCGCAGATCCACGGGCCCGCGCAGGACGCCGCGGACGCCCTCGAAGAGGTCCTGGTCGTCGAGATCAACGCCGCCGCCGAGAACCCCCTCATCTCGCCCGAGGACATGGCCGCGTACCACCATGGCGGCTTCTACCAGGCCCAACTCGCCCTCGCCCTCGACCACTTCAGGCTCGCCGTCACACAGGTGGCGCGGCTGTCGACCTCCCGGCTCTCCACCCTCAACGAACCCGCCTACACCCGCCTGCGCCCCTTCCTCGCCGACCACGAGCCCGCGTCCTCCGGCGTGATGATCCTGGAGTACGCCGCCGCGGCCGCCCTCGGCGACCTGCGCGCCTTCTCCGCGCCCGCCTCGCTCGGCCACGCTGTACTCTCCCGGGGCGTCGAGGAACAGGCGAGCTTCGCCTCGCTCGCCGCACGGCAGACACTGCGGGCGTGCGGTGCCTACCGTCTCGTCGTGGGCTGCGAACTGGTCTCCGCCGTACGGGCGCTGCGCCAGCGCGATCTGCGGCCCGACCCTGAGCTGCCGGTCGGACGGGCGATGGAACTGGCCGAGTCCGTGCTCGGCCTGGACCAGACCGACCGGCCGCTGACGGACGACGTGACGGCGGCGGCCGCGCTGCTCGACCGGTTCACGGACATCTGGAGGGGGAGCGAGTCATGAGCGTGGACAGGAGCACGGACGTGAGCGCGGAGGCGAAGGCTGACGTGAATGCCGAAGTGAAGGCCGAGGTGAAGGCCGGCGTGAAGGCTGGCATGAAGGCCGACGTGAATGCCGGCGTGAAGGCCGACGAGAGCGTGATGGACAGTCCCGCCGGGCGCCTGCAGGCGCTCTTCGAGGGGCACCGGCTGACGCCCACCCAACGGCGCATCGCGCACAGCATGGTGCGCAGCGCCGCCGACGTGCCGTTCCTCTCCAGCGTCGAACTCGCCGAACTCGCCGGGGTCAGCCAGCCCTCCGTCACCCGCTTCGCGGTCGCGCTCGGCTTCGACGGCTACCCGGCGCTGCGCAAGCACCTGCGCGAGGTCGCGCCCACCGAACAGACGGTGGCCCCGGGCTCGTACAACGAGTACCAGCAGGCCGTCGAGGCCGAGATCGAGAACCTGAAGCACCTCGCCGAGGTGCTCGCCGACCCGCGCCCGGTGCAGCGCGCGGGACGGCTGCTCGCCGCCTCCCGTCCGCTCCCGGTGCTCGGGCTGCGCGCCGCCGCCTCCCAGGCGTACGGCTTCGCGTACTTCGCCGCCAAGGTCCACCCGGACGTTCGGCTGCTGCACGAGGGCGGCACCATGCTGCACGACCGCATCGACGCGGCCGTCCACGCCGGAGCCACCGCCCTGCTCTGCTTCGCGCTGCCCCGCCACCCGCGCGAGGTCGTGGACTCGCTCGCCTACGCCAAGGGGGCCGGGCTGACGGTGGTGACGGTCGCGGACTCCGCGTTCGCGCCGGTCGCCAAGGTCTCGGACCTCCTTCTGCCCGCCGCCGTCGGCACCGGGCTCGCCTTCGACACGGCCTGCTCCCCGATGCTCCTCGGGCGCGTCCTGCTGGAGGCGATGTGCGACGACATCCCGGACGCCCAGACGCGGCTGGAGGAGTTCGACGCGCGGGCGGCGGCCAGGGGCCTGTTCGTGGAGTAGTCACGGTTCGGTGGAGTGGCCCCGCTTCTCAGACTCGTCTCACCTTCGCTCGTTAGCGTGCGCGCCCAAAGACGCTGAAGACGCAAGCACGGGAGGCGGAGAACGTGGCGCGCGGAGGGCAGGGGCTGGCTCGGGTGGCCGTCGTGGTGAGAGCCGGGGCGGCACCGCTGTGGTGGTTCGGGGTGTTCGCGGCCGGTATCGGGGTGCTGTTGCCGGGGTTGACCGGACGCCGGATCGGGGTCATGGCCGGGGCCGCGCTGTTCATCCTCGCGGGCGTCGTGGTGGCGTACACCCGCAGGAAGCGGTACGCCGCACTCGTTCGCTCGGCCGCACGCGCCGGCAAGCAGGACGTGCTCCAGGACCGGGCCGTGACGGTACGCAACTGGCGCCGGGGCCATCGTTGGTGGCTGCTGCTCGCCTTCGTGGCCGCGCTCGGCAGCTCCTTCGCGGTGCCCGCCGCGGGCGGCATGCTGCTCGCCGGCGCGGGCGTCGGGCTGTGGCTCAAGGCCGGCTGGCTCGGGCGCCGGGAACGCGCCGAGGAGGCGCTGATCTGGGTGCGCGTCGACTGGCTCGGCCGACGTGCCGGGGCTCCCGCCGGAAAGCCGGTGAAGGCCTGCCGGGCCACCGGAGTGGCGGCCGGCGACGCCGCGCCCGGCGGAGCGCGACGCCGCTGACCCGAGGCGGCGACAGGGGGTCGCTACACCTCGAGGTCCGCCTCGATCCTCTTCAACTGGTGCCGGGCCATCGCCAGGTTGGACCGCTTGGCGTCGAGCACCAGGTACAGGAAGAGCCCGTTGCCGCCGCGCCCCTTGATCAGCCGGATCAGGTGGTACTGGTCGGACAGCGTGATCAGGATGTCCTCGATCTCGCCCTTCAGTCCGAGGTGCTCCATGGTGCGGATCTTGGCGCGGACGACGTCGGTGTTGCCCGCCGCCGCCACGGTGAGGTCGAAGCCCTTGCTGCCGCCGATCGTGCCCAGCGCCATTCCGCTGGTGTAGTCGACGAGGGCGGCTCCGGTCGCGCCCTCGATCGAGGCGAGTGCTTCCTTCAGCGCGGTTTCGGTGTTGGTCATGGTGTGGTTCTTCCTTTCGGCTTGTCGGTCCGACTTTTCGGTCCGACTTCGGCCCGACCTTCGGTCCGACTCTTCGGTCAGCTTTCCGATGCGGTAGGGGTGTTGGGGGTGGGGGGCGTTCGGGGAGTGCCGCGCGCCGTACGGGTGCGCGTCGGCATGGAGGCGGGCCGCGTGGGAGCCCGCGCCGGGGCGACGGGTTCGCCGCGCGCCGTCGCGGCCTCGACGAGCTCGCCGATCCGGGTACCGGAACGGCGCCCCTCCAGATGCAGCCGGCCGACGTTGACCCGGTCCTGGGCCAGCAGCGTCAGCACGGCGGAGCCGCCCGCCGCGTACGTCGCCACATAGCCGTCGACGCCGCGCACCAGCAGCTCGCGGAACTCGCCCTGCCCGGTGGCGTCCGCCATCCGCACGGCCACCCCCAGCGCGGCCGCGGTGAGCGCGGCCACGCCCTCGGGCTCCACTCCGGGTGTGTCGTGGGCGAGCACGAGTCCGTCGACGCTGGCCGCCAGCGCACCGGTCAGCTGGGGCACGCGGGCCCTCAACCGGTGCAGCTCGTCGAGGACTTCGGGTTCCGCCGCCATCAGCAGTCTCCTCTCGGCACGCTGTCGCAGCGCGCGGATCACAGGGCCTCCAGCGCGTCTCGGAGCCGACGCAACAACGCGACGTCGGGATCGGCGGAAGGCTGGGTGAGCACCTTGGGCAACGGCGCACGCTCCGGCGCGTTCGCCGCCGTGACGAACCCGGCCGCGGCCAGCCGACGGACGTCGACGAGGGTGTGGAACGCGGGCCGCCCCAGGGCGAGCGAGATGTCCGACGCCGTCCGCAGACCGTCCACTCGGCCGAGCACGGCCCACTGGCGCAGGGGGACCGACGGTTCGGCGGCGCGCCGGGCGCGTGCCAACGGGGCGGTGTCCGTCGCCGGGTCGGGCCAGACCCGGTGCAGCAGTTGGCGGCGGCGCAGCGTCTCACGCTCCACCGCGGCCACGGGCACGGGACGCACGGGGCCGAGCCAGTGCGCGGCCCCGTACCGGAACCGGGCCGGAGTGCTGCTCGGCCCCAGCACGAAGTACGCCGCGTCGTACAGCGCCCCGAGATGGCACAGCTCCAGCGCGCCCTCGGCGATCCGCCCGCGCTCGACCAGGAACCGCCCGACCCGCCGCCGCGCCCCGGCCTCGGCGACCGCCTCCCGCCAGGACTCGGCCGCCAGCACTCCGCGCGCGGTGAGCAGTACGTCGAGCGAGGGGGTGGCGGGGCTCTCGGCGTGCACGACCTCTCCGTCACAGAGGTAGAGCACCCCGCGCTCGCGCACCAGCACGCCGGTGGCCCGCTCGGCGGCGAGTCGGCTGAGCATGGGCGAGAGGCCGACAGGGACCGCCGCCCTGTCGTTGTCGTTGTTGCTGTCGTTGTTGCGGCCGTGGTCCTGGCCGCTGTCCTTGTGCACGGCGAGTTCGAGTGCGGGCGGTGTTCTGACCGTCGTCATCCCAGTACCAGCCGTCCGGCCATCTCGCCGAGCCGGATCCGGGCCAGCGCGAGATTGCCGTCCGCCCGGTCCAGCCACAGATGCAGGAACACGCTGCTGTCGAACGTGGTCCTGACGAACCGCAGCAGGTGGTAGCTGTCACGGTTGCTGACGATCAGGTCCTCGACCGGGGTCTCCTGCTCGGACCAGTCGGACCCGTCGGACGGGGCGAACGCCTTGTGCTCCGCGGCCAGCCGGGCGAGCTCGGCTGCCTCCGCCGCGGTCGTCTCGTGGTCACCGCCCGGGGCGTCCCCGACCGTGCCCAGGGCCAGCCCGCTGGTCCAGTCGACCACCGCGGCGCCCCGGGCACCGGGCAGTCGCATGGCTTCCAGTAGGCACTCGTCGATTCCGGGCACCACGTATCCCCTCCCGCCAAAGGGTTCGGCCGAGTGACGCCGAAGTTACGCAACGTGTGCGCGACGGGTGAGGGATCTGGCATTTTCCTGTGGAACATGCGCGCGGTGGCTAAGGTGGGTCAACTGACCATATTTTCAGTCCTCTTGAGGCTGTTCGGATGCCGGTCAGGGCGTTGTGAAGGCGCGCCAGGGGGCGCTCGCAGGTCCGCCGGGGTGCGCGTCGAGGCCACGCACGCCGTGTTCTATTTCGGGGTGCCGGGTGCCGGGTGCCGGGTGCCAGGTGTTGGGTGCCGGGGGCTACAGCGCCGTGAGTGCCGTCGGCCGCGCGCCGCCCGACTCCGCGACGATCTCCTCGACGCCCTGCGGCTCCCGTACGACCGCGAACCGCACGTCCCTACCCCCGTTGCCGTTGCCGCCCTCGACCGACGCGAAGCCGTAAACGCCCGGTCGGGCCAGGGAGTTGTACGCGTAATGGTGGGCGAAGTAGTACGCGCCCGTGTCCAACGCCGCCGCGTAGTCACCCTGTTCGAGCAGCGGGAGCGCGCGCCCCTCGGCGAGCAGGTCGCCCGCGAAACAGGCGGGCCCCGCGATGTCCTGGACGACGTCCGGCCCCGCCTTGGGGCGCCCCAACGCGTCGTACGCGGCGATCCGCAGCGGCCAGGACCCGGGCGCGTACACCGTGCGGGTCGCGATCTGCACCCCGGCGTGCGTGACCGCGACCGGCCGGCCCCCGGCGGACTTCGCGTACTCGACCCGCGCGACCACGGTCCCGTGCTTGGCCAGCAGCGACCGCCCGAACTCGGTGACCAGCCCGTACCGCCCGTCGAAGAGCCCCGGCACCGCCTCGGCGAGCAGCCGTGCGTACTGCGCGTACGTCGGGGTCGTGACGTCGGAGCCGAAGTTGACCGGCAGTCCGCCGCCGATGTCGAGCGTGTCGATCTGCTGCCGCCCGACACGCCGGTTGATCTCCTCGGCGAGTGCGTACGTCTCCGCGATCCCCCGCGCCATCAGCGAGAGCGGGATGCCCTGCGATCCGGTGTGCGCGTGCAGCCGGGTCAGCCACGGACGGTCGGCGTACGCCTGGACGATCCACTCCCGGGCACCCTCGTCGCGCAGCGCGACCCCGAACTTCGAGGTCGCCGTCGCCGTGGACAACGCCTCGATGGAACCCCCGCCGACCTGCGGGTTCACCCGGATTCCGATGGGGGAGCGGGGGCGCGAGGACGCCATCGGACCGCCGTTCGCTCCGCCTGTCAGGTCCCCGACCAGGCCGTCGATGCGGTCCAGCTCCTGTGGATTGTCCACGTTGACGGCGATGCCCAGCGCCAGCGCCTCGCGCAGCTCGGCGATCGTCTTGGCGGGTGAGTCGAGCACGGTCTCGGAGGGCGGCACTCCGGCCGCCCGCGCGAGGGCGAGCTCGCCGGGGCTCGCGACCTCCGCGCCGATGCCGTGCTCGTGCAGCAGCCGCAGTACGGGCACCAGCGGGGTCGCCTTCACCGCGAAGGCGTGCAGCACGGGTGTGCCCGGCGCCGTCACCGCGTCGAAGGCGGCCCGCAGCTCCGCCACCGAGGCCTTGATGCCGGGAACGTCGAGGAGGGCGATGATGGGGGCCTCGGGCCCCAGCAGTCCATGCTCCACGGCGGCCCGGACGGCATCGTCGCGTCGCGCCACGCGATCGGAGCCGGACTCGCCCGCCGAGGGCGCCCCACCCGAAGGCGCCCCGCCCGCCGAAGGCGCCTCACCCGAAGGTGCCCCGCTCGCCGAAGCCCCACCCGAAGGCGCCGCCGCTGAAGACATCCCGGTCGACGGCGTCCCCGTCGAAGGCACCCTGGTCCCTGCTGCCCCATCGCTCACTGAATCCTCCGTCGTGTCCCTGTCTGTGCCCATACATCCCAGCCAAACATCCGCGCCACGCCCCCGCTGGCCCACCTCATCTATTGACTAGCTCTATTCAAGAAGCCAGGATGTGAATATCTACTGCAACAGTCCGCTAGGAGGCAGACCATGTCAGGACCCCGCCCCGTCCGAGCGCCGCGCGGTACGGAACTGAGTGCCCTGGGATGGCAGCAGGAAGCCGCCCTGCGGATGCTGCAGAACAACCTCGACCCCGAGGTCGCCGAGCACCCCGACAAGCTCGTCGTCTACGGCGGCACCGGCAAGGCCGCCCGCGACTGGCGCTCCTTCGACGCCATGGTCCGCACGCTGCGGACCCTCAAGCAGGACGAGACGATGCTCGTCCAGTCCGGCCGCCCCGTCGGCGTGATGCAGACCCACGAGTGGGCCCCGCGTGTCCTCATCGCCAACTCCAACCTGGTCGGCGACTGGGCCAACTGGGAGGAGTTCCGCCGTCTGGAGGCCCTCGGCCTCACCATGTACGGCCAGATGACCGCCGGCTCCTGGATCTACATCGGCACCCAGGGCATCCTCCAGGGCACCTACGAGACCTTCGCCGCCGTCGCCGCCAAGAAGTTCAACGGCACGCTCGCGGGCACCATCACCCTGACCGCGGGCCTCGGCGGCATGGGCGGCGCCCAGCCGCTCGCCGTGACGATGAACGACGGCGTCGCGATCTGTATCGACGTCGACCCGCGCGCCATCGAGCGCCGCATCGAGCACCGCTACCTCGACGTGAAGGCCGACTCCCTGGAGCACGCCCTCCAGCTCGCCGTCGAGGCCCGCGACCAGCGCAAGCCGCTCTCCATCGGCCTCCTCGGCAACGCCGCCGAACTGCTGCCCCGCATGCTCGCCGAGAGCGCCCCCATCGACATCGTGACCGACCAGACCTCGGCCCACGACCCGCTGGCCTACCTCCCCATCGGCATCGACTTCGACGACATGGCCGACGCGGCCGCCAAGGACCCGGCGGGCTTCACCACCCGCGCCCGTGAGTCCATGGCCAAGCACGTCGAGGCGATGGTCGGCTTCATGGACGCCGGCGCCGAGGTCTTCGACTACGGCAACTCGATCCGCGGCGAGGCCCAGCTCGCCGGGTACGAGCGGGCGTTCGCCTTCCCCGGCTTCGTCCCCGCCTACATCCGTCCCCTCTTCTCCGAGGGCAAGGGCCCCTTCCGCTGGGCGGCCCTCTCCGGCGAGGCGTCCGACATCGCCAAGACCGACAAGGCGATCCTCGACCTCTTCCCGGAGAACGAGTCCCTGCACCGCTGGATCAAGCTGGCCGGTGAGCGCGTCCACTTCCAGGGCCTGCCCGCCCGTATCTGCTGGCTCGGCTACGGCGAGCGCGACAAGGCCGGCGAGCGCTTCAACGACATGGTGGCGTCCGGCGAACTCGCCGCGCCCCTGGCCATCGGCCGCGACCACCTCGACTGCGGCTCCGTCGCCTCCCCGTACCGCGAGACCGAGGCCATGCTCGACGGCTCCGACGCGATCGCCGACTGGCCGCTGCTCAACGCCATGGTGAACGTCGCCTCCGGCGCCTCCTGGGTCTCCATCCACCACGGCGGCGGCGTCGGCATGGGCCGCTCCATCCACGCCGGCCAGGTGTCCGTCGCCGACGGCACCAAGCTGGCCGGCGAGAAGATCCGCCGCGTGCTCACCAACGACCCCGGCATGGGCGTCATCCGTCACGTCGACGCCGGGTACGACATCGCCGAGTCCGTTGCCCAGGAGCGCGGCGTGCGCATCCCGATGCGCGAAGGTGACGAGGGCGGCGCCGCGTGACCTTCCACAGCATGTGGGCGGAGCTGCTGCCGATCGGCCGCAGTTCCGCCTCCGGCGGCTACCGCCGCTTCGCCTGGACCGGGGCCGACGCCGACTGCCGGGACTGGTTCCGGGCCCAGGCCGAGTCCCGCGGGCTGCGCTACGAGCTGGACCGCAACGGCAACCAGTGGGCCTGGCTCGGCGACCCCGCCGAGGGCGACGCCGTCGTCACCGGGTCCCACCTGGACTCCGTGCCCGACGGCGGGGCCTTCGACGGGCCCCTCGGCGTCGTGTCGTCCTTCGCCGCCCTGGACGAACTGCGCGCCAGGAATGCCGAGTTCACCCGTCCCCTCGCCATCGTCAACTTCGGCGACGAGGAGGGTGCCCGCTTCGGACTCGCCTGCGTCGGCTCCCGGCTGGCCGCCGGACAGCTCACCGTCGAGCAGGCGCACCGGCTGACCGACGGCGACGGCATCACGCTCCCGCAGGCCATGGAGCGCGCCGGATACGACCCCGACACCATCGGTCCCGACCCCGAGCGCCTCGCCCGCATCGGCGCCTTCGTCGAGCTGCACGTCGAGCAGGGCCGCGCCCTCGACCTCAGCGGTGACCAGGTCGGCATCGCCAGCGCCATCTGGCCGCACGGCCGCTGGCGCTTCGACTTCCGGGGCGAGGCCAACCACGCGGGCACCACCCGGCTCGTCGACCGCCGCGACCCGATGCTGTCGTACGCCGAGACCGTGCTCGCCGCCCGCCGGGAGGCCCAGCTCGCCGGTGCCGTCGCCACCTTCGGCAAGATCTCCGTCGAGCCGAACGGCGTGAACGCCATCCCCTCCCTCGTGCGCGGCTGGCTCGACTCCCGCGCCGCCGACCAGGCGACCCTCGACACGGTCGTCACCGGCGTCGAGAAGGCCGCCCGCGAGTACGCGGAGGCCCAGGGCGTCGAACTCGACGTCGTCCGCGAGTCGTTCACCCCCGTCGTCGAGTTCGAGCACGCCCTGCGCGACGAGCTCGCCCGCATCCTGGGCAAGGACGGGGAAAGGGCCGCGGGACTCACGGTTCCCGTCCTGGGTACGGGTGCCGGACACGACGCCGGAATCCTCTCCGGGACCGTCCCGACCGCCATGCTGTTCGTACGCAACCCCACGGGTGTCTCGCACTCCCCGGCCGAGTACGCCGCCGAGGACGACTGCGTGGCCGGGGTGACCGCACTCGCCGACGTACTCGAAGGGCTGGCCTGCAGGTGACGCAGACGTACTGGCTTGAACACGCCTGGCTCGACACCCACGTCGAGCCGGGCGTGGCCCTGGACGTGACGGACGGGCGGATCACCGCCGTCCGCGAGAACACCGCCACCCCGCCCCCCGGCGCCGAGATCCTCCGCGGACTCACCCTCCCCGGCCTCGCCAACGCCCACTCGCACGCCTTCCACCGCGCCCTGCGCGGCACCGTCCAGGTCGGCTCCGGCACCTTCTGGACCTGGCGCGAGATCATGTACTCCTTCGCGGACAGGCTGACCCCGGACACCTACCACGCGCTCGCCCGCGCCGTGTACGCGGAGATGGCGCTCGCGGGCGTCACGGCCGTCGGCGAGTTCCACTACGTGCACCACACCCCCGGCGGCACCCCGTACGCCGACCCGAACGCGATGGGCGAGGCGCTCGTCGCGGCCGCGGGCGAGGCCGGCATCCGGATCACCCTCCTCGACACGGCCTACGTGTCCTCCGGCTTCGGACAGCCGCCCAACCACCACCAGCTCCGCTTCTCCGACGGCAGCGCGGAGGCCTGGGCGGAACGCTCTTCACTTCTCAAGGACCGTGATCACGCACGGATCGGTGCGGCCATCCACTCCGTACGGGCCGTGCCCGCCGGACAGCTGGCGACGGTCGCGCGCTGGGCCGAGGAGCGGCAGGCCCCGCTGCACGTGCATCTGTCGGAGCAGACGGCGGAGAACGACGCCTGCCAGGCCACCCACGGGTGCACACCGACGCGGCTCCTCGCCGACCACGGCGTGCTCGGCCCCCGCACGACCGGCGTCCACAACACGCACCTCACGGACGAGGACATCGCGCTGCTGGGCGACTCCCGGACGGGCACGTGCATGTGCCCGACGACGGAACGGGACCTGGCGGACGGCATCGGCCCCGCCGCCGCCCTCCAGCGAGCCGGCTCGCCCCTCTCCCTCGGCTCCGACAGCCACGCCGTCATCGACCTCCTCGAAGAGGCCCGCGCGATGGAGCTGAACGAGCGCCTGCGCACCCGCACCCGCGGTCACTGGACGGCGGCCGCCCTGCTGCGCGCCGCCTCCGCCGACGGCCACGCGGCCCTCGGCTGGCAGGACGCGGGCATCCTCGAAGCGGGCGCGCTCGCCGACTTCACGACGATCGCCCTCGACTCGGTCAGAACAGCGGGACCGGTGCCGCGCCTGGGCGCCGAGACGGCCGTATTCGCGGCGACGGCGGCCGACGTACGGCACACGGTCGTGGGCGGCCGGCACGTCGTACGCGACGGGGCGCACGCCCTGGTTCCCGAGGTGCCGCAGGCCCTCGCGCAGGCAGTCGAAGCCCTGCGCGCCTAGAGACGACCGCCGAACTCCGCCCCCACGAGGACGCCATGAGCAGCACCACCGGCACGACCACCGTCATCACCAACATCGCCAGTCTGGTCACCAACGATCCCTCCCTCGGCGACGGATCCCCCCTTGGTCTGATCCAGGACGCGGCCGTCGTCATCGAAGGCGACCGCATCGCGTGGACCGGTGACTCAAGAAAAGCACCCGCCACTGACAACCGGGTCGACGCCGGCGGCCGGGCCGTGATTCCGGGCTTCGTGGACTCCCACTCGCACCTGGTCTTCGCGGGCGACCGCACCCAGGAGTTCAACGCCCGCATGTCGGGCCGCGGCTACACGGCGGGCGGCATCCGCACCACCGTCGCCGCCACCCGCGCCGCCAGTGACGAGGACCTGGAGCGCAACCTCACGCACTACCTCCACGAGGCCCTGCGCCAGGGCACCACCACCTTCGAGACCAAGTCGGGCTACGGCCTGACCGTCGAGGACGAGGCCCGCGCGCTGCGCATCGCGGCGGCGCACACCGACGAGGTCACCTACCTCGGCGCGCACATCGTCTCCCCGGACTACGCCGACGACCCGGCCGCGTACGTGGCCCTGGTGACCGGCGAGATGCTCGACGCCTGTGCCCCGTACGCCCGTTGGATCGACGTCTTCTGCGAGAAGGGCGCCTTCGACGGCGACCAGGCCCGCGCGATCCTCACGGCCGGCAAGGCGAAGGGCCTGCACCCGCGCGTCCACGCCAACCAGCTCTCGTACGGCCCCGGCGTCCAGCTCGCCGTCGAACTCGACGCGGCGAGCGCCGACCACTGCACCCACCTCACGGACGCGGACGTCGAGGCCCTGGCGAACGGCCGCACGGTCGCGACCCTGCTCCCCGGCGCCGAGTTCTCCACCCGCGCCGAGTGGCCGGACGCCCGCCGCCTCCTGGACGCGGGCGTGACCGTCGCCCTCTCCACCGACTGCAACCCGGGCTCGTCCTTCACCTCCTCCGTCCCGTTCTGCGTCGCGCTGGCGGTACGGGACATGGGGATGACCCCGGACGAGGCGCTCTGGTCGGCCACGGCGGGCGGCGCGGCGGCCCTGCGCCGCACGGACATCGGCCGCCTCACCGTCGGCGCCCGCGCCGACCTCGTCCTCCTGGACGCGCCCAGCCACGTCCACCTCGCCTACCGGCCGGGTGTACCGCTGGTCACCGGCGTCTGGCGGCGCGGCGCACGCGAGGTCTGACGCCGGGGGCACGAGTCCGCGGCCGCGAGGCCGGGGTCACGGCGCCCGGGTCAGGACGCCGGGGTCACGAGGCCCCCGCCCGCCACCGCTGACTCGTGCCCCCGTCGAGCGGCAGCAGGGACAGGCCGTCGCCACCGCTCGGCGTGACCGCGGTCTCGACGGCGATGGACGGGCGGATCACGCCGTCGTCGTCCACGGTGAACCTCAGGTTCTGGCCGTGGCTGCCGTCGATCGAGCCGCAGTCCCAGATCCCGACGCCGTTGTCGACGGAGCCGCGGCTGTCCAGACAGAGGTCGGAGTCGGCGTACGACTGCAGGACGCCGCGCCCGGAGTCGACCCGCCACCGCTGGGTGCGGGCCGAGGTGCAGGGGGCCGTGACGACGTCCGTGCCCTGTGTCAGATCGCCGTCGCGGATGTCCAGGCACAGGCCCGAGGCGAGGTTCACGACCTGGGCGTAGCCGCTGCCCGGCGGGTGGGCCGGGGTGGGCGTGGGGGACGGCGTGGGACTGGCCGATCTCGAGGGGGAGGGGCTCCGCGTCGGGGAAGGGGACTTGCTGGTCGCGGAAGGCAGCGGGGCCGGGGGCGAGGGGGTCGCCGAGACGGTCGCCGTCACCGTCACCTGCGGAACGCTCGACGGGGTGGTGACCGAGCCCGCCGTGTTCTGGGACGGCGAGCCGCCCGACGACAGCACGACGAACAGCAGCGGCACCAGGGCGACGCCGAGGGCCGCCGCCGAGGTGAGGACGAAACGGCGGGACGGCGGCCAGGGCCCCGACGAGGCGGGGACGCCGGGCCGGGGCTCGTCCGCCTCGCTCATGACGTACGCCGTGCCCGCCCACGGCAGCAGTCCCTCGGCCAGGGCGGTGCGCGGATGGTCACGCAGGGCGGACAGCTCCTCGTACGCCGTCGTGCAGTGCGCGCAGTGCGCCATGTGGGCGTGCAGATCGGGGCTGGAACGGGGGTTGTCCGGCCGTAGCGACTCCTCGATCAGCCGTCGGAAGTCCCCACAGCGCGGGTCGTCGGAGGCGGCGAGCCGGGACTTCAGGCAGGCCTGGCCCAGGGCGTGCAACGCGGGCTGTGCGCCGTACGTCACGTCCTCACGGGTGAGGCCGAGCAGGACGGCCGCCCGGTCGGCGGGTTCCTCTTCCACGGCCCCGTACCAGAGCAGGCCCTGGGTGCGGGACGGGAGGGACTGGAACGGGGCGAGCATGGGCGGCACGGGCCCGCCGGGGCCGGCCGCGCTCAGCACGAGGAGCAGACCGGGGTCGAGGCCCGCGGCCCGTTCGTCCCTCGCCCACGAGGCGGCCACCTGCCCCGCCAGCAGCAGGAGCCGGTGGCGCCAGGGGACGCTCGGGTTCGAGCCGCGCGCCGTCTCCTGGGCCGCCAGGGTGAACGCCTGCGCCGCGAGCTGCCGCGCGGCCGACTCGCTACGGGTGCACAGGCGGGCGTAGGCGAGGGCGGACGGGCGGTGCCGCTCGCGGAGCTCCTGGAGGGCCGGATACGCGCTGGGGGTGTCGGCGCTCAGCAGTTCGGTGAGCCGCGTGTCGGACGCGCCCGCGTCGTCCTGAGCCATGTGCCGACCTCCTCGTACCCCGTGCGGTCACTCGCTCCCGTCCTGACATACCAGCCAGTTTGGAGTGCTCATAGTGACGGGGGTGGCCCTTTGAGGAAAGAGGGAGGGAAGGAGACGCAAGAAAAAAAGCGGCCCGGCGCCGTCGGCGCCGGACCGCTCTCAGCCGAGAAGAGGTGCCGGAGGGGGCGGGGACCGTCAGTCCTCGACCGTCAGTCCCTTGCGCAGTCGCACCAGCGTCCGCGACAGCAGCCGCGACACATGCATCTGCGAGATCCCGAGCTCGTCACCGATCTCGGACTGGGTCATGTTGGCGACGAAGCGCAGCGAGAGGATCTGCCGGTCCCGCGAGGGGAGTTCGGCGATCAGGGGCTTGAGGGACTCCACGTACTCGATGCCCTCGAGGCCGTGGTCCTCGTAACCGATGCGGTCCGCGAGCGCGCCTTCGGAGTCGTCCTCCTCGGGCTGGGCGTCCAGCGAACTGGCCGTGTAGGCGTTCGAGGCGGCCATGCCCTCGACCACCTCGTCGTTGGTGATGCCCAGGCGCTCCGCCAACTCGCCCACCGTGGGCGACCGGTCGAGCTGCTGGGCGAGTTCGTCGCCCGCCTTGGCCAGGTCGAGACGGAGTTCCTGCAGTCGGCGCGGTACGCGCACGGACCAGGAGGTGTCGCGGAAGAAGCGCTTGATCTCGCCGATGATGGTCGGCATCGCGAAGGTGGGGAACTCGACGCCGCGGCTCAGTTCGAAGCGGTCGATCGCCTTGATCAGGCCGATCGTGCCGACCTGGATGATGTCCTCCATCGGCTCGCTGCGGGAGCGGAAGCGGGAGGCGGCGAACTTGACCAGCGCGAGGTTGAGCTCGACCAGCGTGTTGCGCACGTACGAGTAGTCGTGGGTGCCTTCTTCGAGGGACTCCAGCCGCTCGAAGAGGGTCTTGGACAGGGCCCGTGCGTCCACCGGTCCCACCTCGTCGTACGGGGGGATCTCGGGAAGTCCGTCGAGTCCGTCGAGTCCGCTGGTTCCGGTTTCGTCGAGACGCTCCGGGCGTTCCAGAGAGGGTGCCGACGTCGCCGTCTGGGTCTGCGATGCGTCGAGCCGGGGTGACATGGTGTCCTCCATCGTTCTCGGCATATGGCCGCCGATGCCAATGCGTGCACTGCGGTGTGCGGCGCCTCCGAAGCCGGCCGTGTCGAATAGGTGTCGCTACTAGCCCTACCCGCTTTCGCGCGTCGCCCGCAAGTGCGTTGCGCGGTGAAATGTCCATTTTCAGGGGGTTGTTCGGGTGTCGGGGATCGTGAGGAAGGCGTAGTGTTCGAGTGCGTACATCAGCAGTCGCGACGCTCGGGAGAGAGACGGCATGGACCGCCAGACGGTCGGCAGCGCACAGTCGGGCCGGCTTCTAGTCGAGGTGCGGGAAGAGGGCTCAAGCGCCGTCGTGACCCCCGCGGGTGAGTTGGATCACCACACGGCTGAATTGTTGCGTGAGCCACTCGAGGACTGCCTTGACAGGGGGCACTCGCGACTGGTCGTGGACTGCTCGCGACTGGAGTTCTGCGACTCCACCGGGCTGAACGTACTGCTCGGCGCCCGGCTGAAGGCCGAGGCCGCGGGGGGCGGAGTCCACCTGGCGGGGATGTTGCCGGTGGTGGCCCGGGTCTTCGAGATCACCGGGGCCGAGGCCGTCTTCACCGTCCACGAGACGCTCGATGCGGCCCTGGCCGACTAGCCGGGGTGGTCGTGGCCCCGCCTCGGCATGCTCCGGAGTCCCCCCTGCGATCGCGGCATCGCCCGCGTCACACGATCCCCGTCGCACAAAGGGGGTGTTCCGACGGATCGGTCGGGCAGGAGACATCCTGACTATGTCGGCAACAATCGGTGGGAACGTCGTAGGTGATCGTCGTAGATATTCGTCCGGAACGCCCTGAGTGCGGAAGCACCGCGGCGCGTACCACATGCTGAGTACTGAGTCTTGAATCGTGAAACTGGTGAATCGGTGAGGTGAAGCGCTGATGAGCACCACCCGGCCTTACTCGCCGGGCGACCGCGGCCCGGAGTCGGGCGACGGCGGCGCTTCCGGGGCACCTGGGGGCGGCGGCCTGGCCGTCCCGTCCGGGGGGCGTCAGGCCCGCAGACTGAGCTTCGACGGCGAGAGCGGCGTCGTGCCGCTGGCCCGCGACTTCGCCCGCCAGGCGCTGCACGCGTGGGGCTGGCTGCCCGCCGCGAGCGCCGACCGGCGGGCCGCCGCCGAGGACGTCCTGCTGGTCGTCTCCGAACTCGTCACCAACGCCTGCCTGCATGCCGAGGGTCCGGACGAGCTCCGGATCGCCTGCGACAACAAGGTGCTGCGCGTCGAGGTCTCCGACCGTGGCGCGGGCCAGCCCGCCCCGCGCACCCCGCACCGCGCCGGCCGCCCCGGCGGCCACGGCATGTTCATCGTGCAGCGGCTGTGCCTGGACTGGGGAGTCGTACGCACTCCGGGGGTCACCGGCAAGACGGTGTGGGCGGAACTCGGGGCGCCCGCGTAGTCCCACCCGATCCCGGGTGCAACTCCCACCTTGGGTTACCCGCGGTTCGAACCCTTCTTCGTACGTTGCCGAACGCGCGCCGGATCTCCTCGGATCCGGCGCGCACTTTGTCTTCCCTCCACAAGGGACCGGGCGTACCTTGACGGCCGATCTGATGTTCCGTCAGGAATGAGGCCCCGAGGTGTCGTACCGGACGTACCAGAAACGAACCGCCGCGCTCGCGTTCGCCGCGGCCCTGGCCGGCTCGGCGGTGCTGATGGCCGCCCCCGCCGCCGAGGCCGCCGTGGTGAACGTCAACTACCAGTGCAAGACGCCGATCGGCGACAAGAGCGCCGTCTCGCCCATCGACATCAAGAGCGTCAAGAGCGGCAGCGGCTACAAGCTCACCATGTCCTGGCAGAAGGGCGTCTCCTCCAGCCCGGTGGAGCTCGGCAAGGGCGCGATGAGCCCGAGCGCCGTGATCAAGGTGGGCGGCGCGGACAGCGGCACGGTGGCCGTCAGCGGCCCCGCCAACGCGGCCGCGATCCCCGCCAACACTCCCATCAAGATCAGTGACTTGTCGGGTACGTACACGCCGAAGAAGACCGGCAAGGTCACCTTCACCGCGGGCGTGCTCACGATCAAGGCGCTCGGTACGACGACCACCTGCACCCCCACGAACAACCCCGGGCCGTCGCTGACCCTCGACGTCACGGCGGCGGGCGGCGGTGGATCCAGCAGCTCGGGCGGTTCGACGGGCTCGACCGGCACCGACTCCGGCGGCCAGCTCCCGCAGACCGGCCCCGCCGACTCGGCGATCGCCCTCGGCACGTTCGGCGGCACGGTGCTGCTCGCGGGCGCGGCCGGCACGCTGTGGCTGACCCGCAGGCACCAGACGAACCGCCGCTGAGGGCGCCGCGCCCCCGTACGACCGTACGACCAGCAGGAGCCGCCGATGCCGTACGCCCCCGTCCTCCGCTGTGCCGTCGCCGTGCTGCTGTCGGCCGCCGCCGCCCCGGTGGCCGCGGCCGACGACGGCTGGTCCCTCGCGCCGTCCGCGAGCGCGCCGGGCGGGCGGCCGTACGTCTACGCGGAGGGCGCGCCCGGCACGGTGCTGCAGGACTCCGTGTCCGTGCTCAACCCGGGCGCGCGGCCCGTGACCGTGCGGCTGCGAGGCGCGGACGCCGACAACACCGCGGACGGCGACCTCACCGTGCGCGCCGCCGGTAAGTCCACGGACACGGGCGCGTGGATCGCCTTCGCGGGAGACCGGGGCGGCCGCCGGGTCCCGGTGCGCACGCTCTCGCTGCGGGTGCCCGCGCACACCCGGGCCGACGTGCCGTTCACCGTGAGCGTCCCGGCGGGCGCGACGCCCGGCGACCACCCCGGCGCGGTCGTGGCGGGCGCCGGCGGCCGGTCCTCGGCGGTCCGGGTCCAGCTGCGGGTCGGCGGTCCCGCGGTGTCGGCGCTCACCGTCGAGCACGTCGCCGTGCACGGCGGGCGCATCTCGTACGAGCTGGTCAACCGCGGCAACACCGTGCTCACCCCGAAACTCGCGGTACGCGCCGACGGCGTCCTCGGCCGGGCCCTGGACCGTGCCCCGCGCACCCTGCCCCTCGACCTCCTGCCCGGCCGCCGCGTCACGCTCACCGAGCCCTGGCGCGACCCCCCGGCGCTGGACGCGGTCGACGTGCGGCTGACGGTGACGGCGGCGGGCGGGGCGCGCGCCACGGCGTCCGCGTCGGTGCGGTTCGTGCCGTGGGGCGCGCTCGCGGCCACCGCCGGGGCGGGGCTCACGGTGCTGGGCGCCTGGTGGGGCGTACGACGTCACAGGCGTCGTACGACGGACGGCGGGACGAGTGAACGGCCGCGTACGGAAGTCGAGTGGACGGGAGCGGTGTCGTGAGCGGAGTCCTGAGCGGCAAGGCGCGGATGTCGGCGCTGGTGGCGGCGCTCGCGCTCGTCCTGGCCCCGCTGGCGGGACCGGTGTCCCCGGCGTCCGCGGCCGGAAAACCCGGCGTGAGCCTGTCGAGGTCCGAGGCGGGGACGGGCGGTTCGATCACCGTGACGGGCAACGGATGGCGGCCGAAGACCCTGCTGATGATGCTGATCTGCGGGCAGGCCGTGCCGTCCCGGGGGGTGATCGGCGGCACCAACTCCTGCGCCAATGCCGACGGCCGGGCCGTCACCACCGACGCGCAGGGCCACTTCAGCAAGGAACTGCCGGTCACCGAGCCGCCCGAACCGTGCCCGTGCGTGGTGCACGTCGCCACGGTCACGGGGGAGAAGGCGCAGGCCGACGCGATCTTCATGGTCGCCGGGCACTCGGTCGAACCACTGCCGAAGGAGGTGGGCGGTGGGCGGCTCTCGGTGCTCACCGACACCCGCCTCGACGGGTCGAGCGGGCTGCTGACCTGGTTCGGAGCGCCGCCCTCCCGCCAACTCGTCTTCACCGTCGGCAACATCGGCACCGCCGCCGTCAAGGACCCCGTGTTCCAGATCGGCACCTCCCACGGCGTGTTCGCGCCGCAGTGGGAGGAACAGGACTGGCGCGGCACGATCGCACCCGGCAAGAAGGCGCAGATCAAGCTGCCGGTCGAGCTCGCGGCCGGGGCGCACGGCGACTACACGGTCTCGCTGCGGTACGGCGGCAAGGTCCTCGCCGAGCAGCCCTGGGGGGTGGGCCGTCCCTGGGGGGTGACCCTCTTCTGGATCCTGCTAGGCGTGGTGGTGCCGGCCGCGGTGTTCCGGATCGGGATGGCCGTGGTGGACCGGGTGCGTCCGCGCAGGTCGGCGGGGCGCGCGGGCCGGCACCGGAGCCTGCGCCTGCCCGAACTCGCCTCCCGGGTGCCGAGGCCGGCCCCGTTCCGCATGGCCAAGGCGAGCCCGTCCCGTGTGCCCGGAGCGAGCGCGTCCGCGGCCACACCCGTGCCACCCGGCACGGCTACGAACCCGACCCTGCCGTGGTTCACGCCGGACAACGTTCCGGGGACCGCGGCGAACGGTCAGCTCTCCGCACCGCACGACACCAGTCCGACGACGAAGGGGAACACGTGAACAGGCGACGGAGAGTTGTGCCCGGAGGCCGCAGAACGAGCGCGGCCGGGGTCGCGCTGATGCTCGGCGGCGCGGGCATCCTGTTGGGAGTGGCCGCGGTCCCGGCGCAGGCCGCCGAAGTGTCGTACAAGACGGAGTGCATACCGCCCGCGGCCTCCGGCCTGGACCCTGTCGAGGGCACCACCAAGGTGGAGATCACCGCACCGGCGACGGCGAAGGTGGGCGACGAGATCCAGGTCGTGTGGAAGTTCGTCCAGGCGGCGTCCAAGAATCCGGACCTCATCGTCCTGCCGAAGGACTCGGTCAAGCCCACGGGAACTCTCAAGGCGTCCGGTGCGCAGACCGCGGACATCGCGATGGAGGGGCCGCAGGAGAACCCGGAGATTCCCAAGGGCGGCGACATGGTGCTGTCCGACATGACGGGCAAGGTCAAGCTGACGACGGCGGGTGATGTCACGTTGACCCCGGACGCGTACACCATCACCGCCTACTCGACGGACACGAAGTGCACGCCAAAGGAGGCGGTGCCGGCCGCTGCCACCATCAAGGTGACGGCCGCCGGGGGCGGTTCGACGACCTCGGGCGGCTCGACCTCCGGCGGGACGACCACCTCCGGAGGCACGGCGACGGGTGGTGACACCGGCGGTACGACTTCGGGCGGATCCACGACCGGCGGTGGCACGACGTCCGGTGGCACGACGTCCGGTGGTTCGACCTCCGGCGGCGATGACGGTCAGACCGACTTCGCCGGCAAGACCGTGACCACGTCCTTCGCCTGCACCTCGCCCGGCCCCGCCAAGATCGACTCTTCGGCGACGATCAACGCCAAGAAGAGCGGCGGGAGTTACGACCTCACGGTGAAGACCGCCAAGGGCGTGATGAACAGCCCCGCCCCGCTGCCCGCGGGCGCGCTGAAGCCCTCCATGGTGATCACGGTCGGCGGCGATGACAGCGGCTCGCTCAAGGTCGAGGGCCCTGCCAACAAGGACGCCCTCAACACGGGCGACCCGGTCTCGCTCGGCGATATGACGGGCACGTACAAGCCCGGAGCGGACGGCAAGGCCACGCTCAGCCCAGGTGATCTGACGATCGTCGTGACGCTGAGTGCCGGATCCGACCCGATCACGATTCCCTGCAAGGCGACAAAGACCGCTGTCTCACTGGAACTTGACGTCCAGAAGCAGGCGGGCGGCGTCTCCGGCGCGACGACGTCGGGCTCCGGGTCGTCCTCCGGGTCGTCCTCGTCCTCGTCCTCTTCCGGCGGAGGCCTGGCCGAGACCGGCGCGAACGACCACGGCGGGCTTCGGGCACTCGGCTTCGTGGCCGGCACGGCGATCCTGCTCGGCGGAGCGGTCTTCGTCTTCCTGCCGCGCCGCCGCGTGCGCTGACGCCCCCCTCGCACCCCGAGGTCCGCTTGACCTGGACCCCGGGGTGCGGGTTTAGCGTCGGGGCATGCGAGTTGGCGAGTTGGCGCGCAGGACCGGAGTGACGGTCCGGGCGTTGCGTTATTACGAGGCGGCGGGGCTTGTCGTGCCCCGGCGGCTGACCAACGGATACCGGGACTATGCGCCAACGGCGTTGCGGCAGGTCGAGGAGATCCGGACGCTGACCGGGCTCGGCCTGTCGGTGGAGGACACCCGGCCGTTCGTGGAGTGCCTGGCGAGCGGGCACGACCTGGGAGACGAGTGCCCGGCGTCGCTGGCGGCCTACCGCCGCTCGATCAGGGACCTGTCCGAGAGGATCAGGCTCCTGACGGAACGCCGGGACACGCTGGCGGCACACCTGGAGGCGAGCGCCCGCAGATTGATTCCGGATGCCCCGGAGGGAAACGCCCGTACAGGGATTTCGGTTTCCCCGGAAGTGAGCGCCCGCGGAGTGTCCCCCGTGCCGGTGCCCGCCGACCCGGCCTGGCTGCCCCTCGGCCTGCCCCGGCCGCCCGACGACGACGGCGCCGCGCATCTGCCGGGTGGGCGGCTGCCTGACCTCGTCCTGCCCGCCACGGACGGTCGGGCGGTCGGTCTCGGAGCACTGGGGCCCGGCCGGACCGTGCTGTACGTCTATCCGCTGTCGGGCCGGCCGGGGACCGACCTCCCGGACGGCTGGGACACCATCCCGGGCGCCCGCGGATGCACCGCCGAGGCGTGCGCCTTCCGCAATCACTACGACGACCTCCGGGCGGTCGGGGCGGCACGGGTGTACGGCCTGTCGTCGCAACCGCGGGAGTACCAAAGGGAACTGGCGGAACGGCTGCGCCTGCCCTTCGCGATCCTCTCGGACACCGGACTCGCGCTGCGCGCGGCCCTGGACCTGCCCACCTTCACCGCCGGCGGGCGCACGTTGTACCGCCGACTGACCATGATCGTGAACCGGGGCGAGATCGAGCACGTCTTCTACCCCGTCTTCCCACCCGACCAGCACGCCGCCGAAGTCCTCGACTGGCTCCGGCTCCAGGACCCGCCACAGGGGGAAACCGCACATGACCGCGCAGGCCACCCGCTATCTGTACCTCGCCCGCCACGGTGAGGCGACGGCCGACGAGAGCGAGCTGACCGAGAACGGCCGTCGCCAGGCCCAACTCCTGGGCGACCGACTCAGGGACGTTCCCTTGACTGCGGTCCACCACGGGCCGCTGCCGCGCGCGGCGCAGACGGCCCGGCTGATCGGCGACCGTCTGAAGGAGGTGCCCGTACGGCAGGTCGAGACGGCCGGGGACTATGTGCCCTACGTGCCCGGCAAGGAGGAACTGCCCGCGGACGCGGCGGAGCGGCTGCTGGCGTTCCTTGAGCAGTTCACGGCTCAGGAGCGTGAGGAGGGAGCGGCGCTGGCCCGCGAGGCCGAAGAGCGGTTCACCGGGCCGGTGGACGGCGCCGAGGACCGACACGAGCTGGTCGTCACCCACAACTTCCTCGTCGGCTGGCTGGTACGCGCCGCGCTGGACGCCCCGCCCTGGCGTTGGCTGGGCCTCAACCACTGCAACGCCGCCCTGTCCGTCATCCGCTACACACCGGGCCGCGTGGCCTCGGTCCTCGTCTACAACGACATGTCCCACCTGCCCGAGGACCTGCGCTCGACCGGCTTCCCACCGGAGGCACGCGCTTAGCCCCGCACCCCCACGAAGAGCACCGCAAGCAGCACGGACATGCTGAACAGCGTGAGGACCCCGCTCCAGAACGCGTCGTCGAGCGGGGTCCGCCGTCTCCTCCTCACCCGCCGTGCTCCTGCCGCAGATGCGCCCGCATCCGCACGTTCGCGTCGCTCACCGCGCTGTGGTCGAACACCGCCCGCGCCGCGTGGCGCCGTGCGGCGAACTCCCGGCAGGCCTCGCAACCGTCGACGGGAACGGGGGAGCGGCTCACGTCGTACGTCGGCCCGGTCATGTCGTACGCCCCTCCCCGTGTCTGCCGTGCGCCCGCAACTCCCGGTCGCATTCGGCGACCTCGCCCATGCGGCCCGCCTCCTTCGCGGCCGTCCGCTGTGCCAGCAGCGCCGCGCACACGTCGCAGCCGCCGCCGTACGGGGGCCTGGGCGCCGCCACCGCCGTACGCGCCGTCATGCCGACCACTGCGCGAGCGCCGCCTCGATCGCCCGCAGCGCCGCGGGGGTCGGACGCGCCCAGCCGCCGGGCGGGGTCCAGGAGGAGGTGGTGCTGTGGGTACGGGTGCGGCGGGGGAGTCGGGGGAGGGTCGTGGTGGTCATGGGGCTCACTCCTTGGTTACGTGGTCGCGGACATGCCTGTGCGGAGCGCACCCGGTGGATTACGGTGCGTGTTCAGGCAGTACGAGCATGCCGCGTGAGCAGGGCGGAAATGCCGTGGAAGGGCGCTGGTTCCACACCGGGCACTCCAAATTCCACAAATTCCACAGCCGCCGGAGGGGGAGGACGGGGATGCCGCAGAGACGGACGGTGACGAGCCGCAGCCAGGAGCCGCGCAGGCGATTCGCCGAGGAGGTGAGGGAGTTACGTGAGCGGAGCGGCGTCAGCCTGCGCCAGCTCGCGGAGCGACTGGGCTGGGACTGGTCGACACTCGGGAAGCTGGAGACCGGGCACACCCTGGGGAGCCCCGAGGTGGCCCAGGCGCTGGACCGGCATTACGGGACGCCGGGGTTGCTGTTGGCGTTGTGGGAGCTGGCGGTGGGCGATCCGACGCAGTTCAAGGAGCAGTACCGCAGGTACATGCTGCTTGAGGCGGAGGCGGTGAGCCTGTGGCACTTCGCTGTGAGTACTGTGCACGGCTTGCTTCAGGCGGATGGGTACGTGCGTGAAGTGCTCGCGGTGGGTGGTACCAAGGGCGAGGAGCTGGCCCAGCAGGTGGAGGCGCGGGTCGGCCGCCGCGCGTTGCTGGTGGGCGAGGACGCGCCGCCGTTCCGCACCATCCTGTCCGAGGCTGTGCTGCGCACACCGTTGCGGGATGCCAAGGCGTGGAAGGAGCAGCTCGAACACCTCGCGGAGATGACAGAGCGCCCGAACATCACGCTTCAAGTGCTGCCTCAGAGTTCCGGCCTGCACGGCTTGGTGAGCACCGACGTGATGTTCCTGAGGCTGCTCGACGGGCAGACAGTGGCCTACACCGAGACCGCCTACCACGGCGAACTGGTCGAAGAAAACGGGGAGGTTGAGCGTCTGCAACGTGCGTACGATTCGATGCGCGACCTGGCGCTGTCCCCGGCCGAGTCGCGGAAGTTCATCGGGCAGATGCTGGAGGAAGCACCATGCGATCCGTCGACCTGACAGCCGTGACATGGCGCAAGAGCAGCTACAGCAACCCGGACGGCGGCGCGTGCGTCGAGGTCTCCGACGACCTGCTCGCCGCTGCTGCCTGGCGCAAGAGCAGCTACAGCAACCAGGACGGCGGCGAGTGCCTCGAAGTCGTCGACAACCTCCTCACCCTCACCCCCCTCGTCCCCGTCCGCGACTCCAAGAACCCCCACGGGCCCGCCCTCGTACTCCCGGCGGCGGCCTGGGCGTCCTTCGTCACGGCCGTACGACGTGACGAGCTGCCCGACGCCTGAGACTCAGGACTTGCCGATGTCGACGGCCCACACGCCCGTACGGTCGTAGGCCTCGGGCGTGGCGGTCATGACCCTTCCTGGGACGACCTCCATGAGGTCCGGGCAGAGGTTGGCCCGGACGTAGGCAACCGCGCGGGCCGTGCGCTCCCCAAGTGAATACCGAAGGTCGCCGGGAAACCCGAAGGATCGCCGCACCCCTCGGTGCAGCGACCCTTCGGTGGAACGCCAGGTTCAGGCGGGCGTCAGTGGACGTCGCCCATCAGTTCCTTGACCTTCTTGCGGTACATCCACACCGCGACACCGGCGATCACGGCGAGCGTGGCCTCCAGGGCGACGATGCCCGTCTTGTTGAGGTCGACGTTGGCGATGGACAGCAAACCCGTCGTGGCGTCACCGGCGGTGACGGCCAGGAACCAGACGCCCATCATCTGGGAGGCGTACTTCGCGGGAGCCATCTTCGTGGTGACGGAGAGGCCGACCGGCGAGAGCGTCAACTCACCGACGGTCTGCACGAAGTAGATCGCGACCAGCCACATCGCGGCCGCCTTGTGACCGCCCTCGGCGATCGTCAGCGGAGCCAGGAACAGGAAGAACGAGGCACCGATCAGGATCAGACCCGACGCGAACTTGGTGGCCGTGCTCGGCTCCTTGCCGCGCTTGTTCAGCGCCAGCCACGCCCAGGCGAACACCGGCGCGAGCGCCATGATCATGACCGGGTTGACGGACTGGTACCAGGAGACCGGGAACTCCCAGCCGAAGATCGTGTTCTCGGCGGAGGAGTCGGCGAAGATCGACATGGTCGAGCCGCCCTGGTCGTAGATCATCCAGAAGACGGCCGCGGCGACGAAGAACCAGATGTACGCGGACATCTTCGACTGCTCGGCGCGGTCGAGGTCCTTGTCCCGCTTGATGCGCGCGATGACCATGACCGGGATGATCAGACCGGCGATGGTGATCGGGACCAGCAGCCAGTTCAGGGTGTAGTGACCCGAGAAGCCGACGATGCAGTAGAAGACCACCGCGACGGCCGCCCACAGCGCGGACTTGCGCAGCGTCGCGGACTTCTCCGCGGCCGACAGCGGCGTGGGGATCTCGTGCGAGCGCGGGTTCAGGTGACGGCCGCCGAGCAGGTACTGGGCCAGACCCAGCGCCATGCCGAGCGCGGCGAGCGCGAAGCCCAGGTGCCAGTTGACGTTCTCGCCGACGGTGCCGATGACCAGCGGAGCGGCGAAGGCGCCGACGTTGATGCCGATGTAGAAGAGCGTGAAGCCACCGTCACGGCGCGGGTCGTCCGGACCGTCGTAGAGGTGACCGACCATCGTGGAGATGTTGGCCTTCAGCAGACCGGAACCGATCGCGACGAGCCCGAGGCCGCCGTAGAACGTGCCGGACGACGGCAGGGCCAGCGTGAGGTGGCCCAGCATGATGATGACGCCCGCGACGGCGACCGTCTTGCGGGGGCCGAGGACACGGTCGGCGAACCAGCCGCCCGGTAGGGCGAGCAGGTACACCAGCGACAGGTACACCGAGTAGATCGCGGTCGCGGTGGCCGCGCTCAGGTGCAGGCCGCCCGGTGCCACCAGGTACAGCGGGAGCAGAGCCTTCATGCCGTAGTAGGAGAATCGCTCCCACATCTCGGTCATGAAGAGAGTGGCCAGTCCGCGGGGGTGGCCGAAGAAGGTCTTCTCGGAACCGGGGGTGCCCGGAGTCACCGAGTCCTTCGTCAGGCTGGACGCCATGGTCGTTCCTTGCTGGTCGGGACGCGCTGCTTGAGCGTTACGCGCCCGGTGGGGGGCGGCCGGCACCGGCGGGATTCGCCCGTCCTTCCCCACGCCCACGGGGAGTCCGCTCCGGATTGCGAAGCGGTGGACGGCGACCACCGGGATCCACGCCCATCGCGCATTGATGCGCTGGGGCCCGGCCACAGGTCATTCCTTTCGAGGCTGGCGAACACCAGCCCGCACATGAAAGAGACCTTCAGCGTCAAGTACGCGCCAAAGGTCTCCTACTGGTGCTACAGGCGTCTGGTCACCATACGACATCTCAATGTGGCATATGGAAGGACTTGAGACATGGATCACAGGTAATAATGGAACCACGGACACCTATTCGAAGGTGTCGGGCAAGATCGCTTCCCACAGCCGCAGGCAAGAAACCGTACAGCCCCAGGTAAGAATTACGGTTGGCGATCACACCACAGGCGCTGTCCGCGGCGGACTACCATCACCCCATGACCCGTGTACTGCTCGCCGAGGACGACGCGTCCATCTCGGAGCCTTTGGCCCGCGCCCTGCGCCGGGAGGGTTACGAGGTCGAAGTGCGCGAGGACGGACCCACCGCGCTCGACGCCGGAATGCAGGGCGGCGTCGACCTGGTCGTCCTGGACCTGGGCCTGCCCGGTATGGACGGCCTCGAAGTGGCCCGCCGCCTCCGTGCCGAAGGCCACACCGTCCCCATCCTCATCCTGACCGCGCGCGCCGACGAGGTGGACACCGTCGTCGGTCTCGACGCTGGCGCCGACGACTACGTCACCAAGCCCTTCCGCCTTGCCGAACTGCTCGCCCGTGTCCGGGCCCTCCTGCGGCGCGGAGCCGCGGAGCCGCAGCAGCCGCCCGCCACGCACGGGGTGCGCATCGACGTCGAGTCGCACCGGGCCTGGATGGGCGACGAGGAACTCCAGCTCACGGCGAAGGAGTTCGACCTGCTGCGGGTCCTCGTCCGCGATGCCGGCCGGGTCGTCACGCGTGACCAGCTGATGCGCGAGGTCTGGGACACCACGTGGTGGTCGTCCACCAAGACCCTCGACATGCACATCTCCTGGCTCCGCAAGAAGCTCGGCGACGACGCGGCGAACCCCCGCTACATCGCGACGGTACGAGGAGTCGGCTTCCGCTTCGAAAAGAGCTGAGGCCGCGCGGCGGCGGGGGGACTCGGGGCGGCTCCGGGCGGGCCGGGGATGCGGGGCGAAGCCCCGCCCCAGGGGCGCGGGGAACTGCGTGCCCAGCCCCCACCGGCCCGCAGCCAAAGAGAACCCCGGGCTACCCGAGCGCCTCCCCCGTCCCAGCCCAGCGCAGCGGCAAGGCACACTGGTCCACGTACAGCCACCCGCCCGGAGGACCCCGTGCGTCGCCGTCTCATCCAGTCCACGCTCGCCGTCGTGCTCGTCGTGATCGCCGTCTTCGGCGTGTCCCTCGTGATCGTCGAGACCCGCACGATCAGCAACAGCGCCCAGGAACGCGTGGACTCCGAGGCCCTGCGCCTGGCCAGCATCGTCGACAGCCGCATCCTCGGTGACGAGCACATCAACGCGGAGATTCTCAAGAACCAGATCGCGGAAGACCGGTACGCCGTGATCCGCATCCCCGGCCAGGCCCCCGTCGAGCTAGGCCTCCAGCCCAGCGGTGACGTCATCCACTCCACGGCCAAGGGCGAGGAGGGCGAGACGGTCACCGTCCAGGAGCCCCGCTCGGCCGTGACGCGCGAGGTCGGCCGCACCCTCCTGATCATCGCCTTGGTCGCGCTGCTCGCGATCGTCGCCGCGGTCCTGCTGGCCGTACGGCAGGCCAACCGCCTCGCCTCCCCGCTCACCGACCTCGCGGAGACCGCGGAGCGGCTCGGCTCCGGCGACCCCCGCCCGCGCCACAAGCGCTACGGCGTCCCGGAGCTGGACCGTGTCGCCGACGTGCTGGACGCCAGCGCGGAGCGGATCGCACGGATGCTCACCGCCGAGCGCCGGCTCGCCGCGGACGCCTCCCACCAGCTCCGTACGCCGCTGACGGCCCTCTCCATGCGTCTGGAGGAAATCACCCTCACGGATGACCCGGACAACGTGAAGGAGGAGGCGACGATCGCCCTGACCCAGGTCGAGCGCCTCACGGACGTGGTGGAGCGGCTGCTCACCAACGCCCGCGACCCCCGTACCGGCTCCGCCGTCGCCTTCGACCTCGACGAGGTCATCAAGCAGCAGCTGGAGGAGTGGCGCCCGGCCTACCGCAGCGCGGGCCGCGCCATCGTCAGCTCGGGCAAGCGGCATCTGCAGGCCGTCGGCACCCCGGGCGCGGTCGCCCAGGTACTGGCCGCGCTCATCGAGAACTCGCTCATGCACGGGGGCGGCACGGTCGCCCTGCGCACCCGTGTCACGGGCAACCAGGCCGTCGTGGAGGTCACGGACGAGGGCCCCGGTGTCCCCGCCGACCTGGGCGCCCGCATCTTCGAGCGCACGATCAGCGGCCGCAACTCCACGGGCATCGGCCTCGCGGTCGCCCGCGACCTCGCGGAGGCGGACGGGGGCCGTCTGGAGATGCTCCAGGCACAGCCGCCGGTGTTCGGCCTGTTCCTCTCCCGCACCCCGCTGAAGAGACCACCCCTGGTGGACGAGGACGAGGAACGAACGGTCAGATAGCCCCGGCGGGCAGCCCCAGGGGGCTCAGTTCGCCCGGGCCCGTGCCCGGGACCGTCGAGGCTCCGGCTCCTCGTCGAGGATCGCCTCCGCGCTCTCCAGGACCTCACGCGCCTCGTCCGGCACCGTACGGAACACCCACGTGCGGTACGACCAGAACCGGAACAGCGTCGCGATGCCGATGCCGAGGAACTTGAAGATGTTGCTCTGCAGCGGGCTGTCCCAGCCGAACCCGTACGTCGCGACGTACAGCACACCGTTCTCGATGACCAGCCCCACCGCGCTGAACAGCACGAAGAGGCCCATCTCCTTGGTGCGGCCGCCACTGTCACGGTCCCGGTACGTGAAGTAGCGGAACCCGATGTAGTTGAAGACGATTGCGACGATCGTGGCGATGACGCTGGCCCGTACGACCTGCAGCCCGGTCGCGCTGCGCACCAGGTTGAAGGTCACCAGGTTGACGAGAAGCCCCGCTCCGCCGACTGCCCCGAACTTCGCGATCTCCCGGAACAGCTGGTCGAACCGGCGGCGAACCGCGCTGCGGGGCCGTACGTGAAGCCCCGAAGAAGCACTGCCCATGGTGTCGCCAGCCCCCGTAGGTCGGACATCGGTCGAAAAATTCAACCCAGCCACTCTAACCAGCGGACGGCCCTCGTGCCTGTGGACGGCCTCACGGGAGCGGAAAGAGCGGGTCACAGCGAGGGAAAACCGGGGCCACGCCGGGATCACAGCCGGGGCCACGCCGGGATCACGGCCGGACCGCAGGCGCGGAAACCGGCCCCCGTGGCGCGACCGATACCCTTGCAGCGTGACGTTCCCGGTAGTCGGCATGGTCGGCGGGGGCCAGCTCGCTCGTATGACACACGAGGCGGGCATCCCGCTCGGCATCAAGTTCAAGCTCCTCAGTGACACCCCTCAGGATTCCGCGGCGCAGGTCGTCGGCGATGTCGTCATCGGCGACTATCGCGACCTCGACACGCTGCGTGAGTTCGCGCGGGGCTGCGATGTGATCACCTTCGATCACGAACACGTACCCACCGAGCATCTGCGTGCCCTGGAGGCGGACGGCATCCCCGTCCGTCCCGGCCCGGACGCGCTCGTGCACGCCCAGGACAAGGGCGTGATGCGCGCGAAGCTCGACGAGATCGGCGTGCCGTGCCCACGGCACCGGATCGTGACCGACGTCGAGGACGTGGCCGCGTTCGCGGCGGAGGGCCTCGCCGAAGGGGCCGGGGGCGACGGATTCCCGATCATCCTCAAGACGGTCCGCGGCGGCTACGACGGCAAGGGCGTCTGGTTCGTCCGGTCGATCGAGGAGGCGGCCGAGCCCTTCCGGGCCGGCGTGCCCGTCCTCGCCGAGGAGAAGGTCGACTTCGTCCGGGAACTCGCGGCGAACGTCGTCCGCTCCCCGCACGGCCAGGCGGTCGCGTACCCCGTGGTCGAGTCCCAGCAGGTCAACGGCGTCTGCGACACGGTGATCGCCCCCGCGCCCGGCATACCGGACGAGCTGGCCCTCCAGGCCGAGGAACTCGCGCTGCGCATCGCCAAGGAACTCGGTGTCGTCGGTCACCTGGCCGTCGAGCTCTTCGAGACCCCCGACGGCCGCATCCTGGTCAACGAGCTGGCCATGCGCCCGCACAACTCGGGCCACTGGACCCAGGACGGCGCGATCACCTCCCAGTTCGCCAACCACGTCCGCGCGGTCCTGGACCTGCCCCTCGGCGACCCGCGCCCGCGCGCCAAGTGGACGGTCATGGTCAACGTCCTGGGCGGCGACTACCCGGACATGTACTCCGCGTACCTGCACTGCATGGCACGCGACCCCCAGCTGAAGATCCACATGTACGGCAAGGACGTGAAGCCCGGCCGCAAGGTCGGCCACGTCAACACCTACGGCGAGGACCTGGACGACGTCCTCGAGCGCGCCCGCCACGCAGCCGGTTACCTGAGAGGCACGATCACCGAATGAGCCCCGTCGTAGGCATTGTCATGGGGTCGGACTCCGACTGGCCCGTCATGGAAGCGGCCGCGCAGGCGCTGGACGAGTTCGAGATCCCCTACGAGGTGGATGTCGTCTCCGCGCACCGCATGCCGCACGAGATGATCACGTACGGCGAGCAGGCCGCGGAGCGCGGGCTCAAGGCGATCATCGCGGGCGCGGGCGGGGCGGCCCACCTGCCCGGCATGCTCGCCTCCGTGACCCCGCTGCCCGTCATCGGCGTGCCGGTCCCGCTGAAGTACCTCGACGGCATGGACTCGCTGCTGTCGATCGTGCAGATGCCGGCCGGCGTCCCGGTCGCGACCGTCTCCGTCGGCGGCGCGCGCAACGCGGGCCTGCTGGCCGCCCGGATGCTCGCCGCGCACGACGAGGAACTCCTCACCCGCATGCGGGAGTTCCAGCAGGAGCTGAACGACCAGGCCACCGAGAAGGGCAAGCGGCTGCGCGCCAAGGTCGAGGGCGCGGGCGGCGGCTTCGGCTTCGGCTCCGGGAAGTGACGCCCATGGCCTCCGCCACGTCGTCCGTCACGTCCACGGCCCCCCTCGACGAGGCCCGCGCCCTCCTCGCCGACTTCCCCGTCGTCGACGGCCACAACGACCTCCCCTGGGCGCTGCGCGAACAGGTCCGCTACGACCTCGGTGCCCGCGACATCGCCGCCGACCAGAGTGCCCACCTGCACACCGACCTGGCCCGGCTGCGCGCGGGCGGCGTCGGCGCGCAGTTCTGGTCGGTGTACGTCCGCTCGGACCTGCCGGGCGCGGTCACCGCGACGCTCGAACAGATCGACTGCGTACGGCGGTTGATCGACCGTCACCCCTCCGACCTGCGGGCCGCGCTGACCGCCGCCGACATGGAGGCGGCGCGCGCGGAGGGCCGTATCGCCTCCCTGATGGGCGCGGAGGGCGGCCACTCCATCGACAACTCCCTCGCCGTGCTGCGGGGGTTGTACGCGTTGGGCGTGCGCTACATGACCCTCACCCACAACGACAACATCGCGTGGGCGGACTCGGCGACCGACGTGCCCACCGTCGGCGGTCTGTCGGCCTTCGGCCGTGAGGTCGTGCGGGAGATGAACCGCGAGGGCATGCTGGTCGACCTCTCGCACGTCGCGGCGACGACCATGCGGGACGCGCTCGACACGAGCTCCGCGCCGGTGATCTTCTCCCACTCCTCCTCGCGCGCGGTGTGCGACCACCCGCGCAACATCCCGGACGACGTCCTGGAGCGGCTGCCCGCCAACGGGGGAGTGGCGATGGTGACGTTCGTACCGAAGTTCGTCCTTCAGGCGGCGGTCGACTGGACGGCCGCGGCCGACGAGAACATGCGCGCGAACGGCTTCCACCACCTCGACACCACCCCCGACGGCATGAAGGTCCACCGCGCCTTCGAGGAGTCCCACCCGCGCCCCGTCGCCACGGTGTCGACGGTGGCGGACCACCTCGACCACATGCGCGAGGTCGCCGGTGTCGACCACCTCGGCATAGGCGGCGACTACGACGGCACGGCGTTCACCCCGGACGGCCTCGACGACGTCTCCGGCTACCCGAACCTGATCGCCGAGCTGCTGGACCGCGGCTGGTCGAAGACCGACCTCGCCAAGCTGACCTGGCAGAACGCGGTACGGGTGCTGGGTGCCGCGGAAGACGTGGCGCGCGGTCTTCAGGCCACCCGCGGTCCGTCCGTCGCGACGATCGAGTCCCTCGACGGCGACGGGGCCTGAGCGTCCAGGGCGGGGTAGTCGGTGTAGCCGTCCGCCCCGCCCACGTACATCCGGTACCGGTCCCGGACCGGGTTGAGCGGGGCGCCCAGCCGCAGCCGTCGCACCAGGTCCGGGTTGGCCAGGAACGGGCGGCCGAGGGCGACCAGGTCGGCGGTGGTGGCGCGGATGTCGTCGCGGGTCATCTCCCGGGGCACGACGGCGGGCCGGTGCCCCCGCGGAGTGAAGATCGTCTCCGGCAGCGGCACGGGGGAGGGCGCGACCGGGGTCAGGCCGGTGGTCGCCGGATGGCTGACCCGCCCACCGTGCTGGACTTCACGGCCCGCGCCGCGCAGTGCCGCTGGGAACTGTCGACCGCGAGAATCGCCGAACTGGACGGCTAGGCCCCCTCGGCCTCGCCCGCGTCCGCCCTCCCGCTCGTCCTCAGCAGGCGCAGAGACAGAAGGGGTGCCCCGCCGGGTCGGCGTACACGCGCCAGGTGCGCGAGCGGTCCTCGGTGTCCAGCGGCTTCGCGCCCAGCGCCAGCACCTCCTTCTCGGCCGCGTCCAGATCCTCCACCACCAGGTCCAGGTGGAACTGCTGCGAGCCGTCCGGCGCGGGCCACCGCGGCGGGACGAAGCCGGGCGCCTGCTGGAAGGCGAGCGCCTGACCGCCCGGCACCTTCAGGTCCACCCACGAGCCGTCCCCGGGGTCCTCCTCCACGCTGCCGCCGAGCACCTGCGCGTAGAACCCGGCGAGCGCGCGCGGGTCGGAACAGTCCAGGACGACGACACCCAGCTTGGCGAGAGCCATGACTTCCTCCGATGGGTTACCAACGACACCAATGAGTTACCTCAAGACCTCTTCAAGAGGTAACGGTTACTGCATGCTCCCGCATAGGAGGTAACGTCGCAACCATGAATGACCGTGCGCCCGCGCCCGGCGGTCTGGCTCTGATCCAGTCGCTGGTGAACACCCTGGACATCGAGTCGGGCGCGGACTCGCTGGACACCGCCGAGGGCCGGGCGCCCTTCGGCCTCGCGGAGGGCGAGGCGGAGGCGGCCCGCGAGCTGCGCGAGTCGTTGCGCGCGGCCTGCCTGGCGCACGCGGGCCACCCGGCGCACCGCGCGGTGACCCCTCTTGGCGAGCTGCTGGCCCGGGCCCCGCTGCACGTGACGGTCGACGAGCGCGACGGCGCGGCACGGCTCGCCCCCGCGGGCGACTCACTCGCGTCACGCGTCGCGGCGGCCCTCGCGGACGCGCTCGTCGAGGGCACCTGGCTGCGGCTGAAGGCCTGTGAGGCACCGACCTGCCACTGGGCGTACTACGACCGCTCCCCGGCGGGCCGCGGCCGTTGGTGCTCGATGGCGGTCTGCGGGGCGCGCGCGAAGATGCGCCGGTACCGCGCGAAATAGCCCGTTCGTACGCGGGAAGTGGACAACAGGCCGCACCGGTCGCCGGGAGCGTGGAGAATGTGTGGCGACGGCGGTCCGGCCGACTGAGCCTCGGCCGGACCGCCGTCACCTGCGAAGCGCTACGGGGTCACCTGCGAAGCCCCACCAGGGCCACTGGGGCCACTGGGGACTGTCCGGCCCTAGGCGGTCGGGCGGCCCATCGCCCGGTACGTCCAACCGGCCCGGCGCCACACCTCGGGGTCGAGCGCGTTGCGGCCGTCCAGGAGCACCCGGGCCGAGGCGGCCTCGCCCAGCACCGCAGGGTCCAGCTCGCGGAACTCCCGCCACTCGGTCAGGTGCAGGACGACGTCGGCGCCGCGCACGGCCCCGACGGCGGAGTCGGCGTACCCGAGCGTCGGGAAGAGCCGCTTGGCGTTCGCCATGCCCTTCGGGTCGTAGACGGTGACCTGGCCGCCCTGGAGGTGGATCTGCCCGGCGACGTTCAGTGCGGGCGAGTCCCGGACGTCGTCCGAGTCGGGCTTGAAGGTCGCGCCGAGCACGGCGACCCGCTTGCCGAGGAAGGATCCGCCGCCCAGCGCCTCCCGGGCCATCTCCACCATCTGGCCGCGACGGCGCATGTTGATGGAGTCGATCTCGCGCAGGAAGGTCAGCGCCTGGTCCGCGCCGAGCTCACCGGCCCGGGCCATGAAGGCGCGGATGTCCTTCGGCAGACAGCCGCCGCCGAATCCGATCCCCGCCCGCAGGAACTTCTTCCCGATCCGCTCGTCGTGGCCGATGGCCTCGGCCAGCAGGGCGACATCGCCGCCGGCGGCCTCGCAGACCTCGGCCATGGCGTTGATGAAGGAGATCTTGGTCGCGAGGAAGGAGTTCGCGGAGGTCTTCACCAGCTCGGCGGTCGGGAAGTCGGTGACGACGAAGGGCGAGCCCTCGGAGACGGGCGTCGCGTACACCTCGCGCAGGATCTTCTCGGCCCGCTCGCTGCGCACGCCGGCCACGAGACGGTCGGGGTGCAGCGTGTCCTGGACGGCGAAGCCCTCGCGCAGGAACTCCGGGTTCCAGGCGAGCTCGGCGTCCTCACCGGCGGGGGAGAGCTCGGCGAGCGTGCGCGCCAGCCGCTCCGCGGAGCCCACCGGCACGGTGGACTTGCCGACGACGAGGGCGGGGCCCAACAGGTGCGGGGCGAGCGTCTCGAAGGCGGCGTCGACGTACGACATGTCGCACGCGTACTCCCCGTGCTTCTGCGGCGTGTTCACGCAGACGAAGTGGACGTCGCCGAACTCCCCGACCTCGGCCCAGTCCATGGTGAAGCGGAGCCGGCCGGTGGATCCCTCGATGCCCGCCACATGCTTGCGCAGCAGCTCCTCGAGCCCCGGCTCGTACATCGGGACCTCGCCCCGCTGCAGCATCTCGATCTTCTCGGGGACGACATCGAGCCCCAGTACCTCGAACCCGAGCTCGGCCATGGCCGCGGCGTGGGTGGCGCCGAGATAGCCGGTGCCGATCACGGTGATCTTGAGGGCCATGGGTGCTCCTGGGATGAATGGGCTCGGTGCGCTGCCCGAGCATAGTCGGGGCATGTTCGGGCCCCTCATCGGGCAGGTTGCCCCTTGTCGCCAAGCTCACGTATCCCTCCCGTGGGCGGACCCCTAAAATTTGGGTTACTTAACGGTAATTAGCGTCCTTGGAGCGTGAGAGACCTTGGCCGGATCGGCTGATTTCGACCTGTACCGCCCGTCCGAGGAGCACGACATGCTCCGTGACGCGATCCGCTCGCTGGCCGAGGCGAAGATCGCGCCGTACGCGGCCGTGGTGGACGAGGAAGCCCGTTTCCCGCAGGAGGCCCTGGACGCACTGGTCTCCTCCGACCTGCACGCCGTGCACGTGCCGGAGTCGTACGGCGGCGCGGGTGCCGACGCGCTCGCCACGGTGATCGTGATCGAGGAGGTGGCGCGTGTCTGTGCCAGCTCCTCCCTGATCCCGGCCGTGAACAAGCTGGGCTCGCTCCCGGTGATCCTCTCCGGTTCCGAGGCCCTGAAGCAGAAGTACCTGACCCCGCTCGCCAAGGGCGACGGGATGTTCTCGTACTGCCTCTCGGAGCCGGACGCGGGCTCGGACGCCGCGGGCATGAAGACGAAGGCCGTCCGCGACGGCGACGACTACGTCCTCAACGGCGTGAAGCGCTGGATCACCAACGCGGGCGTCTCCGAGTACTACACGGTGATGGCGGTCACCGACCCCACCAAGCGCTCGAAGGGCATCTCGGCCTTCGTCGTCGAGAAGTCGGACGAGGGCGTCTCCTTCGGCGCCCCCGAGAAGAAGCTCGGCATCAAGGGCTCCCCGACGCGCGAGGTCTACCTCGACAACGTCCGCATCCCCGCCGACCGCATGATCGGCGAGGAGGGCACCGGCTTCGCCACGGCCATGAAGACCCTGGACCACACCCGCATCACGATCGCCGCGCAGGCGCTCGGCATCGCGCAGGGCGCCCTCGACTACGCCAAGGGCTATGTCCAGGAGCGCAAGCAGTTCGGCAAGGCGATCGCCGACTTCCAGGGCATCCAGTTCATGCTCGCCGACATGGCCATGAAGATCGAGGCCGCCCGCCAGCTGACGTACGCCGCGGCGGCGAAGTCCGAGCGCGGCGACAAGGACCTCACCTTCCAGGGCGCCGCGGCCAAGTGCTTCGCCTCGGACGTGGCGATGGAGGTCACCACGGACGCCGTCCAGCTCCTCGGCGGCTATGGCTACACCCGCGACTACCCGGTCGAGCGCATGATGCGCGACGCCAAGATCACCCAGATCTACGAGGGCACGAACCAGGTCCAGCGCATCGTGATGGCCCGCAACCTCCCGTAACCCACCCCCGCACCACGAACTCGAGGGGCACCCCGCCGGGGTGCCCCTCGTTCTTGTCCCCGGTCGGCCCACTCGCGCGCCAGTCACGTGCCCCTACGCGCCAGTCACGTGCCCCTACTCGGCGTCGAACCATTCCTTCTGCGCGGCCCAGTGTCCGACCCACCCCGCGAACCCCGGTGCGGAGGTCGTGAACCCGAACTCGGCGCCGAAGGGAGCGGCGCCCTCCCCGGTGACGTGCCAGATGTGCCCCCGGTGCGGGCCCGTGACGACGAGATGCCAGTTCATTCCGCACCCGTCGGTGCCCAGCACGACGGATCCGTGGTCGAAGACCCGCTCGACGACCGGATCGATCTCCTCAGCCGGCCTCGGGTCGTCCTCCCACAGCCACGCCTCCGTGAGCGGGAACGGTCGGCTCAGGTCGCGCCCCTGCCCGTCGTCGCCCCAGTCCTCGGGCAGCTCGGCCAGGGACACCAGCCCGTACTCCGGCGGCCCGGAGTACGACCCGTCGGTCACCTCGGCGACGAACGTCCGGTACGGCTCGGGCAGCACGATGCCGTGCTCCGCCTCGAAGGCGTGCACCGCCGCCCAGCCGAGCGCCGACTCCCCGTCGTCGTCCATGTCGAACGCCCCTCGCAGCGCCGCGAGTTCCTCCGGGGTGGCCTGATCGTCGTTCATGCGGTCATGGATACCAGCCGGCTCCGACAGCGCCCGGTGCGCTCGGCCTCACAGGCCGTTCAGGGCGTTCCGCAGATCCTCCGGCGTGCGGTAGTGGACGGTCCGCATACCGAGTGCGGCCGCCGCCTCCACGTTCTCCAGGGTGTCGTCCACGAACAGGCAGCGCTCGGCCGGGACGCCGGCCCGCTCGACGGCGATGTCGTAGATGCGCCGGTCGGGCTTGGCGATGCCCACCCGCGCGCTGCTGACCACGTGGTCGGCGAGGTCCGTCAGGCCCAGGGACTCCAGGTCCTCCTCCAGCTGGACCGAGGTGTTGGTGACGAGGACCAGGGGCATGTGGGTACGGGCCCGGCGCAGCAGCGCCACCACAGTCTCGTCGGCGTGGAACGGCGAGCGTATGAGCGCTGTGCTCAGCTCCACCGCCGTCCCGTCGACCACCAGCCCGGTCAGGCCCCGCAGGATCGACCCCGCCCACTCGTCCGGTGTGATCCGGCCCAGCACCAGCGGAAGCACCGTCTCCGGTGCGAAGGCCACCTTCATGGTGGTGCCCTCGGCCAGCCCGGCGGCGCGCTCCAGCGCGTACAGGTGGGCCGGTTCGTAGACGCGGATCACGTTGTCGACGTCACAGAGCACCGCGTCGAAGGGGCGTCCGCCGGAAGCGGGCGGGGCGGCGGGGGAGAGGGTCATGACGTCACCCTGACATCCGCCCGGGAGCCACTCTCGGCCAGGGCCACCGGCCGGGGTGACTTCCCGGCCCGGCCCTCGGGCGTCCAGCACCGCCGAACCCCTACTGGTCCAGCCCCTCGCGTCCCTGCTGGTCCGGCCCCTCGCATCCCGACTAGTCCAGCCCCTCCGAGGCCCGCTTCTCCCGGAGTTCCATGATCGCCCGACGGCGTGCCAGCCGGTGGGTGCGCCGGATCTGCGCCTCCTGGTAGCGCCGCTCGTCGCGCTCGGTCTCCGGGAGGACGGGCGGCACGCGCCGCGGCTTGCCGTCGGCGTCGACCGCGGCGAAGACGAGATAGGCCGAACCGACCTGCTGGGGCGGCGTCGACTCGTTCCAGCGCTCGGCCAGCACGCGCACGCCGACCTCCATGGACGTCCGCCCCGTCCAGTTCACCTGGGCCTTCACATGGACGAGGTCACCGACGCGGACCGGCTCCAGGAAGACCATCTCGTCCATGGAGGCGGTGACGGCGGGCCCGCCGGAGTGCCGCCCGGCCACCGCGCCCGCCGCGTCGTCCACGAGCTTCATGATCACTCCGCCGTGCACCGTGCCCAGAAGGTTGGTGTCGTTGTGGGTCATGATGTGGCTGAGGGTGGTCCGGGACGCGAAGGTCGGCTTGCCCGGTATATCGGATTCCGGGTTGGGCGCCAGGTCTGTCATGCCGTCCACCCTATGCGGGGGCGTGCGAGAGTCGCTTTGCATCAGCTCTGCAACAGGCGTGACCCAGATCTCCCCGGTCTCTTGTTAGGCACACCGTGCGGACCTGCACACTGGTCCGCATGAACGATTGGCCCGACGGGTGGTCCGACAGCAACCGCAGCGACCGTTACGGACGCGGCAGCGCAGGCGCTCAGCCTGAGGGCGCCCGCGTCATGCGGCAGGTTCAGCGTGGCCCGGGAACGCCCGGTCCGCGCCCGTCCGCCCCGCCGTACGGCGGGGTGCCCCAGCAGCCGACGTACGACGACGGCCAGGGGTATGACAACGGGTACGACTCCGGTTACAACACCGGGCACGTCTACGGTTCGCCGGGCGGCCCCGGTGGTCCGCAGGGTCCCGGCGGCCAGGGCGGCCGTGGCCCGCGCCCGGCGCCGAACTGGCGCCGGCGGATCAAGTGGATAGCGATCACGCTGGTCACGCTGCTGGTCGTGGTCTCCGTGGGCACCTACTTCTGGGCCGACTCCAAGCTCCACCGTGACGTGGATCTCTCGAAGGTCATCGACCGGCCCGACTCGGGCAAGGGCACCAACTACCTGATCGTCGGCTCCGACAGCCGCGCCGGCATGTCGGCCGAGGAGAAGAAGAAGCTGCACACCGGGTCCGCCGAGGGCAAGCGCACGGACTCGATGATGATCCTGCACGTCGGGGACAACGGCGACACCCTGGTCTCCCTCCCCCGCGACTCGAACGTGACGATCCCGACGTACAAGGGATCCGCGTCCGGCAAGACCTTCCCCGGCACGGGCCGCCAGGTGAAGCTCAACGCGGCGTACGCGGAGGACGGGCCGACGCTGCTGGTCCGCACCATCGAGTACAACACCGGCCTGCACATCGACCACTACGTGGAGATCGGTTTCGCCGGGTTCGCGAACATCGTCGACGCGGTCGGCGGTGTGGAGATGACCCTCGACCAGGGCTTCAAGGACAAGTACTCCGGCGCCGACTTCAAGGCGGGCAAGCAGACCCTCAACGGTGAGCAGGCCCTCGCCTTCGTCCGTACCCGCCACGCCTTCGCGGCCTCGGACCTCCAGCGCACCAAGAACCAGCAGAAGTTCCTGTCCGCCCTGGCCCACCAGGTCGCGACCCCCGGGACCATCCTGAACCCCTTCAAGCTGTACCCGACCATGGGCTCCGGCCTCGACAGCCTCACCGTCGACAAGGACATGAGCCTGTGGGACCTCGGCAGCATGTTCTGGGCGATGAAGGGCGTCACCGGCGGCAGCGGCAAGTCCATGAACATGCCGATCTCCGGCTCCACGGGCGGCAACCTCGTCTGGGACAAGGCCAAGGTCAAGACGCTGGTGGACGAGCTGAAGAACGACCAGACGGTGACGGTGTCGAGCAACTGACCCGCACCACCACGTAGGGCCCCGCCGGACGATACGGCGGGGCCCTTCGCGTGTCCCGTGGACGCGCGCGTCACCTACGTGCACACCACCTGATCCCCCGTCACCACCCGGGTCTCGCCCTGGTAGGGATCCTGCACCCGGACCCGTGTGACCTCCTTGAAGTCCGCCCCGGCGATCACCTTCAGCAGCGGTCCCCGCCCTTTGACCTCGCGCAGCTCGCTGCCCGGGAGCGCGGCGGCGAGGGACTTCGCGGAGCGGTCCCAGCGCGGGTCGTAGACGATGACGCTGTGCCGGGCGTCGCGGTCCTGGGCGTTGACGGGCCGGCCCGTCGTGCGGAACCCGGTGGCGGCCAGGGCGCCGTCCATGCGTTTGCCGAGGCCGTCCGTGGGCGTCCCGTTCTCCACCTGGACCTGGATCTGCTGCGGAGCCACCTCGACGCGCACGGTCTTGGCGTGTGCGGCCTTGTGCGGGGGAGCGAGCGGCTTGTCGTCGCGCAGTGACTGGAAGAGCGCGGCGGCCTTGTTGTCGTCCCACTTCAGTGTGGAACCGATGCCCTTGGCCATGTAGGCCATCTGTCCGATCGGCACGGTCGTGAACTCGGAGGAGGAAGGGGAGAAGTTCCGCATCGCCCGGCCGAGGTCCAGCAGCTCGTCCGTGCCGAACCCCTGGTCCGCGCGGACCGAACCGAGCACGGCCCGGGTGACATCACGGAACTTCATCGGGTTCAGCAGCACCCCCGACGACGTGGCCCGCTCGATCAGCGCCGCCAGGAACCGCTGCTGGCGCTGCATCCGGCCGATGTCGGAGGCGCCGTCGACATGCCGGGACCGTACGTACTGGAGTGCCTGCCCGCCGCTCAGCGTGTGCGTGCCGGCGGTCAGGTCGAGTCCGGTGTACGAGTCCTTGAGGGGCTGTGCGGTGCAGATGCTCACGCCGCCGAGCACGTCCACCGTCCGCATGAAGCTGGTGAAATCGACCTCCAAGTAGTGGTCGATCTTCACATGGGTCATGTTCTCGACGGTGCGCACGGTCAGCTGCGGGCCCCCCTCCGCGTACGCCGCGTTGAGCTTGATCGGGTGGGGGCCGTGCTCGGCGCCGGTGGTCTGGTCGGTGTGCGCGGGCACCTCGGCGTACGAGTCGCGCGGCAGGCTCACGACGCTGGCCCGCTCCCGGTCGGCGGCGATGTGCACGATCATCATCGTGTCGGTGCAGTGGCACGGGGCACCGCCCAGACGGTACTTCCGCCGCTCCTCCTCCGTGATCTTGTCGCGGCCGTCGGTGCCGACCAGCAGCACGTTCATACCGTGGCCCCCTGCGGGGCGGTTCTTCATGTCCTTGAAGGGGTCGACCCGGGCGATGTTCTCGCCCAGGCTGGTGACCACCGCGTGCCCGATGCCCGCCGAGGCGAGGACCACCACCGAGATCGTGGTGACCACCCGCATGGCCCAGCGCGGCTTCTTCCTCCGTACGGGGGGCCGTACGGTGGACCGCTCCGGAGGCCGCCGGGAGCGGGGCGGCTGCGGGCGGCTCTGGGGGCGGGGCTGCGGGCGTGCGGGGGAGCGGGGCGGCGTGGGCAAGGGGGACACCTCCGCGGGGGTGAACGTGGGGATCCGTGAGCACCGTAGGCCCATACGATCTGCTGCCCGGCCCGTGGACCGGGCGGCGCGCGCCCGTGTCCCCCATTCGCGGTAACGTGACGTCCGATGAGCGAGAAGCCTGACGTGCGGCCCCCCGCCGTTTCTGTGATCATGCCCGTCCTCAACGAGGAGCGGCATCTGCGCGGGGCCGTCCAAGCGATCCTGGCGCAGGAGTACGACGGCGAGATGGAGGTGGTGATCGCCATCGGTCCGTCCTCGGACCGTACGGACGAGATCGCCGCCGAACTCGTCCGCGAAGACCCGCGCGTCCACACCGTCCCGAACCCCACCGGGCGCACCCCGGCCGCGCTGAACGCGGCGATCAAGGCGTCCCGGCATCCCGTCGTCGTACGCGTCGACGGGCACGGCATGCTCTCCCCGAACTACATCGCGACCGCCGTGCGCCTCCTGGAGGAGACCGGCGCGCAGAACGTCGGCGGCATCATGCACGCCGAGGGCGAGAACGACTGGGAGCACGCGGTCGCCGCCGCGATGACCTCGAAGATCGGGGTCGGGAACGCCGCCTTCCACACGGGAGGCGAAGCGGGTCCCGCCGAGACCGTGTACCTCGGTGTCTTCCGGCGCGAGGCCCTGGAGCGCCAGGGCGGCTACAACGAGGAGTTCATCCGCGCCCAGGACTGGGAGCTGAACTTCCGGATCCGGGAGGCGGGCGGCCTCATCTGGTTCTCGCCCGAGCTGCGGGTGTCGTACCGGCCCCGGCCCTCGGTCAAGGCGCTCGCCAAGCAGTACAAGGACTACGGGCGCTGGCGCCATGTCGTCGCCCGCTACCACGAGGGCTCCATCAACCTGCGCTACCTGGCCCCGCCGACCGCCGTGTGCGCGATCGCGGCGGGTGTCGTGGTGGGCGTGGCGCTGACGCCCTGGGGCTTCGTGATCCCCGTCGGCTATCTCGCGGCGATAGCCGCGGGCTCGCTGCCCGCGGGCAAGGGGCTGCCCCTGAAGGCCCGCCTGCAGATCCCCGTCGCCCTCTCGACCATGCACATGTCGTGGGGCTTCGGCTTCCTCACCAGCCCTAAGGCGCTGGCGAAGAAGGTCATCGCCTCCCGCCGCCCGGCGGTACTCGGCTCGACGGAGCCCGCCAACTGAGCCTCATCCGTGAGCAGTTGGGCCCCTCTCGACATCGAGAGGGGCCCAACTGCTTTCTGTCGACCGGCCTGCGGCCAGGTGCGGTTTCCTACGACCAGGTGTAGTCCTTGTTGACGTGCATACAGGCGTCGGTCTTGGCGCCGTTGAGCACGTCCGCGGACTCCGGCGTCGTGTCGTCCTGCGCCTTCGCCTTGTACGCCGTGCCCTCGCGCCAGTCGGCGCCGACCACGAGCGTGACGCCCGAGACGTCCGTCGACTTCTTCACCGCGCTCAGCGGGACCCCCAGCGCCTTGGCGACCGCCTGGGCGTCGCCCTGCAGATCGGCGCTCGGATAGCGGATCACTGTCGTCTCCTCGGCGGTCGCCGACGAGGTGTCCGCCTCGGCCCTGGTGAAGCCCTTGCCGACGAGCAGCTGGGACACCGTGCGCGCGCGTCCGCCGACCGGGCCCAGCGCGGCCGTGCGGGTGCCGTTCTGGACGGTCACACCGATCTGGTCGTCCGCGGCGGCAGGGTCCGTGGAGGCCTTCACCGCGGTCGCCTTCTTCTTGTCCTTGCCGTCGAGCGCGACGTCCTCGCGCACGAGACGGAACAGCTGCTCGGCCTCGGCCGGCCTGGGCTCCACGCGGTTGCTGTCCGACACGGCCCACTGCCACGGCATCGTGGTCATCGTGATGCGCTTCGGTTCGACCTTCTTGAGCTCGTTGCTGAGGTCGTAGAGCTTCAGCACGCTGCCCAGGCCCTTGTCGACGGTCAGCGCCTTGGTGGCCGTCTCCGCGAGGCTGCGCAGCTTGCCGGGGTTGCTGATCGTGGCGTTCTCGCGCATCTGGCGGACCATCGAGTTCATGTACTGGTGCTGGGCCCTGGTCCGGTAGATGTCCGTGTTGTCCTCGAAGCCGTACCGCGTCCGCAGCCAGGCCAGGGCCTGTGTGCCCTTGACGGAGGTCGTGCCCTTCTTCAGCTTCAGCCCGGAGCCGTGGCCCTGGCTGTCCTTGGAGTAGATGTTGGCGTCGACGCAGACCGGGACGCCGCCGATCGCGTCCGCCATCGACACCACACCCGAGAAGTCGATCTGCATGAAGTGATCGATGTGGATCTTGGTGAGCTTCTCCCAGGTGGCCACCGTGCAGCCCGGGCCGCCGCGCCCGAGCGAGATGTTGGTCATCACCAGTCCGACCGTCGCCGGGTAGACCTTCTTGGTGTCCGGGTCCGTGCACTTGGGCATCTTCAGCAGCGTGTCGCGCGGCATGCTGATCACCGACATGTTGCTGCGGTCGGCGGAGAGGTGCAGCAGCATCTGGACGTCCGCGAGCGGGGGCGCGTTGAAGTCGTCCTTGGCGCCGCCGAGCGCCTGGTTCTCCTTGGTGTCCCGGGCGTCCGAGCCGATCAGAAGGATGTTCAGGGGGGTCTGCCCGGCCGCGTTCGCCTTGCTCTTGGCCGCCCGGTCCTTCTCGTCGCCGAGGTTCAGCTCGTCCTTCTTGATGTTGTCGTTCAGGTGCTGGTAGTAGAGGTAACCGGCGCCCGCCGTGCCAAGTATCAGAAGCGCCAGGACCGACGCCGACCAGCGCAGTATGCGGCGTCTGCGCCGTGGGTGCCCGCCGTCGCCGCCCCCGCGCCGACGCCCGCCGCCACCGCCGTGCCGGCCCTGCGCCCGCGGTTCGGCCGACGCGTCGTCGCCGTCCCTGTCGACCGGACGCCCGTCGCGTCCGGCCCCTCGGCCGTCGGTCGAATCGCCGCCCGTGCCGCTGGAGCCGCTGCCTTTACCGGTGGCATCGCCACCTCTGCCGCCGGAAGCTCCGCCTCCGTCGGTGGGATCGCCGTTCTCGTCGTACAGGCTGTCGTCCCAGCCCAGATCGTCGGCCTGCCGGACACGTGGTCGAGCCCCCTCCCCACGCACACCGCTTCGCGCCATCTCCCTGCCCCTCCCCACCCTGCGCCTGACAAACGGGTCCGTCCCGCGCCCGATCGGACGCGTACGTCTGGCCGGACACCCCTTGCGTCCGGCCCGGACGCCCCCGCGTCCTGTTAGACGTCTGACAGACCCGTTAGGTCATCAACTGGCGCACACTGTCTTGTCCGCCGTGGACTTGTCGACCTCGGGCGCCTTGGTCGGAGTGGTCAACGACACCCCTGCGCCCTTGAAGTCCTTGCCCAGGGTCAGCACGATCGCGGGCAGACCCTGTGAGTTCTTCTCGCTCTTGCCAGGCTTCAACGCCGAAGCGGACAGCCCCATGAGGTCCGCCAGTTTGCGCGCCTGATCGGCCTGGTCGGGAGAGTACTCCAGGGTCGTCTTGCTCAGTGTTGCGTCGGCGTTACCGAGTTGGCTGGATTTGAGCACGCCCTCAGTATTCTGCAGCCAGTTAAGAGTCTCCTGTGCGCTGCCGGCGGGGGCGCCGCCGTTGTAGATGTCGACGCGGATGTCGGAGGCGGCGGAACGCGTGCCCTTGAGGCGGGCGGCGACCTCGGCCTTCTCCTTCTTCTCCTTCTGCTTCACGGCGGTGAAGGAGACGTCGTTCTTGATCGCGTCGAAGACCGCGGGGGCCTGCGACTGGTTGACGACGACGGTCGCCTTGACCTTCTCGGCGGGGTTGTCGAGCACCGGCACCGTGGTGAAGGTGATGTTCTTCGTGGGCACCTTCTTCAGCTCCAGGGCCACGTCCTTGAGGGTGCTGACCTTTCCTATGCCCGTGTCCACAGTGAGCGCCTTGGTGGCGGCCTCGGCCAGGCTGAACAGCTTGGCGGGGTTGGTGAGGGTGTCGCTGGAGGCCATCTTGCGCATCAGTGAGCCCAGGAACTGCTGCTGCACCTTGATGCGGTCGAGGTCGCCCTGGTTGCCGAAGCTGTGCCGGGTCCGCACGAACGCGAGAGCCTGCTCGCCCTCCACCTTGGACTTGCCCGCGGGCAGCTTGAGGTGCGACTCCTTGTCGTTGACGGCGTGCGCCACGCACACGTCGACGCCACCGACCGCGCTGGTCAGCGTCTTCACCGCGTTGAAGTCGGCCATCATGAAGTGGTCCGGCACGATGCCGGTGACGGCCTTGACCGTGAGCATGGTGCAGCCGGCGTTGCGGCCGTCCTGACCGAGGCTCGTGTTGAAGCGGACGTTCTGTGTGCCCGGGACGACCTTCTCGGTGCCGTCCGACTGCTTGACCGGACAGTCCGGCACGTCGACGATCAGGTCACGCGGAATGCTCAACGCGGTCGCGTTCGTACGGTCCTTGGAGACGTGCAGCAGGATGTTGGTGTCGGCGTGCCCGACGCTGCCCTTGTCGCCGTAGCCCTCGTTGCCCTTGCCGGTGCGCTTGTCGGTGCCGATGATCAGGATGTTGAAGGCCTCGTCCTTGCTGAAGCCCTTCTTGCCCGCGCTGCCGACGTCCGTCGTACTGACGTTGCCCTCAAGGTGCTTGAGGTAGAGATACCCCGCGGCGGAGACGGCGACCAGCACGAAGGCCATCGAGCCGCCGGTCCACAACAGTATCTTCTTCGCCTTCGACTTCTTCGGCTTCGTCCGCCCCTTGCGACGGCCCGGCGGTGGCTCGGCCGGCGCGCCGCGGCGCCGCCGCGGCCCGGGCACATCGGGGCCGGGCGTCGCCGGACTCTCTCGTTCCGGCGCCCGGCGCGCACGTGTCCCCGCTCCCGGTCCCGCGTTCTCGGGGCTGCCCCGACGCGGTCTCGGGACTCCCGACTGCGGAGCGGAAGGAGTCAGTCGCAGTTCGTATTCACCGGTGTTCGGGTTGAGTACCCACTGGTCTGCGGGGTCGATGTTGTCCGCCCGCCCACGGCCTTGCGCGTCCACGGTTGTCTGAATCCTCCGTCGGGGCCACGCGGCGCTCTTCCCCCTCAAAGAGCGCTCGGGTCTCGGTCAGCAGTGCGCGACCCCCAGGACGGACCTCGTGGCCGGGTGCACCGGATCGCTCACACTATCCGGCCGGTTCAGGGTCAAGCGACGGTGGTGACAAATTCCACCTTCCTACAACTGGGCAATCCGCCCTATTTCTCAGAGACTTCTCAGCTCCGCAGTTCCCGCCTTGGCGCACGCTTTACCCGCAGGCGTCCTCGGCCGCCGTGTTACCGCGAAAAGTCGGCGCGGATGTGGGAGCGTCGGGCCGCTTTCCCGTCGACTTCCCGTTGCCGTGCGACTCCTCTTCGTAGTCGAATGCCGAGTCGTGGCCGCTTGCCGAGTCCGTCGGAAGGTCCTTCGCGACCGCCACCGGAGCGTCCGCGCGCAGCAGGGCGAAGAGTTTGTCTGCCGCGGGTTTCACGAGCTGGTCGCGATTGGCGTTGTAGACGTACGACGTTCGGGGCACCGTCAGGAATTGGACACGTTCCGTGGGGATATTGCGCATGCCGCGGACCAGGTCGTACAGCCCGCGCAGGCTCGCCAGATCCGGGTCCGTGGTGAGCGAGGAAGTGGCCGCGTCGAGCATGGGATAGAGCCGTGCCGGATTGAGCAGGACGTCGTTGCTCTGCACCTTGTTGACGAGCGCGCCGAGGAACCGCTGCTGGCGCTCCATCCGGTCGGTGTCGCTGCCGTCGCCGATGCTCTTGCGGGCGCGGACGTAGCCGAGGGCCTGTTCGCCGTCGAGCACGACCTTGCCCGCGGGCAGCTTCAGCTTGGCCGCCTTGTCGTCGATGGGCTCCTTCAGGCACACCTCCACGCCGTCCACGGCGTCGACCATGTCCTTGAACCCGTGGAAGTCGACGACCACGTGGTGATCGACACGGATGTTCGTGAGCTTCTCGACGGTCCGGATCGTGCACGCCGAACCGCCCACCTCGAAGGCGGAGTTGAACATCGCGAACATGGGCCGGGTGCGGGTGCCGTCCGGACGCCGGCAGCTCGGCACGTCCACCATCAGGTCGCGGGGCAGGGAGACGGCGGTGGCGCTGCTCCGGTTCGCGGACAGGTGCAGCAGGATCGTGGTGTCGGAGCGCTCGGTCCCGGAGTCCCGGCCGTACGCCTTGTTCCCGTCCCCCGACCGCGAGTCCGACCCGATCAGCAGGATGTTCTGCGCGTCGCGCACCAGCGCGGTGGGCCGCTCCTTCTCGTAGCGGGCGAGCTCGGCGGCGGCTTCCTCGTCGGCCGTGATGTTCCGGCTCAGCTTCTCGTACGCGACCAGACCGACGCCGACGGCACCGAGGACCACGACGGCGACACCGAGCGCCGAGTACTGCACCCAGCGTCGCCGTCGCCGTCGTACGAGCCCGGCACCGGTGGGCGAAGCCCCCGCTCCCGGCCCTGTCCTGTCGGTCACGTCGGAGTCCACCCCTCATGGCGTGCGAGCGTGCGGTGCTCCTACGACCATGGCTCGGAGGCCCGGCGACGGCGGCAGATAAGGGGCCGAACGGGTGACGGGATCCGTCAGGGGCGCGGGGCCCCGGCAGGTACGGATCCGCGACGGGACGGCGGACGCGACCGGCCCCCACAGGCCCGCCCCGACACGTGCCCGCCCCGACAGGCGACCGGCCCGGCAGGCGACCGGCCCCCACGGGCCGGCCCGGACGGCGATCGGCGACTACCGAACCGTCGAAGTCACCCGCTCGCTCTCGATCCGCTTGGCCAACGCGTCCTCGCCCAGTCGCTCCAGATGACGACAGAGCACCACGGACCCCCCGGAGGCGAGCGGCGCGTACAACCCCGCGCTCAGCCCCTCCCAGGTGTCGTACGCCAGCGCGGACAGGATCCGCGACCCGGGCCCCGTCAGATCCAGCGAGGCCGCCTCCGCCCGGGCCCGCTCGACGACCTCGGCCCCCGTGTGCTCGGCCCCGGCGACGATCAGCGCGGCCTCCTCCGGGTCCACCGGCGCGTACGGCTGGAAGCGGTCGCCCTGGCTCGGCACCTCGACGGCGTAGTCGGCGTACCCGGCGGGCGGTGTCGGGAAGCGGCGCCCCAGCGGCGCGAGCGAGAGGGCGACGCGCTCACCAGAGCAGGCGAGCCCGGCCTCGAGCGCGTCGGGCCCCGCGACGACGAGGTCGGCGGCACCGGGATCGCCCCCGACATCCGCGACGACCCCCACCGAGGAACACGCGAGCAGCCACACCGCCGTCTGCCAGTGCGCGGGCAGCAGCAGCGCCACCCGGTCGCCGGGCTCGGCGGACAACTCGCCCTGGAGGAGGTTGGCGGTCTTGGCCACCCAATTGGCGAAGGTCGCGACGGACAATTCGACACGTTCGCCCGTGGCGTCGTCGTAGAAGGTCACCAGGGGGCGCGCGGGGTCCGCGGCAAGCGCGGATCGCAGCAGGTCGGCAGGGGTGCGGTCGGTGGCGTTCACGCGCGCAAGCGTACGCGGGGGCGCCCGGCGGGATGCGGCGTCCGCGCCACCGGTTCGGCCGAGCGCGACCCGACGGTCCGTCAAATCCGCAATGGACAGATATGTATGGCTATGTCCACGATCGGGGGCATGCATGGAATCCTTGCTTCCTCGGTCGGCGTCACCTGCGCGGCCGCACTCACCTTTCCGCTGACCCTGTCCGCACCGGCACACGCCCGACCCCAGGCGGCGAGGACCGAGCCCGCGGCGCCGGGCAGCACCCAGTCCTTCCCCCTGGTCCCGCTCTCCGGCGACCGCTCGCTCGGACCCGACGCGCCCGAACAGGGCCTCGGCAGACGGAGCGTTCGGACGTTCTCGCTGGTCGGGGTCGTCTGGGACGACCCCGACACCGAACTGCGCGGTCGCGTCCAGGTCCGTACCCGCGCCACCGGAGCCAACCGCTGGTCCGGCTGGCAGGACATCGAGACCCACAACCACGAGCACGCGGCCGACCCGGACACCGCCGAGGGCAGCTCGGGCCGGGTGCGCGGCTCCACGGCGCCCCTGTGGGTGGGCGACTCGGACGGGGTCGAGGTCCGCGTCCAGGCGCAGGTGGACGAAAGAGCCACGGCAGCCGGCGAGTCGCCGCTCCCCAGAGGCATGCACCTCGAACTCGTCGACCCCGGCGCGGAACCCGCGCCCCGGGGAGCGGTGACGGGCGACGGGCTCGCGGGCGCGGAGAGCGCCCAGGCCTACGCCACCTACGCCACCAACACCGATCTCGCCCCCTTCGGCGCCGCGGAGATCCCGGCGCTGTCCAGGACCGAGACCGAACGCGAGTTCGCGGCCCTCCGCCAGGGCGCGTCGCACGCGGAGCCGTACATCGGTGAACGCCCGAGCATCGTCACCCGGCGCGGCTGGGGCGCGGACGAGAGCCTGCGCGAAGGCGGCTTCGTGTACACCAAAAAGGTGAAGGCCGCCTTCGTGCACCACACGGCCTCGGGCAACAACTACAGCTGCTCCCAAGCCCCTTCGGTCATCCGCAGTATCTACCGCTACCACGTAGTGAGCAGCGGCTGGCGCGACATCGGCTACAACTTCCTCGTAGACAAGTGCGGCAACATCTACGAAGGCCGCGCCGGGGGCGTGTCGAAGCCCGTCATGGGCGCCCACACCCTCGGTTTCAACGACGACACCATGGGGATCGCGGTCCTCGGCACCTTCGGCAACACCAAGCCGGCCGCCGCCTCGGTGACCGCCATCGCGCGGCTCACGGCATGGAAGCTCGGTCTCTACGGAGCCGATCCGCGCGCCAAGACATACCTGAAGTCCGGCGGTGGCAATCTCTACCGAAAAGGTAAGAACGCACGACTGAACGTGATCTCTGGTCATCGGGACGGGTTCGCCACGGACTGCCCGGGGAGTCTCCTGTACGGCAAACTCGGCTCGGCCAGAACGGCCGCGGCCCGCTACCAGGGCCGCTGAGGTCTGTGCGGAGCCATCGAGGACACCCCACTGCCGTCGAAGGCCTTCTTACTACCGACTGCATACACTGGCCGGCCGAATCACCCTTCGGCCGGTCCCGGCAGGAAGCAGAGACGACAGGTGACAGAAGCGATCCTCCTGGTCGGGGGCAAAGGCACCCGACTGCGCCCGCTCACGGTCAACACCCCCAAGCCGATGGTTCCGGCGGCCGGGGTCCCGTTCCTCACGCATCAGCTGGCGCGGGCGAGAGCGGCGGGCGTCGAGCACATCGTCCTGGCGACCTCCTACCTGGCCGAGGTCTTCGAGCCGTACTTCGGTGACGGTTCCGGGCTGGGCCTCCACATCGAGTACGTCACCGAGGAGGAGCCCCTCGGCACGGGCGGCGCGATCCGCAACGTGGCCGCGCGCCTGCACTCCGGCCCCGACGAGCCGGTCCTGATCTTCAACGGCGACATCCTGACGGGCCTGGACATCAGGGCCCTGGTGGCGACCCACGAGACGACCGGCGCGGACGTCTCCCTCCACCTCACCCGCGTCGAGGACCCGCGGGCGTACGGGCTGGTCCCCACGGACGCGACAGGCCGCGTGACGGCCTTCCTGGAGAAGCCCCAGACCCCCGAGGAAATCGTCACCGACCAGATCAACGCCGGGGCGTACGTCTTCCGCCGCTCGGTCATCGACACGATCCCCGCCGGCCGCCCGGTCTCGGTGGAACGCGAGACCTTCCCCGACCTCCTGGCGACGGGAGCCCACCTCCAGGGCATGGTGGATTCCACCTACTGGCTGGACCTGGGCACCCCCCAGGCCTTCGTACGAGGCTCCGCGGACCTCGTCCTGGGCCGCGCCCCCTCCCCGGCCGTCCCGGGCCGCTGCGGGGACCGTCTCGTGCTGCCCACGGCCAGGGTCGCCCCCGACGCCAAGCTGACCGGCGGCACGGTCGTCGGCGACGGCGCGCGCATCGGCGAGGGCGCCCGCATCACGGGCAGCACCATCATGTCCGGCGCGGTCGTCGAACCCGGCGCCGTCATCACCGACTCCCTCATCGGCGCCCGCGCCCACATCGGCGAACGCACCATCCTCTCCGGGACGGTCATCGGCGACGGCGCGGTGGTCGGCCCCGACAACGAACTCCGCGAGGGCGTAAGAGTCTGGTGTGAGGCCAAGATCCCAGCGGGGGCGCTCCGCTTTTCGTCGGACCAGTAGAGCGGCCAGATCGGCTGCGGGGTGGGTGGGGGCTGGTCGCGCAGTTCCCCGCGCCCCTAAAGGCCTCGGTCCGCACGGCGTTGCGAGGCCGGGGCCGGGGCCGGGGCCGAAAACCAGACCCCACCCACCCCAGGCCCACCCCCTCAGCCGTCCCGAAGGCCGTACCCCGCCCACTCTGTCCATCCCACCCACCCAGGCCGGCACTTCCGGCCTGCCGGGCGTTTGAGGCCGGAGAGGTCGTATCCCGCTCACCCAGGCCCGTACTTCCGGCCTGTCGGGCGTTTGGGACCGGAGGTGGGAGGCCGTACCCCGCTCACCCCGGCCCGCACCTCCAGCCTGTCCGGCGTTCGAGGACGAGGTCGGGGGTCGATGCCCCACCCACCCCCAGGTCCACCCACCCACCCCGGCCTGTATCACTCAGCCTGTCCGGCGTTTGAGGACGAGGTCGGGGGCCGATGCCCCACCCACCCCCAGGTCCACCCGCCCACCCCGGCCCGCATCACTCAGCCCGTCCGGCGTTTGAGGACGAGCCCTTCGGGCGATCGGGGGTCCGGGGGCGGAGCCCCTGGCGGGGTCGAAGGGGCGGAGCCCCTGGGGATGGGACGGGTAGGGGCGGCGGGGGCGAGAGACTCCCGGCCCGTACCCGGGACGACTACAGCCGCCCGATATCCCCCCGCGGCATCCGCGGAACCCGCCGCGCAGGCACCCGCCCCGACAACAGAATCAACCGAGCCGCCCGATGCCGCTGCCCGGCATACGGCTCCAACAGCGAAAGCATCACGGAGTCGTCCGCATCCCGATCCCCCGCCAGCGCATACCCCACGATCCCCGGCAGATGAAGATCCCCCACGGTCACCGAATCCGCCGCACCATGACTCCGCTGCACGGTCTCCGCCGAGGTCCACGGCCCAATCCCGGACACCAACTCCAACCGAGCCTGCGCAGCCCCCGGCTCCATCCCCACCGCCTCCTCAAGCCGCCCCGCCACCCGAACGGCCCGCAGAATCGTCGACGCCCGCTTGTTGTCGACCCCGGCCCGATGCCACTCCCAGGAGGGAATCAGCGCCCACGTCCGCGGCTCCGGCATGACGGACATCCGCTCCGGCGCGGGCCCCGGCGCAGGCTCCCCGAACTTCCGTACGAGCAACCGCCACGCCCGATACGCCTCGTCCGTCGTGACCTTCTGCTCCAGAACGGACGGAATGAGCGACTCCAGCACCAGCCCGGTACGCGTCAGCCGCAACCCCGGCCGCCGATGCCGCGCGACGGCGACCAGCCGATGACGAGGCTCGAAGGCATCGGGATCGTCGGCCGCGCCGAGCATCTCGGGGAGCTGTTCGAGCAGCCATTCGCTCCCCGGCCCCCACGCCTCGCCCCGCACCACTCCACTCCGCGTCGAGACCCGCAGCGTCCCGGCCCCGGCGGGCGTCCGGCTGGTCCGCCACACGGCCCCGTCCGGCGTCGCACGGAAGGTCGGATCGCCGGGTCCACGGCGCAGCGGCCCGAGCACGAGCCCGAGATCGACCGGCCAGGGCGGCGTCCAGGTGCGCGTACGCTCAGGTGCGACCGCCTGTCGAGGCACCCCACCGGAGGCATCCGCGGGCACGGCGACATGCCCGCCGCGCACAGTCGTACGCGTCGGCCGAGGAGCGAAACGTCCAGCCACGAAAAGGGTCCTAGGAAGCTCGGGGTGCCCTACGAGAGTAGGCGCTCACCCTCTCCGAACACCCGACTCTCGACGCACACCACTCTCGACGTGCAACGCACACCACACCTGGCGCACCGCACCTGGCCGAAGACTCTCCGCGCTCCTCGACAAGGGCTGTCACCACCCCCTGGCAACCACTCTCACCGCACCTCGACAAACGCCCCGGCATCCCGCGAGGGCCGAGCCCGCGGCTCCTCCGCCGCATGTCCGACCGCCACGGCCCCCATCGGATCCCACCCCTCCGGCAGCTCCAGCACGTCCCGTACGACATCCCGGCAGAACATCGTCGACGACACCCACGCGGACCCGAGCCGCTCCCCGGCGAGCGCGACGAGGAAGTTCTGCACCCCCGCGCCGACGGCGACCACGAACATCTCCCGCTCGGCCCCGTCCCGCCGCGGATCGCCGTACGTGTGCGACCCGTCCATGACGAGACACGGCACTACGAGGTAGGGAGCGTTGCGCAGCACATCACCGCGCCGCACCCGCTTGGCGATCGACTCCTCGCTCTTCCCGTCCCGCCGCAGATCCGCGATCCACGCGTCCCGCATGGCGTCGAGCAGCCGCGTACGCGACTCCTCGGACTCCAGGAGCACGAACCGCCAGGGAGTGGTGTGATGCGGCGCGGGAGCCGTGACGGCCGCGGCCACGGCCCGCCGCACGGCACCCGGATCCACCGGCTCGTCGGTGAAGGCCCGTACGGTACGCCGCTGGGTCACGGCCTCCCGTACGGCCTCCGACGTGCCGAGCCGGAACATGTCGTCGCGCGCGCCCCGCACCATCGCCCGCGTCCCCTCCCCGTCGTCCTCGGCCACCACATGGGGCAGCCCGCGCACGACGGCGACGGGCAGCCCGGAGGCCTTGCCCTTGACCAGGTCACCGGCGGCGGCGAGCTCGTCGGCGGTGGCGACGACGGTGGCGCTCAGCGGATTGCCGTGCGCGTCGGTGCCGCCGCGCAGATCGTCCAGCACCCGTACGCCCGCGGCGCCGATGGCGACATCGGTGAGCCCGGTGCGCCAGGGCCGCCCGAACGTGTCGGTGATCACGACGCCGACGTCGACCCCGAGGGTGTCGCGCAGCTCGTCCCGGATGGCCCGCGCGGACGCGTCGGCGTCCTCGGGCAGCAACAGGACGGTGCCGGCCGGGGTGTTGGAGGCGTCGACCCCGGCGGCGGCCATCACGAGGCCCTGCCGGTTCTCGACGATCCGCAGGGCCCCGCGGCGCGCCACGACCCGTACGGTCTCGGCGTCGATGGCGGCCTCCCGGTCGGCGGCCTCGACCAGGCGCCCCTCGGCCTTGGACACGATCTTCGAGGTGACGAGGAGAACGTCCCCGTCGACCAGCCCGGGCTCGGCGACGGCGATCAACTTGCCGAGATCGTCGCCCTGTCGAACCTCGGGGAGCCCGGGCAGCGCCCAGACCCGGTAACCGGGAGAGGCGACGGAGGCGTCCACCTCCTGGTCGCCCGCGCGCCCTTGTCCGGGAGCGTGTTCGGGAACATCTTCCGGAACTTGTTCCGGAGAAGCCGGAGAGAGCCGTCCGCTCATGACTCCCGCACCTCCTCCGCCAGTGTCAGCGCCTCGCGCGCCATCTGTGCCGCGGTGTCCAGGTCGGACATCATCAGCGGCACGGCCCGGCACCGGATCCCGGCCGCCTCGACCCGTTCCACGGCGGACGCGTCCACCGTGTCGACGAGCCAGCCGTCGAGGAGCCCCGAGCCGTAGTGCTCGGCGACCGCCGTGGCCGTGGACTCGACGCCGACCGCCGCCAGCACCTTGTCGGCCATGCCCCGCACGGGCGCGTCGCCGACGATGGGGGAGAGGCCCACGACGGGCACGCCCGCGTCGGCGATGGCCTCCCGGATGCCGGGCACGGCGAGGATCGTGCCGATGGACACGACCGGGTTGGACGGCGGGAAGAGGATGACGTCCGCCTCCGCGATGGCTTCCAGGACACCCGGTGCGGGCTTGGCCTGCTCGGCGCCGACCGGCACCACCGCCTCGGCCGGCACGGATGCCCGCAGCCGCACCCAGTACTCCTGGAAGTGGATCACCTTGCGCTGCCCGTCGATCTCGACGGCGACATGGGTCTCCACGCGGTCGTCGGACATGGGAATCAGCCGGACGCCCGGCTTCCAGCGGTCGCACAGGGCTTCCGTGACCGCGCTGAGCGGATAGCCCGCGCTCAGCATCTGCGTCCGCACGATGTGCGTCGCGAAGTCGCGGTCGCCGAGCCCGAACCACTCGGGCCCGACCCCGTAGGCCGCGAGCTCCTCCTTGAGGTGGAAGGTCTCGTCGGTCCGGCCCCAGCCCTGTTCCTCGTTGATGCCGCCGCCGAGCGTGTACATCACCGTGTCGAGGTCCGGGCAGACCTTCAGGCCGAAGAGATGGATGTCGTCGCCGGTGTTGCCGATGACCGTGATGTCCGCGTCCGGCACGGCCCGCTGGAGACCACGCAGGAACCGGGCACCACCGATACCGCCTGCCAGAACCACAATGCGCATGGGGTTCAGTCTGGCAGGCGGGTACGACAACGCGTGAGGCGGTTACGAGACCGCGGGCGCCCTCAGGCCGTGACGACGGCCGGCGCGCACTGGGCCGAATGCATCGGCATCTCGGTAAGACCCGGGTAGTAAACGTGCAGGCTCACGGCCGGTTCCAGGGAGTCGTTCACGACCTCGTGGATGTACCCCGGCGCGAACACCCGCTGGGATCCTGCCCCCAACGCGCGGGTGTCGCGCTCCGTGCGCTCGGTCAACGCGCCCTCCAGGACGGTGAGTACGCCGGAGGAGCGCCCGTGGTCGTGGAGTCCGCTGCCCTGTCCGGGCACCCAGGACAGCAGCCACACCTCGTAGCCGGGTCCGGTGCGCAGCCGGTGGTACCAGCGGGAGGTCGCGTCGTACTGGACGAGGTGCTCCCACTGGGAGCGGTCGGCGGCGATGGAGCGGGCCAGGCCGACGAACTCGGACACGGTGGCGGGGTGCTCGCGCGGCGGCTGGAGCAGGTGCGGTACTTCGAGGATGTCGCCGGCGATCTGGAGGTCGCTGTCGCTGTTCATGGGTGCGGTGGTTCCTCGGCGGGGAGCTGGGGTGTCGCGGGGCCGTTTCCGTCCGGGTCACGGACGGGGAGGGTGCCCTGGTACGGGCGATCGCCCCGGAAGCGGGGCGGGGATTCGCCTCAGTGGCGGCGAGGCAGCCGGAGCGCGGTACGGCTCAACAGCTGGGACAGCAACAACAGCTACAGCGAGCGCGGGCAGCACCGTGGGACCCGGCGGTGCGGGTCGAGGTGAGCGCCAAGTTCGCGAGCATGCCCATAAGGACATCGGTTCACACCTCGACTGTCAACTTCATGTCCGCTATATGGGAAATATTTCACCTCATCCGGTTCATCTGTGTGACGAAAGGTTTGCTCTGGAGCCACCCCGGACACATGGCGCACAACCGGGCGCACAAACCTCGATGCGATCCCGTGATCCAAATGTGATCCGGTTCGCTTCGGAGTCCGCGTCGGAACGAGATCGAACTTCTGGGCGTCCTTCCCAGTAGCGGGTCGGGGGTCCGGGCGGGCCCTTTGAGGCTGTCAGGGCTTATGTCGATTTGAACACTTTCCGCATAGCCTTGGTTCCGCAGAGTGAATAAGGGACCCAATAGCAGATCTCGGCTTGACTGGCCCGGATCGGCACACTTGTAATTTCACTCGTGTCGTTCAGCCGAAATCGGTAACGGCAGCATCACGGGGACGCGAAAGACAGACGAGGGGCGCACATGACCGAGCTGGTGCAGCAACTGCTGGTCGACGACGCGGACGAGGAACTCGGCTGGCAGGAGCGCGCGCTGTGCGCCCAGACCGACCCCGAGTCCTTCTTCCCCGAGAAGGGCGGCTCCACCCGCGAGGCCAAGAAGGTCTGTCTCGCCTGTGAGGTCCGCTCCGAGTGCCTGGAATACGCGCTCGCCAACGACGAGCGGTTCGGCATCTGGGGCGGTCTGTCCGAGCGCGAGCGCCGAAGGCTGAAGAAGGCCGCCGTCTGACCGCACGGCGCGCACCCCTCGTACCGATACCGGCAGGTAAGAACGGCCCGTCGCAGGTGGGTTATCCACAGGCGGCGGGCCGCTGTGTTGCCCAGCCGTTAGTGTGGGCCCTCGTCCGAGACGTCCCGCTGTCCCCGCCGGACACAGGCGTCCACCGCAGTCCATCGAACCGGGGCCCGTACCTCGATGTCCGTGCACAGCCATTCGGCAGTCCCACACGACGCCGCCACACCTGAGTTTCCGCGCCACGTGGTGACCGCGGTCCTCGTCTCCCACGACGGCGCCCGCTGGCTGCCCGAAGCGCTCGCCGGGCTGCTCGGCCAGGAGCGCCCGGTGCAGAACGCCGTGGCGGCCGACACCGGCAGCGCGGACGACTCCGCCCAGCTGCTGACCGACGCACTCGGCGCCGACCGGGTGCTGCACCTCGCCCGGCGCACCGGCTTCGGCCAGGCCGTCGAGGAGGCCATCCGCGGTGCCGGCGTGCTCACCCCGGACGACCTGCCCTATCTGAAGCGCCCCAGCGGCTGGGACCCGGTCACCCGGACCTGGCGCGACGACGCCTACGACATGCCGGAGCTCCCGCACGGCGAGCCCGAGCAGTGGCTCTGGCTGCTGCACGACGACAGCGCCCCCGAGCCAGACGCCCTGGCCCAGATGCTCCGGGTCGTCGAGAGCGAGCAGGAGTTCGGCAGGGAAATCGCCGTGGTCGGCCCCAAGCTGCGCGGCTGGTACGACCGGCGAGCGCTCCTGGAGATCGGCGTCACCATCGCCAACTCCGGCCGTCGCTGGACGGGCCTGGACCGCCGCGAGCAGGACCAGGGCCAGCACGACCACGTCCACCCCGTGCTCGCCGTGTCCACCGCCGGCATGCTGATCCGCCGCGACGTCTACGAGGAACTCGGCGGCTTCGACCGCCGACTGCCCCTGATGCGTGACGACGTCGACCTGTGCTGGCGCGCCCAGGCCGCCGGACACCGCGTCCTCGTCGCCCCCGAAGCGGTCGTCCGGCACGCCGAGGCCGCCTCCCGCGAGCGCCGCACCGTCGACTGCGTGGGCCGCACCGCCGCCTCCCCGCACAAGGTCGACAAGGCGGGTGCCGTCTACACCCTCCTCGTCAACGCCCGTACGGCACAGCTGCCCTGGATCCTGATCCGGCTCGTCCTCGGCACCCTGCTGCGCACCGTCGCCTACCTCGTGGGCAAGGTCCCCGGACAGGCCGTCGACGAGATCCGCGGCCTGCTGGGAACCCTGCTGCGCCCCGAGCGGATCCTCGCGGGCCGCCGCAGACGCGGTCGCCCCCAGGTCGACAAGGGCGAGCTGCGCGCCCTGTTCCCGCCGCCGGGCGCCACCGTGCGGGCCACGGTCGAGCAGGTCGCGGGCAACTTCATGGGCAGCGACGACCCCGACGCCACCACCGGCGCCGGACGGCACGGCGGCGCCGTCGAGTCCGGACCCGGCGGCGACGATGCCGACTTCCTGCAGATCGAGCAGTTCGCCCGGCTCAAGCGCATCGCCCGCAACCCGGGCCCGATGCTCTTCCTGGTGCTGCTGTTCGTCTCCCTCCTGGCCTGCCGCGGCCTGCTCGGCAGCGGGTCGCTCGCGGGCGGCGCGCTGCTGCCCGCGCCCGCCGACGCCTCCGAGCTGTGGTCGCGCTACGTCGACGGCTGGCACCCGGTGGGCGCCGGCGGCACGGAGACCGCGCCGCCGTACCTCGCGCTCGTCGCCCTGCTGTCCTCCCTGCTCCTCGGCTCCACCGGGCTCGCGGTCACCGTGCTCCTGGTGGCCTCCGTCCCGCTGGCCGGCTTCGCCGCGTACTTCGCCTCGCGCCCCCTCGTCGAGTCGCGCCTGCTGCGCGCCTGGGCGTCCGTGGCGTACGCCTTCCTGCCCGCCGCCGCCGGCGCCCTCGCCGGCGGCCGCATCGGCACCGCCGTCATCGCGATCCTGCTGCCGCTCATCGCGCGCGCGGGCATCGCCGCCAGCGGGCTGGCCCACTCCTCCGGCGCGCGCGGCAGCTGGCGCGCCACCTGGGCGTACGCCCTCCTGCTGACGTTCACCACGGCGTTCACGCCGATCGTGTGGCCCATCGCGCTGGTCCTCGGAATCGCCCTCCTCGTAGTGCGCCGAAGGGAAATCACCGCCTACGGGCCGCGTTTCCTGGCCCAGCTCGGCACCCCGCTGCTGGTCCTCGCCCCCTGGTCGCTGACGCTGCTCCCGTTCGGCTTCTTCAAGGAAGCCGGGATGCCCTACGGCGCGAGCGCGGCCTCCGCGCTCGACCTGCTCGGCGCCAGCCCCGGCGGTCCCGGCACGGTCAGCGGACTGATGCTCATCGGCATCGTGCTGGCGGCACTGGCCGCCCTGATGCGCAGCGAGCGGCAGCGCGCGGTGTGGGCCGCCTGGGTCGTCGCCCTGGTGGCGCTCGTCTTCGCCGTGCTGTCCAACAAGTCGGCCTGGGCGGGACCCGCCACCCTCGTCTACGGCCTCGCACTGCTCGCCGCCGCCACGCTCGGCGCCGACGGGGCACGCGCGCGGGTGGCCGAGCAGAGCTTCGGCTGGCGCCAGCCGGTCGCCGCGCTCATCGCGTTCGCCTCGGCCGCCGGCCCGCTGCTGGTGGCCGCCGGATGGGTCCTCGGCGGCGCCGCCGGCCCCGTGGAGCGCCGCGACCCGGTGCAGGTGCCCGCGTTCGTCGCCGAGGAGAGCGGCACCCGCGACCAGGCCCGCACCCTCGTCCTCGACAGCGACTCAGGCGCCCGCGTCGGCTACACCCTCGTGCGCGGCTCCGGCGCCCGCATGGGCGACGGCGAACTCGCGGCCGAGGGCGGCGAGAACAAGAAGCTCGACAAGGTCGTCGCCAACCTCGTCGCGGGCTCCGGCGCCGACCAGGCCAACCAGCTCGGCGGCTTCGCCGTGCGCTACGTCCTGGTCCGCAAGGGCGCGCCCCGCGAGATGAGCCGCGTCCTGGACGCCACCCCGGGCCTGACCCGGCTCAGCCAGCAGGACGGCAGCGCCCTGTGGCGCCTGGACAGCCAGGTCTCGCGTGCCTCGATCGTCCCCAAGTCCGGCGAGGCCCTGTCCATCGCCGCCGGGCCGGTCGAACTGCACACCACCATCCCCTCCGGGGGAGAGGGCCGCGTGCTGCGCCTCGCCGACACGGCCGACGCGGGCTGGACGGCGACCCTGGACGGAAAGCCGCTCACCCGCACCACCGTCGACGGCTGGGCGCAGGGCTTCGAACTGCCCGCGAGCGGCGGCAGGCTGGACGTCACCTTCGACGCCCCGATGAGCCACACCGGCTGGCTGTGGGCCCAGGGCGCGCTCGCCGTCGTCCTGGTGGTCCTCGCCCTGCCCGGGCGGCGCCGTGACGTCGACGACGACCTCCCCGACGAGCCGGTCGTCCCCGCCCAGGACGTCACGGGCGAGGGCCGCCGCGCCCGCCGCCTGCGCGCCCAGGCCGAGGCCGAGGCGGAGCAGTCCGACCAGGCCGTCCAGGAAGAGGGCGCGCTTCCTCCTCCGGAGGAGGAGGCCGAGCGGACGCCCGCATCGGTCCCGCAGCAGCAGGCGTACGACGAGTGGGACGCATCGACCTACGCGGGCGCCGAGTACGGCACCTACGGCGGCGAGCAGTACCAGGGCCAGCAGCAGTACCCGGCGGGCACCTACGAGCAGCAGCCGTACCAGGCGGACCCCTACCAGACAGGCCAGTACGACCCGTACGCCTACGGGGGCACGGCACCGTACGACCCGATGCAGACGTACCAGGGCTACGACGGGACCGGCCAGGGCTACGACGCCGCCTACGACCCGAACACGCCCCCGCAGCCGCCGCACGGCACCGACAGTGAGCGCCCCGACGGGAGCCAGCAGTGAACCGCACCACCCTGTCCCTGATCGCCGGCGCGACCGCGCTCGCCGCCGTCACCGGATTCGCCTCGCTCAACGCGCCGGCCGCCTCCGGCGACAACACCGCCAAGGCGGCCACCCAGCAGCCCGTGGAGCGCACCAGCCTGCTCTGCCCGCAGCCCAGCACCTCCGAGATCGCGGAGACGGCGTACACGTCGTACACGCCCGTCACCCAGGGCGCCGCCGACGGCGGCAAGGCCGAACTGCAGGCCGCGGTCGTGGAGTCGGCGGACTCCGCGAGCGGCAAGAAGACGGGCAAGAAGACCGTGAAGCCCGCCCTGAAGCCGGCCGAGCCCGGCAAGCCGGCCACCGGTGACGGCTCCGGAGCCGAGCCGCCCGCCCTCGTCGGCACCGCCGAGGGCAAGTTCGCGCCCGGCTGGACCGTCCAGGAGACCACCGCGGTCGCCGCGGGCACCGGCCGCGGTCTGCTCGGCACCAACTGCACCGCTCCGGACACCGAGTTCTGGTTCCCGGGCGTCAGCACCGCCACCGGCCGCACCGACTATGTGCACTTGACCAACCCCGACGACTCGGCGGCCGTCGTCGACGTCGAGCTGTACGGCAAGGACGGCACCCTCAAGTCCACGGTGGGCGAGGGCATCACGGTCCAGCCGCACGCCAGCGAGCCGATCCTGCTGAGCACGCTCGCGAGCGGGCAGCAGACCGACCTCACCGTCCACGTGACCGTCCGCAGCGGCCGCGTCGGCGCCGCTGTCCAGGCCCTGGACGACAAGATCGGCGGGGACTGGCTGGCCGCCTCCAGAGACCCGGCGGGCAGCCTCGTCATGCCGGGCATCCCCAAGGACGCCACGGCCGTGCGGCTGGTCGCCTTCGCGCCCGGCGACCAGGACGCCGACCTGAAGGTCCGCCTCGCCTCGCCCTCGGGCCTGATCACGCCGGCCGGGAACGAGACGCTGCACGTGAAGGCCGGCATGACCGCGGCGGCCGACCTCGGTGACGTCACGCGCGGCGAGGCGGGCTCCCTGGTGCTCACCTCCACCGGAACCTCGGCGCCGGTCGTCGCGGCCCTGCAGGTGGTGCGCGGCAAGGGCAGCAAGCAGGAGATGGCGTTCATCCCGGCCACCAGCCCGGTCGGCGCGCGCGCGACGGTCGCCGACAACAGCTCCAAGGGGACCACGCTCGCCCTGTCCGCCCCCGGCCAGAGCGCCCAGGTCAAGGTCACCGCGTCCGCCGGCAGCGAGGGCGGTACGGCGGTGACGAAGACGTACACGATCAAGGGCGGTACGACCCAGGACGTCGACGCACCGGTCCCGGCCGGTCTCAAGGGGACGTACGCCCTGACGGTCGAGCCCGTCTCCGGAGGCCCCGTCTACGCCTCCAGGACCCTCGCCTCCACCCAGGAGGGCGTCCCCGGGTTCACGATCCAGACCCTCCCGGACGACCGCGGGACGGTGGCGGTGCCGGAGGCGGACCAGGATCTGTCGGTGCTGCTGAAGAAGTGATCCCGTAGGGGTGATCCGCCGGGTCCTCGAGGGGGACCCGGTGGCGCCGTGGCCGTGCTCCCGGTACTGCTCGGGCGGGCCTCAGTCCTCGCCGTAGCGCGGGTCCACCGTCTCCGGTGTCAGTCCCAGCAGCTCCGCGACCTGCTCCACGACGACCTCGTGCACCAGCGCCGCGCGCTCGTCGCGGCCCTTGGTGCGGATCTCGACCGGGCGACGGTAGACGACCACGCGCGCGGGATGGCCCTCGTGCGCCGGGATCGTGCCCCCCAGGGGCACCGCCTCGTCGCTCCAGCCCTCGCCGGAGCCGTCGAGGCGGGGCACTTCGAGGACCATGAAGTCGATGTCGGCGAGTTGGGGCCAGCGCCGCTCCAGCCGCTCCACGGAGTCCTGCACCAGGTCCGCGAAGACCTCGGCGCGGCTCGCGGCGAGCGGCACCTGGGGCGGCGCGACGGGGCCGCGCATGCCCCTTCCGTGGCGATCACGACGGCGGGGCCCGGGTGCGGCGGCGGTGGGCGGTACGGGGGTGTCCATCACTGACGAAGAGTAGTCCCCACGAGGTGCGCGTGCCCGGCCCCCACGCGGCTGCCCGCGGCCCGGGGCAGGAAGCCCGGCGCATGTTCCGGATGTCGCAGGATGACCATTCCAGCCAAGCTTGGGCTCGATTCCGTATCCCTCCGGGACCGTCGCTCACATGGCAATTGACGTGGTTTGCACCAAGTGGTGACCGGATTCAGGTCTGTTCGGCATCTCGTCGCGGGATGTCGCCCCAGGTCAGGACGGGTGGTCCGAAGGCTTGTGTGGGCGGACTCACAGCACGACACGGTGGGGTGACCTGGGGGAGAGTCGTCGCGGCCCGCTCAAGAGTGCGGTACCGTCCAACGTCGTGAGCCCTGTACGTCGCTGTTCGCGAACCGCTTGCGGCCGTCCCGCCGTCGCGACGCTGACGTACGTCTACGCCGACTCGACCGCGGTCCTCGGCCCGCTCGCCACCTACGCCGAGCCCCACTGCTACGACCTGTGCGCCGAGCACTCCGAGCGCCTCACCGCGCCGCGCGGCTGGGAGGTCGTCCGGCTCGCCGACGCCTCCGCTCCCTCCCGCCCCAGCGGTGACGATCTGGAAGCGCTCGCGAACGCGGTGCGCGAGGCGGCCAGGCCGCAGCAGCGCGCCGCCGAGGCCGGTGGCGGCGCCCGCTCGGCGGACCCGATGGAGGTCGCGCGCCGCGGCCACCTACGGGTGCTGCGCTCGCCGGACAACTGAGCGTCCGCCCCCTCCGTATCCAGGGTCGCCCCCGAGCTTCCTCTCTCGGCTCCACCGAGTCGTGCACGCCCGTTGACGAGGGCTTGTCGCGGACGCGGCGATTTCCTCACCCGTGAGAAAACGCTTTCCGCATCGCGGAAACCCCCGCGCGGTGGAATCCCGGGAGGCGCCCGTCTCCGTCCAGGAACTGGAACCCGTGGCCGACTACTCGCTCGGCCTCTCCACCCCAGGGCCTGTCCGGCGGATCATGCCGCAGACGCGGGGCTTGGCACGCCCTGCCCCAAGCTGCTTCGAGCAGGGGGGACCCCCATCGCGTCGACGCCCTCCTCCGCCTTGCAGCCGCACGCACCAAGCCCCACTCACCAGTGCCGGTAAGGCACCGTCGCTTCCCTCCGACCTGATCCGCCGGACAGGCCCTAGTCGCGCCCCTGCCCCTCGTGATCGTCCTCGTCCTGCTCGCCGGTGTCCGCATGAAGGCGCACCGGGCCGGGCTCATCGGCCTCCTGGCCGCCTCGCTGGTCGCCTGGCTCGCCTACCGCATGCCGGTCGGCCAGACACTCTCCAGCGCCGCCCACGGGGCCGTTTTCAGCCTCTTCCCCATCCTGTGGATCGTCGTCAACGTCCTGTGGGTGTACCGGATGACCGTCCGCGCCCGGCACTTCGACGTCCTGCGCCGCTCGTTCGGGCGGCTGTCCGACGATCCGCGCATCCAGGCACTCGTCGTCGCCTTCTGCTTCGGCGCGCTCCTGGAAGCCCTCGCGGGCTTCGGCGCGCCCGGCGCGATCTGCTCGGTGATGCTGGTCGCGCTCGGCTTCGACCCCGTGCGCGCGGCCGTGGTGGCGCTCGTCGCCAACACCGCGCCGGTCGCCTTCGGCGCGATGGGCACACCGGTCGTCACACTCGCCCAAGTCACCGGCCTGCCACTGGATTCCGTCGCCTTCGTAGTGGGCCGTCAGGCCCCGCTGCCGGCCCTCGTCGTGCCCCTTGCACTCGTCGGACTGGCCGACGGCCGGCGCGGGTTGCGCAAGACCTGGGTGCCCGCCCTGGTGTGCGGAGTCGCCTTCGCCGCCGCCCAGTTCGCCGCCTCGAACTACGTCTCCGCGCAACTCGCCGACATCGGCGCGCCCTTGGCGGGCGCCGCCGCCCTGGTCGCCGTACCGCACGCGCGCAGGCCCGCCGCCGAGCCCGTACGAGCCGCGGTCCTGACCGGCGTACGCAGGACGTCGTCACCCCCGAGGGCAAGCCGGTCGGGGGCAGTGTCCTCACGCTCCCGCTCGTGTCGACCGGCGGCACCCTCGTCCTGCTCGCCGGACTGTGCACGGCCGTCGTACTCGGGGTGCACGCGCGCGTGGCGGTCGAGGAATGGGCGGCGACGGTACGCGAGTTGAGGTTCGCGATCCTGACCGTGACGTCCATGCCGGCCCTCGCCTTCTTGTCACCCGTCTGGGCTGCTTCGGCGTGGCGGTGTCCGGCTCCGACACCTCGGCGAACGCCCTTTCGGCGCCCTCCAGGTCAGCGCGGCCCACGAGTCGGGGCCGTCTCCCGAACTGCTCGCCGCCGCCAACAGTTCGGGCGGAGTGCTCGGCAAGATGATCTCGCCGCGGAACCGGACCACCGCGTGCGCGGCGGTCGGGCTCGCGGGCCGTGAGGGCGACCTGCTGCGCAAAGTGCTCCCGTGGAGCGCCGGGCTGCTGTTGATCATGTGTCGGATCGTGCTGGGCCAGAGCTCACCGGTCCTCGACCGGATGCTGCCCTGACGGCCGGATCCGCCCCGTGCGTTACCCCCGGGTGACGGTTGGGGCTCTCAGATGACGGGTGAGCGTCCGATCGGCCCCTTCACGGCGGGCTGTCAGCCGGTACGGGTAGTTTGGGGCGACCGAAGTGGACTTCTGGAAGGTTGGCCGTGACTGCTGATCTGTCGCAGCTCGTGAAGGCGTACGACGTACGCGGGGTGGTCCCGGACCAGTGGGACGAGTCGATGGCCGAGCTGTTCGGGGCGGCCTTCGTCCAGGTGACCGGAGCGGACGCCATCGTGATCGGGCACGACATGCGGCCCTCGTCGCCCGGCCTGTCGCGCGCCTTCGCCCGCGGGGCGTCGGCACGCGGTGTCGACGTGACCGAAATCGGCCTGTGCTCCACCGACCAGCTGTACTACGCGTCCGGTGCGTTCAACCTGCCGGGCGCCATGTTCACGGCCTCGCACAACCCCGCCCAGTACAACGGCATCAAGATGTGCCGCGCGGGCGCCGCCCCGGTCGGCCAGGACACCGGCCTGGCCGAGATCCGCGAACTCGTCGAGTCCTGGCTCGACTCGGGCCTCCCGGCTTCCGACGCGACGTCGGGAACGATCACGCAGCGTGACACGTTGGAGGACTACTCGGCGTACCTCCGCTCGCTCGTCGACCTGACCGACATCCGCCCCCTGAAGGTCGTGGTCGACGCGGGCAACGGCATGGGCGGGCACACGGTGCCGACCGTCTTCGCGGGCCTCCCCCTCGACCTCGTACCCATGTACTTCGAACTGGACGGCACGTTCCCCAACCACGAGGCGAACCCGCTGGACCCGGCGAACATCGTGGACCTCCAGCAGCGCGTGCGCGAGGAGAGCGCCGACATCGGCATCGCCTTCGACGGCGACGCGGACCGCTGCTTCGTCGTCGACGAGAACGGCGACCCGGTCTCCCCGTCCGCGATCACCGCCCTGGTCGCCGCCCGCGAACTCGGCAAGCACGGCGGCGGCACGGTCATCCACAACCTCATCACCTCCTGGTCGGTGCCCGAGGTCGTCCGCGAGCACGGCGGCACCCCGGTCCGCACCCGCGTCGGCCACTCCTTCATCAAGGCCGAGATGGCCCGCTCCGGCGCGATCTTCGGCGGCGAGCACTCCGCGCACTACTACTTCCGCGACTTCTGGAACGCGGACACGGGCATGCTGGCCGCCCTGCACGTCCTCGCCGCCCTCGGCGGCCAGGACGGCCCGCTCTCCCAGCTCGTCGCCGAGTACGACCGCTACGTCGGCTCCGGCGAGATCAACTCCACGGTCGACGACCAGGCGGCCCGCCTCGCCGCGATCAAGGCCGCGTACGAGGGTCGCGAGGGTGTCACCATCGACGAGCTCGACGGTCTGACCGTCACCTTGGACGACTCGTGGTTCAACGTCCGCCCCTCCAACACGGAGCCCCTCCTCCGCCTGAACGCCGAGGCGAAGGACGAGCCGACGATGGCGAAGCTACGGGACGAGATCCTGCACATCATCAGGGGCTGACCCCCTCCCGGGGTGCTGTTTCCGTCCGGCGGTTGTTCGGCTGCGGGGTGGGTGGGGGCTGGTCGCGCAGTTCCTCGCGCCCCTAAAAGCCTCGGTCCGCACGGCGTTGCGAGGCCGGGGCCGGTACCGAAAACCAGACCCCACCCACCCCAGGCCCACCCCCTCAGCCGTCCCGAAGGCCGTACCCCGCCCACTCTGTCCATCCCACCCACCCCCAGGTCCACCCACCCCGGCCCGTATCACTCAGCCTGTCCGGCGTTTGAGGACGAGCCCTTCGGGCGATGCGGGGGTCCGGGGGCGGAGCCCCTGGCGGGGGTGAGGGGGCGGAGCCCCTGGGGATGGGTCGGGTAGGGGCGGCGGGGGCGAAATCACCACGTCCACACACCCCGGCACCCCACCCCCCACAGCGGTACGCTGACCAGGCCGCATCCACCCCGTTCGAAAGGACACCCCATGCCGCTCGAAGCCGGCCTCCTGGAGATCCTCGCCTGCCCGGCCTGCCACGCCCCGCTCAAGGAGCAGGAGAGCGAGTTGCTCTGCACGGGCCAGGACTGCGGCCTCGCCTACCCCGTCCGCGACGGCATCCCCGTACTCCTCGTCGACGAGGCCCGCCGCCCCGGGTAACACCCCCACCGGCGACACCCACCACACAGGCGAAAAAGGCGACAGAGGCAACACACCGGCGATCGGGAGGCTGCCGACCCATGCTCGACGAATCGCTGCTCGACGACCCAGAGGCGCTCGCCCGCGCCGACCGTCGCGAGCTGCTCCGGGGCGCCGCGGAGGCGGGCGCCCGTGTGCGTACCGCAGTGCGGCACGCCGCGGAAGCCGGAATCGCGGAACTGAAGCCGGACGGCCGCCCACGCGCCGTCCTGATCGCCGGCCCCGGCCTGGCCGCCACCGGCGTCGCCGAACTGCTCGGCACCCTCGCCGGAGCCAGCTGCCCCATCACCCGGCTCACCCCCACCGGCGTCGCCCCCGCGTCCGGCGCCCTCCGCTGGGAACTGCCCGGCTGGGCGGGCCCGGTGGACCTCCTGCTGATCGCCACTCCCGACGGCAGCGAACCAGGCCTCGAACTCCTGGTCGAGCAGGCGTACCGGCGCGGCTGCTCCGTCGTAGCGGTGGCCCCCGCCGGCACCCCGATCGTGGAGGAGGTGCAGGGCACGCACGGCCTGTTCGTACCGATGGCGACCGCCCCGTACGAGCCGACCGAACCCCTCGCTGCCTCCGCCCCCGGCGTCCTGTGGGCCCTGCTCACCCCGTTGCTCGCGCTGCTGGACCGCACCGGCCTGGTCTCCGCCCCGCCCGAGGCGCTGGAGAAGGTCGCCGACCGCCTCGACCGTGTCGCCGAACGCTGCGGCCCGGCCATCGCGCCCTACAGCAACCCGGCCAAGACGCTCGCCGCCGAGCTCGCAGAAGCACTCCCGGTGATCTGGACGGAAGGCACCTCCGCGGGCCCCGCGGGCCGCCGCTTCACCGCCGCGCTCGCGGAACTGGCCGGCCGCCCCGCCCTCACCGCGGAACTCCCCGAGGCGCTCGCCGCCCACAGCGTGCTGCTCTCGGGCGCACTCGCCGCCGGCGCCGACCCCGACGACTTCTTCCGCGACCGCGTGGCGGAGGCCCAGGCCCTGCACGTGCGCGTGGTGCTCCTGCGCGACCGCCCGTCCGGTGGCCTCACCGCCGCCCCGGCCGCTCGCGAGCTCGCCCTCAGCCACGACACCGCTCTCAGCGAGCTCGAACCGGAGGAGGGCCCCGAACTGGAGACCCTCGCGGAACTGATCGCCGTCACGGATTTCGCCGCCGTTTACCTGGCGCTCGCTTCAGGGGCCTGATCTTGTAGCCAGGCATCCCGGGTCGGCCTCGGCCGACCCGGGACTCTTGACCAGCGCAGCGCACGTACGGAGAGAACGACACACATGGACCGCCTCGACAACACCGTCCGCCCCTACGCCTGGGGCTCGACCACCGCCATCCCGCGGCTGCTCGGCGTCGAGCCGACCGGTGAACCGCAGGCGGAGATGTGGATGGGCGCCCACCCGGGCGCGCCCTCCCGCACGGCGCGCGGTCCCCTCGACGAGGTCATCGGCGAGGACCCCGAGAAGGAACTCGGCCGCGCGGCCGTCGCCAAGTTCGGCCCCCGCCTTCCGTTCCTGCTCAAGATCCTCGCCGCGGGCGCGCCCCTCTCCCTCCAGGTGCACCCCAACCTCGAACAGGCGAAGGAGGGGTACGAGGACGAGGAGCGCCGCGGCATCCCGATAACCGCCTCGCACCGCAACTACAAGGACGCCAACCACAAGCCCGAACTGATCTGCGCCCTCACCGAGTTCGACGGCCTGTGCGGCTTCCGCAGCCCCGACGAGACCGCCGAACTGCTCGCCGGCCTGGACGTCGACTCCCTCAAGCCGTACGTCGACCTCCTGCACGCCCACCCGGAGGACGCGGCGCTGCGCGAGGTCCTGACGGCGGTGCTGAGCGCGGACCCCGACGACATGGCCCACACGGTCACCGAGGCCGCGGCCGCCTGCGCCCGTCTCGGCGGCGCCTACGCCCCCTACGCCGACATCGCCCACCACTACCCGGGCGACCCCGGCGTGATCGCCGCGATGCTCCTCAACTACGTCCAGCTCCAGCCCGGCGAGGCGTTGTTCCTCGGCGCCGGCGTCCCGCACGCCTATCTGAACGGCCTCGGCGTCGAAATCATGGCCAACAGCGACAACGTCCTGCGCTGCGGCCTGACCCCCAAGCACGTCGACGTCCCCGAACTCCTGCGCGTCGTCCGCTTCGAGGCGAGCGACCCCGGCGTCCTGCGCCCGGAGGCGTCCCCCGACGGCGAGGAGGTCTACGCGACCCCCATCGACGAGTTCCGCCTCTCCCGGTACGCCCTCGCGGAGGGCGCCGCCCCGCACGACCTCACGCGTGACACCCCGCAGATCCTGCTCTGCACGTCGGGTTCCGTACACGCCGACGGCATCACGCTCGCCCCCGGCGAGTCGGTCTTCGTACCGGCGGGCAAAAAGGCAGAGGTGTCCGGGTCCGGCACGATCTTCCGTGCGACAGTGGTGGCCTGACGAGGCGACTGTGGCGGCCAGACGTACCGCCGTCGGACCGGGCTGCAACAATGGCCCACCGCAAAGGGCGGGCAAAGCCCGGACCGGCGTACGAGCGTACGAACGGGGCCCGGACGGCGTACGAAGGGACAGCAGGAGCACATGAGCGCTTCAGGCGGCACCAGGGCGATCGTGGCGGCACTCGGCGCCAACCTCGCGATCGCGGCATCGAAGTTCGTGGCGTTCGCCTTCAGCGGCTCGTCCTCGATGCTCGCCGAGGGCGTCCACTCGCTCGCCGACTCCGGCAATCAGGCCCTGCTCCTGATCGGTGGCAAGAAGGCCCAGCGCGAGGCGACCCCCCAGCACCCCTTCGGCTACGGCCGCGAGCGCTACATCTACGCCTTCCTCGTCTCGATCGTCCTGTTCTCGGTCGGCGGCATGTTCGCCGTCTACGAGGGCTACGAGAAGATCAAGCACCCGCACCAGATCGAGCACTGGTACTGGCCGGTGGGCGTCCTGGTGTTCGCGATCATCGCCGAGGGCTTCTCCTTCCGTACGGCCATCAAGGAGTCCAACGAACTGCGGGGCACGCACTCCTGGTCGCAGTTCATCCGCCGCGCCAAGGCCCCCGAGCTGCCGGTCGTCCTCCTGGAGGACTTCGGCGCACTCATCGGTCTGGTCCTCGCCCTCGGCGGCGTCGGCCTCGCCCTGCTCACGGACGACGGCGTCTGGGACGGCATCGGCACGCTCTGCATCGGCATCCTGCTCATCCTGATCGCGCTGGTTCTCGCCGCCGAGACCAAGTCCCTCCTGCTGGGCGAGGCCGCGGGCGTCGAAGAGGTCAAGAAGATCGAGGCCTCCATCGTCGACGGCCACACGGTCACCGGCATCATCCACATGCGCACGCTCCACCTCGGCCCGGAGGAGCTGCTGGTCGCCGCGAAGATCGCCGTCCAGCACGACGACACGGCCGCCGAGGTCGCCACCGCGATCAACGCCGCCGAGTCCCGCATCCGCGCCGCCGTCCCGATCGCCCGCGTGATCTACCTGGAACCGGACATCTACAGCGAGGCGGAGGCCGCGAAGGGCCCGAACCCCGAAGCGACCCCCGGGGGCCCCGCCCAGACACCTTCCGAGCACTGAACCCACCGGCACTGACCCACCCCGCACTGACCCCCTGGACTCACCCGCCCGAAGACGAGCCGCACACCTTGTCCGGAACGACCGTTGGCCGGAGCCGGACTGGGGCGGCCCGGGGCGACCGGTGTAGCTTGGTGGCTGAGCCAGACGTCGCTGCTGATGGCGGTCGGGCGGTCCCACCGCGGACCGGCCGAGGGAGAGAGGGCCTCCGACGGACTGCGCTGCGCGCACTAGGCACACCTGTGCCCTGCTGCGGGGCACGTCCGTGCCCTGCTCGGGCATGCGTATGCCCCGCGCCGCGCAGACAGCCGTATCCACCTCGCCCCAATCCAGACCCCGAGGAGCAGCTCGCAATGACGACTGTCGACAACCGACAGGACTTCAAGGTCGCCGACCTCTCCCTGGCCGAGTTCGGCCGCAAGGAGATCACCCTCGCTGAGCACGAGATGCCCGGCCTGATGTCGATCCGCAAGGAGTACGCCGCCACGCAGCCCCTCGCGGGCGCCCGCGTCACCGGCTCCCTGCACATGACGGTGCAGACCGCCGTCCTCATCGAGACCCTCGTCGCCCTCGGCGCCGAGGTCCGCTGGGCCTCCTGCAACATCTTCTCCACCCAGGACCACGCCGCCGCCGCCATCGCGGTCGGCCCGAACGGCACGCCCGACAACCCGCAGGGCGTCCCGGTCTTCGCCTGGAAGGGCGAGACCCTGGAGGAGTACTGGTGGTGCACGGAGCAGGCTCTGACCTGGCCGAACACCCCCAGCGGCGGCCCGAACATGATCCTGGACGACGGCGGTGACGCCACCCTCCTCGTCCACAAGGGCGTCGAGTACGAGAAGGACGGCAAGGTCCCGTCCGTCGACACCGCCGAGTCCGAGGAGCACCGCTTCGTCCTCGAACTCCTGCACCGCACCATCACCGACGGCTCGCAGAAGTGGACCCAGCTCGCCTCGGAGATCCGCGGCGTGACCGAGGAGACCACGACCGGTGTCCACCGTCTCTACGAGATGCACCGCGACGGCACCCTCCTGTTCCCGGCGATCAACGTGAACGACGCCGTCACCAAGTCGAAGTTCGACAACAAGTACGGCTGCCGCCACTCCCTGATCGACGGCATCAACCGCGCCACCGACGTCCTCATCGGTGGCAAGACCGCAGTCGTCCTCGGCTACGGCGACGTGGGCAAGGGCTGCGCGGAGTCCCTGCGCGGCCAGGGCGCCCGGGTGATCATCACCGAGATCGACCCGATCTGCGCCCTGCAGGCGGCGATGGACGGCTACCAGGTCACGACCCTCGACGACGTCGTCGACAAGGGCGACATCTTCGTCACCACGACCGGCAACAAGGACATCATCATGGCCTCGGACATGGCCAAGATGAAGCACCAGGCGATCGTCGGCAACATCGGTCACTTCGACAACGAGATCGACATGGCCGGCCTCGCGAAGATCCCGGGCATCGTCAAGGACGAGGTCAAGCCGCAGGTTCACACCTGGAAGTTCCCCGACGGCAAGGTGATCATCGTCCTGTCCGAGGGCCGCCTGCTGAACCTGGGCAACGCCACCGGCCACCCCTCGTTCGTGATGTCCAACTCGTTCGCGGACCAGACCCTGGCCCAGATCGAGCTGTTCACCAAGCCCGACGAGTACCCGACCGACGTCTACGTGCTGCCCAAGCACCTCGACGAGAAGGTCGCCCGCCTCCACCTCGACGCCCTCGGCGTCAAGCTCACCACGCTCCGCCCGGAGCAGGCCGCGTACATCGGCGTAGAGGTCGAGGGCCCGTACAAGTCGGACCACTACCGCTACTGAGCACCCCGCCGAGCAGCGGTACCACGGCTCGGCGTACGGATGTCAGCAGGCCCCCGCCCCCCGTGGCGGGGGCCTGTCCCCGATGAGGACCTGAACGCCATGCCCCGCGGTCGATATTCGCTCCATGATCCGCACGATCACACCCCCCTCGCCGAAGAACACTTCCACTGCGCGCCCGGCCCCTCCGGCTGGCGCTACGTCTCGCAACTGACCACCCCCTCCGGCGACCATGCCGGCTCGGTCGACCTCGCCCTCGACGAGCTCGGCCGCCCCATCCGTCTCGAACTGCACGCCGCGAGCTGGCAGGTCCGTGGAGCCGCCCTCGACGGCGTGACCTGGGTCCGCACCGACCCCACCGGCACCGAGGCCACCGAAGGCAATGTCCGCGCCCACGCCTTCACCGGCACATCCCCCGCCTTCCTCGTCGCCACCGCCCGCCTCCTGCGCCTCACCCCCGATGCCTCCGCGACCCGCGTACGCCTCGTCGCCTTCACCGACCCGGTCCTCGCCCCGCGCACCGTCGACCAGTCCTGGGCCTTGATCTCGAGAGAAACACACGCCACTGACAACGGCCCCCTGACCGTGGACGAATACCAGGTCACAGCCCTGGACACGGGGGAGCAGCACTCCGTACACCTCGCGGGAGACGTGGTCCTGGCGGCGCCCGGCGTGGAACTCGAGCACCTCGAATCCCCGCCGTCGGTCTTCGCCTGACGACGCCGGGACACCGTTCGGGGCGGGTTCAGGCGGGCGGCGCGAACCCGGTCGACGGGCGTTCGACCGGCTCGTCCCGAGATGCCGCGGGCGGCGGAGCCTGCTGCGCCGACGCTGCCGGGCCCTCCGAGGCCGGGGACGCCGAGGGATAGAGGTCCCGCGCCGAAGCGGGCGAGGAGGCACCCGCCTGCGGATAGGCCTGCGGAGAGGAGTGCGCGCCTGGCTGCCCCAGGACGGGGCCGCCGCCCGCGCCGGGCATCCCGGCGACGAACCCGCCCGGGCCCCCGGGCACTGCCGGAGCGCTCCCGCCGCCGAAGGCCCGCCGAGCGTCCCGCGCCTGCCGTTCCTGCACCACGGCCGCCAGATAGGCGGCCGCCGGCACCCCCTGCGGCGCCGGAGCCCCCGTACGGGCGGCCAGATCGGACGCGAGCCGTTCCGCCATCGCCCCGCCGACCTGAGGGTCCAGCTGCCGCATCCGCGTCAGGTACTGACGAATGGCCAGCCACAGACCGTCCGGCACGGCCGACAGATCAAGTCCGGAGAACCGCCCCGCCAGCCAGGGCGGCGGCGGAGGAACGAAGGCCGTATGTCCGACGGGAATCCGTTCCCGCACGACGAGGGTCCCCGCGAACACGTCACCGAGCCGCCTCCCCCGAGCCGACACGAGCGAGGCGATGCACGCGATGATCCCGAACGTCATCAGAATCTCGACCACACCGATCGCACCACGCACCAACGCGTGCCGGAACCGGATCGGCCCTCCGTCGTCCCGCACCACCCGCAGCCCGAAGGCCAGCTTCCCCAGCGAGCGGCCGTGACTCAGCGTCTCCACCGCGATCGGGCCGCCCACCAGCAGCAGAACGAAACTCGCGATCGACACAGCGATCCGCGCCGCATCGTCCAAGGCCGCCGTCGCGGCCAGCAGGCCGATGGTGACGATCAAATAGGCGGTCATCGACACGGCCAGATCGAGCAGCACGGCCAGCGCCCGGCTCGGCAGTTTCGCGGGGCGCAGCTCCAGCGCCACCGCCTCGCCCGTCACTAGCTCACTCACACTCGCCGTCCTTCCCCTGACCTGCCCTGAGAACGGTCAGTCTGCCAAGCTGAGGGCGCATCGCGCCGCAGTACGACAAGCTGACACACAGTACGAGAGGACGAGGAGCAGCAGAACCGATGGACCTCGACGTCTTCGTGTCCGCCCACCGCGCCGAGTGGGACCGTCTCGACGCCCTGCTGCGCCGCCAACGCCGGCTCTCCGGAGCCGAGGCCGACGAACTCGTCGCCTTGTATCAACGTACGGCCACGCACCTCTCCCTGATCCAGTCCAGCGCGCCGGATCCGCAGCTCACCGGTCGTCTGAGCCAACTGGTGGCACGCGCGCGTGGTGCCGTGACAGGCAACCGCCGCGCCTCCTGGCGCGATGTCACCCGCTTCCTCACGCAGGGTTTCCCGGCGGCGGTATACCGCTCACGCCACTGGTGGGTCCCCACGGCGCTCCTGTCGACCCTGGTCGGCGTCGTCCTGGGGTGGTGGATAGGCACGCACCCCGAGGTCCAGTCCTCGATCGCGGCCCCCAGCCAGCTGCGCCAGCTCACACGCCCCGGCGGCGAGTACGAGACCTACTACTCGAGCCACCCGGCCGCGTCCTTCGCGGCCCAGGTCTGGACGAACAACGCCCAGGCCGCCGCGATGTGCCTGGTCCTGGGCATCTTCCTGGGGCTACCGGTTCTCTGGATCCTCTTCCAGAACATGCTCAACCTCGGCGTGGGCATAGGCCTGATGTCGTCGGCGGGCCGCCTCGACACCTTCCTGGGCCTGATCCTTCCGCACGGCCTCCTGGAACTGACCGCCGTCTTCGTAGCCGCGGGCACCGGTCTGCGACTGGGATGGACCCTGATAGACCCGGGCCCCCGCTCGCGCCGTACGGCACTCGCCGAAGAGGGCCGCGCCGCTCTCGGCATGGCGATCGGCCTGGCTCTGATCCTCTTCGTCTCGGGCGCCATCGAAGGCTTCGTCACCCCGTCCGGTCTCCCCACCTGGGCCCGCGTCGGCATAGGAATCGCCGCTGAACTGGCCTTCCTCACGTACGTCTATGTCCTGGGCGGTCGCGCGGTACGGGCCGGCGACACCGGTGACGTCGACGAGTCCGAGCGCAGCGCGACTCTTCCGACGGCCGCCTGATGTGCGTTCATCCCCGTTGACCTGCTAGTCTCCTCTTCGCCCCACAGGAGCCGTTGACACGGAGCCGATGGGGAGGTAGATTCGAACAGTTGCCTAGAGCTGGACAAGTCCAGACGGTGGCAGTTAGTATCTGCCAGCTTCTTGTGAATGCGATTCCCGAGAAGCACCTCCCGATTATTCAGGACTGAGTGGCCGGTAAGGCCGGTCAAAAACTTCTGATAAAGTCGGACTCGCCGAAAGAGAGCCGGAAGGCAATCGAATAGGCAAAGGCCCTCCAACGGCCACCGGAAATGAATTCTCGACCGGAAACGGAACGGAAAACGGATCTGGTAAGGTTGGAAACACAGAAGGGAAGCGCCCGGAGGAAAGCCCGAGAGGGTGAGTACAAAGGAAGCGTCCGTTCCTTGAGAACTCAACAGCGTG